>DAIQNM010000024.1:0-1339 GCA_036788375.1 Cyanobium sp. CTOTU6536 | reverse complement strand
GCCTCCCCTCACCCAGTTCAGCGGCGCGATCGCCGCGGGCTGCGGGCGGGTCGAGCCGCTGGTCTCGGGATCGCGGGATGTCCATGACTTGCGGGCCACCCCCGCCGATCTGGCGAGGCTGCGCAAGGCAAGGGTGCTGGTGATCAATGGCCTCGGGCTGGAGCCCTTCGTGCCGGCGATGCTGCGGGCCGCCGCCAACCCGGCCCTGAAGGTGATCGACAGCAGTGACGGGGTGATCCCGGCCCGCCACAACGGCCTGGCCGATCCCCACATCTGGCTGGATCCGCGCCGGGCCCAGGACCAGGTGCGCACCATCCGCGATGGCCTGATCGCCGCCGCCCCGGCCTGCGCCAGCCGCTACCGAACCAATGCCTCGGCCCTGCAGGACCGCCTCAGAGCCCTCGACCGGGATCTGGCCAGCCAGCTGGCCCCCTGGCGCGGCGCCATTCTGGCCACGCCCCATGCCTTCGCCACCTCCTTCGCCGACCGCTACGACTTGCGCACCGAGGCCGCGGTCCGCACCCCGGAGGAGCGCCCCACCCCGGAAGACCTGCGCCGCCTGATGACCCGGCTACGGGGCCCAGGACCCCGGGCCCTGGTGGTGGAACCGGGGGGGGAGAGCGGCTCGCTGGAGGGGGTAGCCCAAGACCTTGGATTGCGGCCGACCAGCTTTGATCCGATGGAATCCGGCCTGACCCCAACTTCTGGCGACCAGCCAGAAGCTCCCTACGCCGCCACCCTGCGGCGCAACACCCGCAACCTGGTGGAGGCCTTCAAGGCATCGAGCCGCTGAACCGCGGCTCAACCGGCCTCAAACCAGCTGGGAATAGCCGAGTAGCAGGCGGCATTTTTTTCGTTTTCGCGGGCCTCGGCCCGCCAGCAGCAGGTGCGGCCGCCATCGCGGCGCAGCAGCAGTTCGTTAGCCCAGGTCCAGACCAGCTGGGCACTGGCCTCCATGCCCACATTGGCCATCACCCGCAGGTCGAGGGCGCCCTGGGCGTGGAGCTCCTGCCACTGGGGCAGAAGGGGGTCATCGGCGTTGGCTAGGAAGGTGTGGTCGAACTGGCGGGCCAACTGCTCTTCCAGCTCCCGCAGGCTGGAGAAATCGACGACAAAGCCGTATGGGTCGAGCCCGGTGGCACGGAACCAGAAGGTGAAGCTGCGGCTGTAGCCATGCACGAAGCGGCAATGGCCGCCATGGCGCCACTGGCGATGGCAGCAGGGGTAACCCCCGAAGCTCTTGCTGCAGCTGTGGGCGGCCGGCTGGTCCATGCAGCAAACGTACCGAGGAACCGGCCAGGGGCCATTGGGACCGGTGCTGGGCCAGACTTCTTGGAGC
>DAIQNM010000023.1:0-17690 GCA_036788375.1 Cyanobium sp. CTOTU6536 | reverse complement strand
CCCCAGCCCCGCCGAACTGGCCGCTTGCCGCCCCTGGCTGGAGCAGCAGATCGCTTTGGTGGATCCGGCCCTGATCCTGCTGGTGGGGGCCACGGCGCTGCAGGCCGTGCTGGGGGTAAAGGGGGGCATCACCCGCTTGCGGGGGGAGTGGCTCAACGGTGAGGGGCCGTTGCTTGAGGGTCGCGCCTTGATGGCCCTGCTCCACCCCTCCTATTTGCTGCGCAACCCTTCTGAAGCCCAAGATTCGCCGCGCTGGCACACCCGCTCCGATCTGGCGGCCGTGCGGCGGCGCCTCGATGCGGCGGGGCCACCGCCGGCTTGATGCGCCTGAGGGGCAGGCCCTGGGCAGAACGACCTCCCCTTGCTAAGCATGGAAGGCGCGCCCGCTGAGCCCATGTCGTTGCAGCAACTCGAAGCCTTCCTGGATCGGGCCCAGGGCGATCCCAGCCTGCAGGCCCCCCTGGCCAGCGCTCCCGATGCCGCCGCCGTCGCGGCGATCGCCACGGCCGCGGGCTTTGCCGTGACGGCCGAGGACCTGCTCACGGCGGCGGGGGAACCGCCGGAGGTTTTGGAGGTGATCGAGTTGTTGGCTAGCCCTGTCGATCAACCCCAGGCCGAACTGCAGGCCTTCCTGCAGCAGGTGGAGGTGGATCCCGACCTGCAGAGGGTGCTGGCCTCGGCCCCGGATGCCGAATCCGTGGCCGCCATCGCCAGGATTGCCGGCTTTGGGGTGAACGCCGATGACCTGTGGGAGGCCAGCGATGAATCGCCGTTTGTTCTTGAGCTGGTGAGCTACACCGTGGCCGATGGGGAGAGCTTCGACGGGGAGACCCAGGCGGCTGCGGCAAACGCTGCTTCACCAGCTGGCCTGGAGGCCTTCCTGCGCCAGGCGGAGCTGGATCCGGATCTGCAGCAGGCTCTTGCCACCGCTGCGGATGCCGCCGCGGTGGCGGAGATCGCTCGCGGGGCAGGCTTTGATGTGGGCGAGGCGGACCTGTGGGGGGCCTCCGATGAAAAGCCGGAAGCGCTGCAGGAGCCGCAGCTCGATCCACCCGCAGCCTCTGAGCTGGCCGATCCGTGGGGGGTGGATGAATCCCCTTCTCAGAAGGCCTGAGCGGCGGTTCCGGAATTCACCACCACCGGTTCAAGGCGATCTTGATTGTTGGGAGGATCAGCGCCGCTGAGCAGCGGAGCTCCGGCGCCTGCTTACCTCTGTGAACCGTCCTCACCATCCTCCGCCCCATCGATCTGGCGTAGGTAGTCCGCATCGGCGCAGGTGCGGCCGGAGCGGCCTTTCATCGCACCCCTGCGGTAGCGCAAGTGCTCCCAGCTGAGCTGCAGCTCCGCCAGCAGCGAAAGGTTGCTCCCTGGGCGCCGGGCCAGCCCGGCGAAGCCGGCGGCCAACGCCATGCAGGCCACGCTGGTGCGGGCGATCTCGCCCACCAGGGCCCAGGGGCTGGCGGGCGGGGCACTGCTGCGGGCGCGCTCGAGCCGGGCGGCGGCCTGATCGAGAAGGGAGGCGATGCGATTGCGCAACACCGGCAGGGGCAGACTGCGATCAGCCGCATCGAGGCGGGGGCCGTCCAGGGGGGCCAAGCGTTGCTCCAGCTCCGGGATGCTGCTGGCGCTGCTCACCACCTGGCGCATCTGCTGCAGCCGCTCCGAGTCACGACGCAGGCCGCCGCTGGTGGCCAGGGCCTGGCTCTGCTGGCGTTGCAGGTTGGTGGCGGCTAGCAGCGGAGCGAGGAGCAGATAGCCGATCGCCACGGCCGACGCCAGCTGGGCGGCGAGGCGACGACGTTGCAGCAGCAGCGGATCCTGGGGATCAAGGCTGGCGGCGACATGGAGCAGCACCAGGCCGATCAAGGGGAAGGGGGAGGCATTGATCAGCGCGCCGCCGACCCGCAGCTGCCAGGCCGCATCGAGCAGGCGCACCGGCAGTAGTGAAGTGGAGAGGATCGTCAGAAACAACACGATCAGCACAACCCCCGCCAAGCCAACGCCGCGAGCGATGGGGGAGGGCAGCGATCGCGAAGATTCGGAGCTGGCAGGCATCGGGCGGGTTCAAGGAGATGGAGACATCAGAGAAGAGTTCAGCTGACAAGAACGCTGATAAAAAAAGCCCCTCTCCGGGAGAGAAGGGCTGGGTGTTTCAACGAGCCTCGATTCAAACCGGAGACTTGATCCTGCGCCTCAGCCGACGACTCCAACCGAACGCAGCACCGGCGCCGAAGAGGGGCAGAGGGCTTGGGACCGAAGCAGTAGAGGCGGGAGCGAAGAGAAGACTATTAGCTGAAATATCTTCATTATTGATATAAATATTATCACTATTAGAACTAGAGGTGAGTTGTGGACTGTAACTTCCTTGGTTCCCCAGGAATAAAGATTGGCCGCCATCAAAGAGGTTATCGTAAGCCACGTCTGCGCCAGTCACCTGGCCTCCAGACACATCAATACCTGTGCCGCCTAAATAAGAGCTAAATGTAGACCAGCCAAGTGTGGGAGTGTTTGTTGCCGAGGTAATGGTAAAAGTAAGCCCGGTTGTTTGGTTGTCAACATTGTCAACTAGGCCATCGACGATGCCTGTGACTGTTGCCGGGGAGGTTGGGTCACCTGTCCCAGTGAAGGTGAAGTTGAAGCTAAGTGCTGAAGCGGCTCCGGCTTGGAGGCAGGTCACCAGCAGGGCAGCACCGAAGGCGGCATGGCCGATGAACTTTTTGAGGTGGTGTGGCCGTGAATGTATTTCTGCTAACTGACTTGACTTGGAAACCTCTGAGGTCAGCGGCTCCTTGATCGAGGTTTGAATAGGAGCCACTGGAAACAACGAATCTTCAGCATATATGCTGCCCCCCCCCGAAGTGGCTGTGACGCCGTGCCGGTTGAATAATTGGCCCACCAGCTACGGGTAGACGGTCCTCTGGGTTTGTGCCGGTTTGTCAACGGCGGACAGGGCGTCGTCGCGGGAGGAAGGGTGTTTCCAGGGGGTGCCGGCTCACGCTCCGCGGGACAGTCTCAGGTCAGTTGTTCGCCCGCCCAGTCGAGCAATGCGGTCGCTGCTTCCAAGGCGGCGGCGGCGTCCTCGGGGCCGAACACATCGGCCGGCAGCTCATCGCCGAGGGCATCCGGATAGCGCGTGGGAGCGTAGAGCTTGTCGAGCAGGCGGGCCTGCCGTTGCCAGTCCTGGGCCGGCTCGTCGCCCAGCTCGCGGAGCAGACCTGTGAGCGAATGGCTGCGCAGGTCTCGATCCTCCGCAGCCAGCAGAGCCTTGAGAGCCTTCTCGCCCACCTGCTGGGCCAGCAAACAGGCCTGCGCCGGCTGGCCACCAGCCTCGAGCAAGCGGGCCGCACGCAGATCGTCCTTGGCCTGAAGCAGCCAGAGCCTGGCCCTCTGGCGAGCGCTCTCCAGGCTCATGGGAAGTGGCTGCCTGCCAGCAGGGGAATCGCCTCCAGGCGCACCGTGCGCCAGAAGGGAGTGTCGCCATGGCGGGCCAGCAGCTGCGGCGTGGCCACCAGCGGCTGCAACGGCAGCCGGCAGTTCTGCAACGCCTCCAGCACCGCGTCATAGGCATCGAGCACACGGCAGTGCTCAAGGCCCATCACCAGAAGATCCACATCCGACCGCCGGCTGGCCGTACCCCGTGCCCAGCTGCCGAACAGCCAGAGGCCTTCCGGTTCCACCTGCTGCACCAGGGTCTCCAGGGCAGGCAGTAACTGCTCCCGCAGAGCGTCCGGGAGGTTGTCGACCTGGATGCCGCGGCTGTGATCCGGCCGCACTGCTTTGGCCGGGATGACGCCATTGCGTGCCATGGCAGCGGGGTTATTCATGGGCGGCGCACCCCGCGCCCAGCATCGGCAATCCCACCATTATCAATCGGACGCCTCGCGGAAGCTCAGGCAGGCCTCCGATCCGGTTCGAAGCCGCTCGCTTGATCAGGCCGTTGGTCAAGATGCCCGTTGGTGAAGCTCGTCCGCCCTTGGCCTTGTCTCATCCCATCAGGGGATTGACCACGTCTAGGCCGGCGATCCTGCGCCCATGGCCGAAATTGGCATCGGTGCCCACCACTTCAAAGCCAACCAGGGCCTGCAGCAAAGCGGTGATCTGCTGATCACCACCTCATGGTCGGCAACGATGTCCGCCAGCCACCCATGCACACGCCCCGATTTCGCCGGTTACCGCCGATCCAGTCGGTAGGCCCAGAGGTTGGTGTCGATGAACACCCGCATCAGCAGCGTTCGTGCAATGACTCGCGGCTCCAGGGTTCCTGGCTGGCGGTGTGGCTGCCGCAAGCCATGGCTTCAAACTGATCGAGGGCCTCCATGCGGCGACTGCGGGCCTCCACATAACGGCCGAGGAAGTCGCGCACCAAGGCATTGACCGAGGTGTTCTTCCGCAGCGCCGCCTCCCGCGCCCGCTGCAACAGGGATTCGTCGATGGCGATGGTGAGGCTCGTGATTGTGCCAGGTTACGCGGATCCCGTGGAGCACGGGCAGCCATCACCAGAGGGTTCGGCACGCGCCCGGCGCGCTGTGTCCGCCCAGGGGTAGCCGGCTGGCCCTGGCTCAGGGCCAGTTGCGTATCGGGCAACGTGGCGAATGCGGCCTGCGCCTCCGGAACCTCTGACGCCCTTCAGGCGCAACCAGCCCGAGCTGTCTGCTGGCGATGGGTCGTTGCTGTTCAGCCAGAGCACAGGCTGAAGCCCTGCCATAACTGGCTTAGCCGCTAGCCTGGACTAAGTCCATGGACGGTGTCCCTCCATGCAGGTCAACCTCCACGACGCCAAGACCCACCTCTCCCGCTACGTGGATCGGGCCCTGGCCGGTGAGGAGGTGGTGATCGCCCGCGCCGGCAAGCCCCTGGTGCGGTTGATCCCTGTGATGGAGGAGCAGCCTCCCCGGCGTCTGGGGTTTCTGGCGGGGACTGCCCGGATTGATGCCGATCTCAAGCGCGATTTTGAAGACGAGATCAACGCCATGTTCGAGCTGGGCTGAAGCAGCGATCGAGCCGGGATGAACGGCCTCTTGTTGGACACCCAGCTTCTGGTCTGGGTCGGCTACGCGCCGCAGCGGCTTGGCAGTTCCCTGGCGGCCGAACTGGTGGATCGGCGGCAGGTGATCTGGTTCAGCTTGATCGGCTGCTGGTGACCCAGGCCGCCCAGGAACGGCTGAGCCTGCTCACGGCCGATCGCACCCTGCTCGGCTACGGCGAGGTGGTGCTCTGGGTGGGGTGAAGATCCGGAGTGGCGCTCTAAGCTGGCACGATGTTGCGTACCCAGATCTACCTAACTGAGGCGGAGCGGCAGGGATTGCAGGCCCTGGCCTTGCGCAGCGGCCGCAGCCAGAGCGCCCTGATCCGCGAGGCGATCGATGCCTTTCTCCAGCAGCACCAACCCCAGGGGCGCCTGGCCCGACTCCGCCAGGGCCGCGGTCTCTGGGCTGCGCGCACCGATCTCCCGGACTGGTCTGCCCTGCGCGGCGAATTGGACCGTTGGCCGGCGGGTCTGACGCCATGACCACAGCAGTGGCTCCGGTGTTGTTGGTGGTCGACACCGCTGTGCTGATCGATGATTTGCGGGATCAACCCCAAGCGGTGCCCTACGCCAAGGCGTGAGCCAGGAACGGCTGAGCGCGGCTTTCCGCCGCCCCTGGTCCTGTTCAGCCGCCTTCCCTCGCCAGTTTTCCGGCCGCTGTGACAGGCTTTGGCCACGCGCAGCCCCCGCGATGACCGCCGCCCCGTCCCGCTCCGACGCTGCCTCTGCTACCTCCGGGACCACAGCCGCCGCGTCGGGATTCGCCGCTGAAGCCCTGCCGGCCTGGGCGGACGATCCCCGCTATGCCACCACGATCCGCCGCCGCCAGACCCGCAGCGTGCGGGTGGGTGACATCTGGATCGGCAGCGACCACCCGGTGGTGGTGCAGTCGATGATCAATGAGGACACCCTCGACATCGAGGGCGCCACCGCTGGCATCCGCCGTCTGCATGAGGCCGGCTGCGAGATCGTGCGGGTCACGGTGCCCTCCCTGGCCCATGCCAAGGCGATGGGCGAGATCCGCAAGCGCCTCGAAGACAGCTACCGCCCGGTGCCGCTGGTGGCCGATGTGCACCACAACGGCATGAAGATCGCCCTGGAGGTGGCCCAGCACGTCGACAAGGTGCGCATCAACCCGGGCCTGTTCGTATTCGACAAGCCCGATCCGAATCGCAGCGAATTCAGCCCTGAAGAGTTCGCCGCCATTGGCGAGCGCATCGCCACCACCTTCGAGCCCCTCGTGAGTCTGCTCAAGGCCCAGGACAAGGCCCTGCGGATCGGCGTGAACCACGGGTCGTTGGCGGAGCGGATGCTGTTCACCTACGGCGACACGCCCCTGGGCATGGTGCAAAGCGCCCTGGAGTTCATCCGCATCTGCGACCGGCTCGATTTCCACAACATCGTGGTCTCGATGAAGGCCTCCCGCGCCCCGGTGGTGCTGGCCTCCTACCGAATGATGGCCGACCGTATGGATGCCGAGGGATTCCCGTACCCTCTCCATCTGGGCGTTACCGAGGCCGGCGACGGCGATTACGGCCGCATCAAGAGCACCGCCGGCATCGCCACCCTGCTTTCGGAGGGCCTGGGCGACACGATTCGTGTCTCGCTCACCGAGGCACCGGAGAAGGAAATCCCGGTCTGCTACTCGATTTTGCAGGCCTTGGGCCTGCGCAAAACGATGGTGGAATACGTGGCCTGCCCCAGCTGTGGCCGCACCCTGTTCAACCTGGAGGAGGTGCTGCATCAGGTTCGCAGCGCCACCGCCCACCTCACCGGCCTCGACATCGCCGTGATGGGCTGCATCGTCAACGGACCCGGCGAGATGGCCGATGCCGACTACGGCTATGTGGGCAAGACCCCCGGCACCATTTCCCTTTACCGCGGCCGCGACGAGATTCGCCGGGTGCCGGAAGCCGAGGGGGTGGAAGCCCTGATCGCCCTGATCCGGGAGGACGGCCGCTGGGTTGACCCCTGACCCCCACTCTGGGGGTCGGGGGTGGCGCTACCTTGAAGAGAGTTTCTGTCCCCACGGGGGATTCCCTGCATGCGCAGCGGCCGCACCACCTTCGTGGTGCTTCTGGGTCTTGGAGCCTGTGCTGCCACGGCGGTGATGGCCCGCGAGATGGTGCTCTCTCCGGGCGGCAGCTTCACCATCACCGACAGCCCGAAGGAGGTGATGGATCAGGTCTGGCAGATCGTCTTCCGCGACTATCTCGATACCACCGGCAAATATTCCACCGACCGCTGGCGCAAGCTCCGCAAGGATGTGCTGGCCAAGAGCTACGACACGCCAAAGGAGGCTTATCTGGCCATCCGCGGCATGCTTGGCAGCCTGGATGATCCCTACACCCGCTTCCTTGATCCGCGGGAATTCAAGGAGATGCAGATCGACACCTCAGGAGAGCTCTCCGGGGTGGGCATTCAGTTGAGCCTGGATAAGGACACCAAAGAATTGGTGGTGATTTCACCGATTGATGGATCGCCGGCCTCCAGGGCCGGGGTGAAACCCAAAGATGTGATCACCGCGATCGATGGCAAATCCACCAAGGGGATGACCACCGAGGATGCGGTGCGGTTGATCCGGGGTAAGGAGGGCACGCCGGTGACCCTCACCCTGCGGCGCAAGGGCGAGACGATTGTCCTGCCTCTCACCCGCCAACTGATTGAGCTGCATGCGGTCCAGCACCAGATCAACCGCACAACGGATGGCGCCAAGGTGGGCTATATCCGCCTCAAGCAGTTCAATGCCAATGCCGCCACCGACATGCGGGCGGCCATCCGTGACCTGGAGGGCCAGGGGGTGCAGGGCTACGTGCTCGACCTGCGCAGCAACCCGGGCGGTCTGCTGGTGGCGAGCGTCGAGATTGCTCGTCAGTGGATCGATGAGGGCATCATCGTGTCCACCAAGACCCGCGACGGCATCCAGGACATCAAGCGCGCCAACGGCCGTGCCATCACCAGCAAGCCCCTGGTGGTGCTAGTGAATGAGGGTTCCGCCAGCGCCAGTGAGATCCTCTCGGGTGCCCTCCAGGAGAACAAACGCGCCGTCCTCGTCGGTCAAAAGACCTTCGGTAAGGGGCTGGTGCAATCGGTGCGGGGCCTTTCCGATGGATCCGGCATGACCGTGACCATTGCCAAATACCTCACCCCGGCCAACCACGACATCCACCACCGCGGCATCCTGCCGGATGTGCCCGCCAAGCTCACCGAGGAGGAGGCCAAGGCGCTGACGATCGAAGATCTGGGTACCCGCAAGGATCCCCAGTACCGTGTGGCGGAAGGCACCCTGGTGAAGGCCATGCAGACCTCCGCCACCCTCCAGAAGGCCTTCAATCCAGCCTCGGCCAATGTGCCGGCGGCCGTTGGTGGACCCTGAGCAGGCCCCGCTGGCCAGCGCTGAGCCGGCAATGGCGAGCTTCTGGGCCCTGAAACCCTGGTGGTGTCAGCCCTGGACGATCGTGGCCACCGGTCTGCTGGTGGTGGCGCTCAGCTGGCTTGCCCTTGGCATCTGGTGGATCAGCTTGCCACTGGCCCTGGGCGTGCTGGCTTGGTGGGGCTTGTTCCTGCTGCTCGTGCCCGCCGCCTGGCGGGCTGAACAGCAGGAAGCCCAGGGGGAATCTCAGCGGTAGGGCGTCAGGCCAAAGGCTTCGGCTTCGCTGCTGGGGATGGAAGGGGCGCCCTGCTGGGGCGGCTGGACCGAACCGGAGCCCGGATACCCCTCGGGGTAGAGGCGGCCATCGCCACCAGGCATGCCGCCACCGATACGCAGGCCGGGATAGCCACTGCCGGGATAGCCGCCGGGGAAACCGCCGGGATAGCCCCCACCGGGATAACCACCCCCTGGATAACCACCGCCGGGCTGGCCTGCACCGAAACGTCCATAGGGGCTGGCGGGCATCAGGGTGATCCGACCGCCAGGCCCGATCAGACCGGGCATCCCAGCTCCGGGGTAGCCCGGCCGCAGGCCGCCGCCGATTCCGATTCCAAGACCCGGTGCGCCGCCTGGAGCACCACCGATACCGCCACCGATGCCGCCGAATTGGCCAAGGGCGGCCATGGCGAGGGAGAGGAGCAGGTTGTTCATGGCTTCAGGGCTTTTGGGTGAGGGCAGAGGGGGGGCGACCGCCGCAGTAGCGCCGGAACAGGCGATGCACCTGCTCGGGCGGCAGTCGGGCGGTGTAGCGGGCCTCCAGTTCACTGCGTTGTTCGCTGCGGGGATAGGAGCGCAGCGAACGCCATTCCTCCGGGGCATAGGTGGCCAGGGCTTGGGCCATCGCCTGATGATGGGCCGGTTTGGTGATCGTGCCCCCCGCGCACGCCTGCATCCGGTGGGTGGCCTCATGGGCCAGGGTGTTCCACACGGCCGTGGGATCACGGTGCACGCGGCAGATCACGATCGAGCCGCTGTTGTCGTGATACAGACCCTGCAGGCCCGGTTGGTTGCAATCGCTCTGGCTCACCCGGGTGCCATTGGCCACGAGGAGGGAGCGGAGGGTGTCGATGTCGGCCCAGCTCGCCTGGTGGCGGCTGCGCAGATCGGCAGCGCCAGATGGCATCGGCACTTGGGCCACCATCAGACCTGTGAGGAGTGCCTTGCCTAGCAAACGCCTCAAAGCAGCCCTGACGCCCCGCTCAAATTCGCGAAGCCGCCGATGGGGAGTGGTGGATTGGCATGCCATGGGCCCCTTGCCGCAGGTCTCCAGCCTGGGATCAAGGGCCTATGGAATCCAGCCTGTTGGCAGGGTGGGCACCGCTCCGATCGGTGGGGAAAACCGCCTGGCTTCAGGCCACCGGCTGCATGATCCCGCCACCAGGGCTGGAATCGTCGTCGTCGTTGTTCTCGGTTTTGGCGGTGATCAGGGCCACAATCGCCATGCCCACCAGGGTCAGAGCCGTTGGCACCAGGCCGAAACCAAATTGGAAGCCAGCGCTGCTCTCGATCAGTTCACCCATGCCGCTTTGCCATTGCTCTCACAAACTTAACAAAGATTTGTGGACCGTCGTGGCTGGGCCGCGCCCTAGGGCTCCGCTTTGCCATCGGGATCGGCAGCGCCCTGGCTCAATCGAAGACATGGCCGTGCTCATAGCGTTCGGCCTGGCCGGCTGCCTGGGTGAGGGCTGCCACATTGTCGCGGGTGAAAAAGCCGTCGTAGCCGAGGCAGCGTTCGACGTACTCGGTGATCAAGAGGGAATAGGACGAAGATTTTGAGAAGATCTGCTTGAGGTTGGGTTCGTCGCTGCACTCACCCACCACATCGGCCAGGAAGGGAACGCCGAGGTCGCGGAGCACATCCACAACAAAATCCACATTCTTTTCGCCCTGTACTTCGCCATCAACAACTTCGTAGGCGATGTGATGCATACGCCGGCCAAAATTGCGGACAAAATCCTCGGTGGGCATCGGCAGGTTGCTGAAGGAGTTGAGGTAAGAAGGGGTGTTGTTGGCGGTGAACACCCGTGCCGGGGAGTGCTTCTCGTCGCTGATCGCCGGGTGGCGTGTCACATTGGTGGAGGAGTTCATCTCGGTGATGTTGTAAGCACCCCAGAAGTAGTAAGGCACCATCGTCAGATATTCCAGCAGCGCATCCTCCCGCTCCCCCGCCAGCACCCGTGTGGCCAGGTGGTCGATGCCAAGCACCCGACCGGCCAGCCCGTGGCGTTCGTGCTTGCCTGCCGCCTCCGCCAGCAGCTCCAGCGGTTCATCGTCAAGCAGGACCCGATCGCCCGGATCGAGCGCGGCCAGGCTGTCGAGCGGTACATCGACATAGCCCACCCTGTTGTAGGTGTAATCCGAAAGCAAGGTGAAGGTGAGGTGCTCGCTGGCTAGCAGGGCATTGCTGCTTTCACCCGGATACACGAAGCGGATGTTCTGGGGCTCCAGCACGGCTCGCACGTCCCGGCTGGAGGAGGTGCTGTAGATCTCACCGATATAGCGGGCGTTGGGCTTGGCTGCCGCTAGGGGATACATCAGGTTCCAGCGCGTTGATTCGTCCTCGTAGCTGCGGCTGAGGGGCTCCAACAGGATCAGGCGCGGGCAGGCGGGATCGGCCTGGAGCAGGTAGATGCGGTGAGTTTCGTTGAGCCAGCATTCGCGAAACCGGTACGGTCCCATCAGGGCCAGCTCGGCCATGTAGGCGATCGCATCGCCGTGCTCCACCTGGATCAGCACGGCCGCCATCCCCCCCACCAGCTGGGCCAGCCCCGAACGGCTGCGCCGCTCGTAGACCCGGGGCAGGTTGTCCTGGAAAAAGGGGGTATTGGCCTTGTCGCCCTTGGGCTGGTAGGTGGCGAGGTCGATCACGGGCGGGGTTGGTGCTGCCTGGCTTGGCCCCTCCTAGCAGGGTTTGGGGGTTGGATCTGGTCCACTCAGACCGTGAGCACGGCCGCATTGGCCTTGGCCTGCGCCTCCTGGCGCTCCGCTTCGCTTGGCCCATCGGCCCCCGGTAGCCGGGACGCCATCGCCGTGAGCCACTCCATCAGCTGCTCCAGCTGCTGGGCGGGTTGCAGGGCACCAAGACCCCGGGCCAACACCTTGGCGGTACTGCCGGCCCCGGTCTGATACACGAAACGGCCATGCAGGTGCTGGGGCAACCCCTGAAGCAGTAACCGGAAGGCGGGCTCCTCCATCGGGGTCTCCAGGGCGATGTTGGGTTTGTCGGGTTTGATGCGTGAGAAGCCGCAGCGCTTGGCCAGCAATTTGAGCTCCAGGAGCTGCAGCAGGCTCTGCACCGGTGCTGGGATTGGGCCATAGCGGTCGGTCCAGCCGGCGGCCAGCTCCACCAGGGCCTCCTTGCTGGCGCAATCGGCGGCTGCGCGGTAGGCGGCCATCTTTTCCTCGTTTTCCAGGATCCAATCGGCCGGGATGAAGGCGGTCACCGGCAGGTCGATCTGGGTGTCATCCACCGCTGGGATGTCCTGGCCCTGGATTTCGGCCAGGCATTCCTGCAGCATCTCCATGTAGAGGTCAAAGCCGATCGCCTCCATCTGGCCGCTCTGCTCCACCCCCAGCAGGTTGCCAACACCGCGGATCTCCATGTCGCGCATGGCCAGCTGGTAGCCGGATCCCAGCTGGGCGAACTCCTGGATCGCCCGCAGCCGCTGCCGGGCCGCCTCGCTGAGGGAGGCATCACCGGGATAGAAGAGCCAGGCGTGGGCCTGGATGCCGCTGCGGCCAACCCGGCCCCGCAACTGATACAGCTGGGCCAGGCCGAATTTGTGGGCGTCCTCCACCAGGATCGTGTTGACCCGGGGGATGTCGAGGCCCGATTCGATGATCGTGGTGCAAAGCATCAGGTCGGCTTCGCCGGCATTGAACGCCACCATGGCGCTCTCCAGTTCCCCTTCGGCCATCTGGCCATGGGCCACGAGGAGCTTGAGGCCCGGCAGCATCTGGCGCAGCTGTTCGGCCACCTCCTCGATGCCTTCCACCCGCGGTACCACGTAGAACACCTGGCCGCCGCGGTCGAGCTCTTGGCGGATGGCGCTGCGCACCGCCTCCTCATCGCGGGCGGCCAGGTGGGTTTTGATCGGTCGGCGCAACGGCGGCGGTGTGGTGATCAGGCTCATCTCCCGCACCCCCGAGAGGCTCATGTAAAGGGTGCGGGGGATGGGGGTGGCCGAGAGCGTCAGCACGTCCACGTCCTTGCGGAGTGCCTTGATCTTTTCCTTCTGGTTCACGCCGAAGCGCTGCTCCTCATCCACCACCAGCAGCCCCAGCTGTTTGAAGCCGGTGCCCTTGCTCAGCAGCTGGTGGGTGCCCACCACCACATCCACACCGCCGGCGGCCAGCCCATCGAGGATGGTCTTGCGCTCCGCCGCCGTTCGGAAGCGGTTGAGCAGGGCCACCTTGAGCGGGTAGGGGGCGAAGCGCTCGCTCAAGGTGCGCCAGTGCTGCTGGGCCAGCACCGTGGTGGGCGCCAGCAGGGCGCATTGTTTGCCGGCGGTGACGGCCTTGAAGATCGCCCTGATCGCCACTTCGGTTTTGCCGAAGCCCACATCGCCGCACACCAGCCGGTCCATCGGCTGCGGTTTCTCCATGTCGCGCTTCACCTCAGCGATCGACTTGATCTGGTCGGGGGTGGGTTCGTAGGGGAAGGAATCCTCCAGTTCGTTTTGCCAGGGGCCATCGGGGGGGAAGGCGAAGCCCGGCGCTTTGTGGCGCTCGGCGTAGAGCTTCACCAGGTCCATCGCCACCCGGGCTACCGCCTTGCGCGCCCTTTCTTTGGCCTTGGTCCAGGCGGTGCCGCCCATGCGGTTGAGTTCGGGCGGCGCTTCGCTGCTGGCCCGGTAGCGGCCGAGGCTGCCCAGCTGGTCGGCGGCGACGCGCAGCAGGCCGTCGGCGTATTGCACCACGAGGTAGTCGCGGGATTCGCCGCTGATCGCCAGTTTCTCCAGCTTCAGAAATCTGCCGATGCCGTGGTTGCGGTGCACCACAAAATCGCCCGGCACCATCTTGAGTGGATCCACCGTGCGGCTGGCGGCGCGGCGGCGGCGGCGCACATAGCCACTGGCGGCCAGGCTGTGCTGACCGAAAAACTCCCGGTCGGTGAGCAGTACCAGCTTCCAGGCCGGCAACTGCAGCCCCTCCAGCTCGGCGGTACCCCGGCTCTTGAGGGCCACGGGGGTGTTTTGCTCGATCAGTCGCTCGATCGCCGGCGTGTCCTGGGGGTTCGGCACAAAGCGGGCGATGCAGTCGTGCTCCTCCAGCAGGGCCACCGCCCGGCTGGGTTGGGCCGAAACCAGCCACACCCGCGCCCTCTCGGCCTGGTACCCCTTCACCAGCCCCGCCAGGCGTCCGAAGGCGTTGGGGTGGGCCGGCACGGCTCGGCTGGCCAGATCGAAACTGTTGGGGTGGCGGTCGCTCTCCTGCAGTTCGGCCAGGTCGAAGCCTCGGAAGGCCTCCAGGGCCGCCAGGGCCTCGGCGGGGGGCCGGTGAAGGCTGGCGGGCAGCGGCGAAACGGTCGCTGCTGGAGGCTGGGTGTTGGCGGTCGGTGCCGGCCTGCTTCCTCCGCGAGGTGCGAATTGCTCGGTTGAGGGGCTCGATCCCTCTGAGCCAGCCATGCCCAGCTCCTGGAGCAACTCTTCGTGGTGGCTGGTTGCGTGGTCGAACCACTGCTGGCCATGGGCGAGGCAATGGCGCCGCTCCTCCAGGGCGATCAGGGTGCCGGTTGGGAGGTAATCCAGCAGGGAGGCGGGCCGGTCCCAGGCCAGGCCCAGCAGGCGCCGCATTCCTTCGGGGGTGCCCCCCTCCAGCAGCTGATCGAGAGCTTCAGGGCTGAGCAGGGCCTCCAGGCCTTCTGGCATTCGCTCCCGCAGGGCTTCGGCGATCAGGGGCGCATGACTGGTGGGGGTGAGCCGCACCCGCTCGATCGCATCGAGGGAGCGCTGGCTGGCCGGATCAAACTCGCGCAGCTTCTCCAGCTCCTCGCCGAACAGCTCAAGCCGCACCGGCAGCTCGGCGCTGACCGGAAAGAGATCGATGATGTCGCCGCGGCGGCTCCAGGTGCCCTCCTGCTCCACCGTGGGCACCCGCCCGTAGCCCAGCTGGGCCAGGGTGGCCCCTAGTTCTTCGAGATCCACCGTGTCGCCGCGCCGCAGGCTGAGGCAGCGCCCTGCCAAGGCCGCCGGGGGTGGCAGGTGGGGCTGCAGGGCCCGCTCGGTGGCCACGATCGCCAGGCGTCGTCCGCCGATGTCGGGATCCACCAGTTCGGCCAGCACCTGCAGCTGGCCCCAGGTGATCTCGCTGGTGGGATCGAAGGGTTCGTAGGGGGAGCCCTCGCTGGTTGGGTAGAGCTGGCAGCTTTGCCAGCCCATCAACTCGAGCAGGGCGGCCCAGCGACCGGCCTCCTCCAGGGTCGGTACCACCACCAGGAGCGGTGCTTCGGCCACCCCCGCCAGGGCGCTGCTGATCAGGGCCCGGGCCGCCCGACCGGCACCATCCAGCCGCAGCCGCTCCTGGCGCTCCGTGCGGGCCAGCACCTCCCGAGTGAGGGGCACCTGCTGCAGCTGGCGCACCAGGGGGGAGAGGGGCATGGGGGCGTGATGGCGGAGGTCGATCTTGGCAAGCCCCAGGCTCGGCGATGGCTTCGCAACGGGGGCTCCAGGACACCATGCTGGAGGACGATCGCCGCTCACCGTGGTCCGTTACCACTGCCCCAGCTGCCGCGGCCGTGCGATCGAGCTGCCCGATGGGGTGCGTTCCGCTCCGTTCTGTTCCCGCTGCGGCCAGCCCCTCCAGTCCAGGGGACTGCCCCACGGCCAGGTGATGGCCCTCACCGCTGCGGCGGTGGCCGTGTTGTTGGCGGCCATTCCCGACCTGCTGCAACGGACCGCCGTCGTGGCGGTCCGTTCCTCCCTGGTGGCGGAGCGCCTCCAGGAGCGCTTCGATCCTCCGCCGGAACCCGGCCAGCAGCCCTTAGCCCTCCTGCAGGGGGATCTGTTGGAGCGGCTCTCGGAGGGCGATCGCCGCTGGGATCCCAGCGTGGAGTACCTACCGGATGGCAGCTCTCGCTACCTCTACCGCCGCCGCCCCGGCGAACCGGTGCCCACCCTGGCCCAGCTCCGCAACCTGATGGAGTTTCCCCCTACCTACGAGGCCGAACGGCAGTCCCTGATTCGCCTCCTGCGCACCCTGCAGGGGGCGGGGGTCCAGCTGGAGCTCACCCAACCCCACAAACCGGGGGCAGCGGCCGAATGGGATGCCTCCCGCCGCACGCTGCGTATCGCCCCCAGCGTGCCGGACAAGGGAACGGTGGATTTCGCCCGGGTGCTGAACCATGAGGCCATCCATGTGGCCCAGAGCTGCCGGGGCGGCGGCCTGCGGTCTGCGCCCCGGGCCCTCGGCATCGATAACCAGCTCACCCCCGAGCAGGCCGAAGGGCTAAAAGCCCCCACTTACGCGGAGGCCGATCCGCTGGAGCGGGCCCTGGAGGCCGAGGCCTACGCCAACCAGCATCGGCTTGGGGTGGGGGAGGCCCTGGTGAGCCGCTATTGCCCTCAGCGGAGTTAGGCCGTTTCGCTTAGCCGGCGCCGTTGATGTGGCGGATCAGATCGACGCACTTGCAGGAGTAGCCCCACTCGTTGTCGTACCAGGCCACCAGCTTCATGAAGGTGTCGGTGAGGGCGATGCCGGCGCCGGCATCGAAGATGGAAGTGCAGGATTCGCCCAGGAAATCGGTTGACACCACCTCGTCCTCGGTGTAGCCGAGGATGCCCCGCATCGGCCCCTCGGAGGCCGCCTTCATCGCCGCCTTGACCGCGTCGTAGCTGGTGGGCCGCTCCAGGTTCACGGTGAGGTCCACCACCGACACATCGGGGGTGGGCACGCGGAAGGCCATGCCGGTGAGCTTGCCGTTGAGGGCCGGGATCACCTTGCCCACCGCCTTGGCGGCCCCGGTGGAGGAGGGAATGATGTTCTGAGCCGCGCCCCGGCCGCCGCGCCAGTCCTTCACCGAGGGCCCATCCACGGTTTTCTGGGTGGCGGTGGTGGCATGCACGGTGGTCATCAGGCCGCTGGCGATGCCGAAGTTGTCGTGCAACACCTTGGCGATCGGCGCCAGGCAGTTGGTGGTGCAGGAGGCGTTCGACACGATCTCCTGGCCGGCGTAGCTGCTGTGGTTCACCCCCATCACAAACATCGGCGTGTCGTCCTTGGAGGGGGCCGAGAGCACCACCTTGTTCGCCCCGGCCGTGAGGTGGTTGCGGGCCGTGTCATCGGTGAGGAAGAAGCCGGTGGATTCGAGCACCGTGTCCACGCCCACCTCACCCCAGCGCAGGTCGGCGGGGTTGCGCTCAGCGGTGATGCGAATCGTTTTGCCGTTGACCACCAGGGCGCCGTTGCTCACCTCCACCGTGCCGTGGAAGCGGCCGTGGGTGGAATCGTGGCGCAGCATGTAGGCGATGTAATCGACATCGATCAGGTCGTTGATCGCCACCACCTCGATCCCCTCCATCACCACGGCGCGGCGGAAGACGAGGCGGCCGATGCGGCCAAAACCATTGATGCCGACCCGGATGGTCATGGAGGTGTGCGGGGATGGGGCAGGCATTCTCCCATCGCCCCGGCATCCCCGCCGCAATCTTGTTGGCCGCTTGGCTCGGTACAAACCGCCGCAGCTTGGGCTTGGGCCCCGGCCGTCGTGTCGATCAGGGCACCCTCGAGCAGCATGTTGAATTGCAGCAGCTGGCTGTCGCTGAGCTGGCGCCGGCTGCTGGCCCCGAGCTCCTTCTCCAGCAACTGCCGCCCCCGCTCCCCATCCCAGCCGAGCTGGAGGAGTAGGGCATCGGATTGGGCCAGTAGGTCACGGCGCCGCAGTGGCACGGGCACCCCCGCCGGTTCCAGGCCCGGCTGCAGGCCCTCGAGGGTGTTGAGGTAGGCCACCAGATCGGCGTAGGTGGTGAGCCGCGAGCGGCTTGGGTGGCCGAAGGCGCGCTGCAGGTACTCCGCCTCCTGGTCGCGACTCCAGCCGATGCGCCGCAGGGCCAGATCGAGCCGGGCCAGTTCGGAGCTCCAGTCCTCGGGATCGGCTGGGGGCTCCACCATGGGCTCGGGCTTGGCTGCGGGCGCCGAGGGGGTCGCCGCCCCGGCCATGGGGCTGGCTGCGATGGGCTTGGGATCGGCAGGGCGGGCTGAGGTCGATGGGGGTGGTTTCAGGGGGGGGGAGGG
>DAIQNM010000022.1:0-17910 GCA_036788375.1 Cyanobium sp. CTOTU6536 | reverse complement strand
CGGTGAGCAGCACATTCTTGAAGACATCACCACCGCTCGCCGCGATAGCCAGGTGTGCGGCTGGGTGAATGTGATCTACGGCTGCAACGAGCGCTGCACCTACTGCGTGGTGCCCTCGGTGCGGGGCCGGGAGCAATCGCGGGTGCCGGAGGCGATCAAGCTGGAGATGGAAGGCCTCGCCGCCCAGGGCTACCGGGAGATCACCCTGTTGGGCCAGAACATCGACGCCTACGGCCGCGACCTCCCCGGCATCACCCCCGAAGGCCGCCGTGCCCATACCCTCACCGACCTGCTGAGCTTCGTGCACGACGTGGAGGGCATCGAGCGGATCCGCTTCGCCACCAGCCATCCCCGCTACTTCACCGAGCGGCTGATCGATGCCTGCGCCGACCTGCCCAAGGTGTGCGAGCACTTCCACATCCCCTTCCAGAGTGGCGATGACGACGTGCTGCGGGCCATGGCGCGGGGCTACACGGTGGAGCGCTACCGCCGCATCATCGACCGCATCCGCGCCCGCATGCCCGATGCGGCGATCAGTGCCGACGTGATCGTGGCCTTCCCGGGCGAAACCGAGGCGCAGTACCGCCGCACCCTGGATCTGGTGGAAACGATTGGCTTCGACCTGGTCAACACCGCCGCCTATTCGCCGCGGCCCAACACCCCCGCCGCCGACTGGCCTGACCAGCTCCCTGAAACCGTGAAGGTGGAGCGGCTGCAGGAGCTCAATGCCCTGGTGGAACGCACGGCCCGCGAGCGCAGTGGGCGCTATCTCGGTCGAATCGAGGAGGTGCTGGTCGAAGGGGTCAATCCAAAGGATCCCAGCCAGCTGATGGGCCGCACCCGCACCAATCGCCTCACCTTCTTTCCTGCCCCCACAGGCCCGGCCCGCGCTGCTGGCGACCTGGTTCGGGTCCGGATCGACGCCGCGCGGCCCTTCTCCCTCAGCGGGCTGGCGGAGGCCTGAGGCAGAGGGCCACCGATTCCCGAGGCCCCCTGGCCACGGTGCCGGTGGCTGATACGTTTGGCGCCGCGCCGAACCGACCATGCCCAGCGATTCCACCAGCCAGCCTTCCTGCCACGTGGGGGTGATCTTTGGTGGAGCCTCCGGGGAGCATGCGGTCTCGATCCGATCGGCCAACACCGTGGTGGCGGCCCTGCGCCGCGGCACCAACGCCGAGCGCTACCGGCTGAGCTGCTTCTACATCGACCGCCAGGGCCGCTGGTGGCCCCCCGCCGTGGCCGAAGCGGTGCTGCAGCGTGGGGTTCCGGCCGAGGCCGCCGACCTGCCAGGAGGTCAGGGTCCGGGGGGTTTCCGTGGCCTCCCCGAAGGGGCCCTGGAGGTGGAGGTGTGGTTCCCGGTGCTCCATGGCCCCAACGGCGAAGACGGCACGATCCAGGGCCTGTTCACACTGATGCAGGTGCCTTATGTGGGTTCCGGGGTGCTGGGTTCGGCCGTGGGGATGGATAAGCAGGCGATGAAGGCGGCCTTCGCCGCCGCTGGTCTCCCCCAGGTGCCCTACGCCTGTGTGGAAGCCGCAGAGCTAGCCGCCGCTGCCCAAGCCAGCCCAGGGACCCCGGGTACGGAGCCCCTGCTCGCCCGCCTGGAGCAACAGCTGGGCTACCCCTGCTTCGTGAAGCCCGCCAACATGGGTTCGTCGGTGGGGATCAGCAAGGCCACCGACCGGGCCTCCCTGCTGCAGGGCCTTCAGGATGCGGCCGCCCTCGACCCACGCCTGGTGGTGGAGCGGGGCGTGACCGCCCGGGAACTCGAATGCGCCGTGGTCGGCACCAGCCATTTGGAGGCCTCGGTGCTGGGTGAGATCTGCTTCGACGCCGACTGGTACGACTACGAAACCAAATACAGCGAGGGCCTTAGCCACACGGTGATTCCGGCCCAGGTGCCGGTGGAGGTGGGTGAGCGGGCTCGCTCCATGGCGATCGCCGCCTGCCGAGCCGTGGCGGCCAGTGGCCTCTCCAGGGTCGACTTTTTTTACAGCGAAGCCAGCGGTGACCTCTGGATCAACGAAATCAACACCCTGCCTGGCTTCACGAGCCAGAGCATGTATCCCATGCTCTGGGAGGCCAGTGGCTTACCCCTCGACGATCTGGTGCACAAGCTGCTGCTGGGGGCGCGAGAATCGTTCAAGACAACGCCCCTTACCACCGAGGAGCCATGACCCAAGGCCTGCTCTGGCTGCCGCTGCTCCTGGTCTTCGTGCTGCTCACCGGCCTGGGCTGGCTTGAGCGTCGCCGCCAGAGGCTCTTCCGCGAGTGGGCCGCCGGTGCCGAGCTGGCCAAGCTCGACGGTTGCGGTGCGGCCCGCCTGATCAACGGTGAGTTGAGCTGGAGCACCTTTGAGGCCGGCAGCTTCCAGCCGGCCGGCAGTTTCCCGATCAAGCAACTTGAACTGGTGGAGCTGCTGTCCCTGGGGTCTGGGGAAGCGCCACTCACCGCCGAAAGCCAGGGGGCCTGCCGCCTCCGCCTGGTCGGCAACAGCATGGCGATGGATCTCCCCTTCTCCGACGCGGAGCGGGCCCGGCGCTGGATCGAGGAGCTGATGGCCCGCTCCCGCTGCGAGCTGTGAGCGAATCCTCCCTTCGCCCTGGGGCCGATCGGCGCCGCCAACTCCGCCAGCAGCGCCAAGCCGACCGCCTGCGCGATCTCTGGCGGCTGGTGGTCTTCAGCGGACTAGCAGCAGGTCTGGGCTACGGCCTGCTTCGCCAGGGCTGGACCCTCCAGTCCTCGAGCCAGGTGGAGGTCAGCGGCAGCCGGGTGGTGAGCCGCGACCAGGTGATCCAGGCGGCGGGTCTGCACTTTCCCGAACCGCTCCTCACCCTGCAGCCGCGCCAGCTGGCCCAGACCCTGTCCGGCGCCCTGCCCGTCGACAACGTGCGGGTGAGCCGACTGATGTTGCCCCCCCGGCTGCGGGTCGACCTGGTGGACCGGACTGCGGTGGCCCGGGCCGAGCGCCACGGCATCGCAGGCAAGGAGCAGGGCTATGTCGATCGCATGGGCAACTGGATCAGCATCAATCAAAATCTGGTCGTCCCCCTGAAAGGTGACCTCAACCTCAAGGTGTTGGGCTGGAACGAGCGGCACCGCGCCGTGCTGGCCGAGGTGCTGGCCCGCCGCAAGAGCTTCGGCCCCAACCTGCAGGAGATCCGCTTTGATTCAGCCGGGAGTCTGTGGCTGCAGACCACCGACCTGGGACCGCTGCGGTTGGGGCCCCCCGATGCCCAGCTCGAGCGGCGCCTCGCGGTAGCCGCCCACCTGGGCCGCACCCTGCCGGCCCAATTGCGGGGCCAGCGTCCCCAGGTGGTGGACCTCAGCGATCCGGAACAACCTGAACTCAGCCTCACCGGCCTCCCCAACCTGGAGGGCCCCACCCCCGCCACGGCGGTGCGCCCCCGCGGTGGGCAGTAGGCCCTTGCGGTGGGCAGTAGGCCCCCGCGGTGGGCAACAGGAGCCAGCCAACCCACACAGGAGATTGCGTCAGGAGATCTTCCAGGGCAGGCTGGTTGCCACGCCCTGGGGCGATGCTTCCTGATCCGTTCCAGTCTCCCGACATAATGCAGCCGCAGCACAACGGCACCAGCGTCCCCATCGGGGCCGCCCGCGACCATGTCCGCCAGGGCGCCGTTGATCCATTGCCACCGCAGGCGCCACCGCAGGAGTTCCCCCCGATGAGCCAGTCCGCGCCGAGCAGCAACGGCATCACTCCCAGCCAATCGGCCCGGATTGAGGTGATCGGCGTGGGGGGTGGGGGCAGCAATGCCGTCAACCGGATGATCCTTTCCGACCTTCAGGGGGTGGGCTATCGGGTGCTGAACACCGACGCCCAAGCCCTGCTGCAATCGGCCTCGCAACAGCGCATCCAACTCGGCCAGAAGCTCACCCGCGGCCTCGGAGCCGGCGGCAATCCGGTGATCGGCCAGAAGGCCGCGGAGGAATCCCGCAACGAACTGCTCCAATCGCTCGAGGGCGCCGACCTGGTCTTCATCGCCGCCGGAATGGGGGGTGGCACGGGCACCGGGGCGGCCCCGATTCTTGCGGAGGTGGCCAAGGAATGCGGCGCCCTCACCGTGGGCATCGTGACCAAACCGTTCGGCTTTGAGGGCCGCAAGCGCCAGCGCCAGGCCGAGGAGGGCATCGCTCGCCTGGCCGAACACGTGGACACCCTGATTGTGATCCCCAACGACCGGCTGCGGGATGCCATCGCCGGTGCGCCCCTCAATGAGGCCTTCCGCGCCGCCGACGACGTGCTGCGCATGGGGGTGAAGGGCATCACCGACATCATCACCAGGCCCGGCCTGGTCAATGTCGACTTCGCGGACGTGCGCTCGGTGATGGCCGAAGCCGGCACGGCGCTGCTGGGCATCGGCGTGGGCTCGGGGCGGTCCCGGGCCACTGAGGCGGCCCAGGCGGCCATGACCAGCCCGCTCCTGGAATCGGCCCGGATCGATGGCGCCAAGGGTTGCGTGATCAACATCAGCGGCGGCCGCGACATGACCCTGGAGGACATGACCACGGCCTCGGAGGTGATCTACGACGTGGTGGACCCCGACGCCAACATCATCGTGGGCGCCGTGGTGGACGACAGCCTTGAAGGCGAAATCCACGTGACCGTGATCGCCACCGGCTTTGAGAGTGGTGGCAGCTACCGTCCCGAGCGGAGTACCGCCAATTTCAACTCCAACTTCAACCCGGCGACCGAAGAGCGGGGGGCGAAGATCCCCCCCTTCCTGCTCAACCGCCAGAACCGGGGCGATTGATCCCCCGAGGGGAGTGAATGGGGTGACCCGGAGTCCACGCCTGCCCGGAGCATCCCGTGTGGCTGCTCCCTTCCGGTCCTGACCAGATTTAGGCGTCCTGGCCGCGTGGGTCCGAGTCGGTTTCAACTTAGCAAGGCGCTTCCCCCAGAGGTGGGGGCGGGCCTGCTGCCAGCATGGATCAATCCACGATGCCCGTGCCGTGCCCCAGCGCCCGCATGATCTGCTGCAGCGCAAGCAGGCCGGTCTGCCGATCTCCGTGCTCACCGCCTGGGATGCCCTCTCGGCGGCGATCGTCGCCGAGGCTGGCGCCGACGCGGTGCTGGTGGGCGACTCCCTCGCCATGGTGGTGCTGGGCCACAGCACCACCTTGCCGGTGACCCTCGACGACATGCTGCACCACTGCCGCGCCGTGGGGCGGGGACTGGCCCAGGCAGGCAGCCACCGCCCGCTGCTGATCGCTGATCTGCCCTTCCTCTCCTACCAATGCGGGGCAGATGGGGCGGTGCAGTCGGCCGGCCGAGTGCTGAAGGAGACCCCCGCCGCCGCGGTCAAGCTGGAGGGTGCCGAACCCGAAACCCTCGCCGTGATCGACCGCATGGTGCGCAGCGGCATCCCGGTGATGGGTCACCTCGGCCTCACGCCCCAGTCGGTGCATCGACTCGGCTATCGACGCCAGGCCGAGGATCCGGTGGCTCAGGAGCGTCTGCAACGGCAGGCGCGGGAGTTGGAGGCCGCCGGCTGCTTCGCGCTAGTGCTGGAACACGTGCCGGCCTCCCTGGCCGGCGTGATCAGCGGCCAGCTGAGCATCCCGGTGATCGGCATCGGTGCCGGCGAAGGCTGCGATGGCCAGGTGCGGGTCACCGCCGACCTGCTCGGCCTCACCCAGCGCCAACCGCCCTTCAGCCAGCCCCTGATCGATGGCCGCGGGCTGGCGATCGAAGCCCTGCGGGGCTGGATCAGCGCCCAGGGTTCTCCCACCAGACAAGAAGCTCCCGCAGCACCGCATTGCTGAGCGCTAAGCCGGCGGGATCGGTGAGGCGCCAGCGGGGCCCCTCGACCCGCAGCAAGCCGCTCTCCTCAAAGGGTGCCAAGCGGCGCCGAAGCGAGCCAAGGGCCTGCACCGAAAGGCCATGGGTCCTGGCCAGCTGATCCATGGGCACCCCCTCCCGGCGCCGCAGGCCCACCAGCATCAGCTCATCGAAGGGCATCCCTTCCCCCCCCCCCGCGGCGGGCTCCAAGGCCGCAGGCTGGGCCTCCAGCCAGGCGCCATAGGCCTCCCGGGTGCGGGGGCGCGCCTGGCGGCGGCCCCAGGGGGCAGCGGTGGCCCCGAGTCCGAAGCCCCACCAGCCCGCGCCGCTCCAGTAGACGCGGTTATGGCGGGAGGCATGGCCCGGCAGGGCGTAGTTGGACACCTCGTAGTGCCCGTAGCCCGCCGCGGCCAGGCGCCCCTGGGTGATCTCCATCAGATCGGCACCGGTGTCCTCATCGGGGAGGGGGAGGCTGCCGCGCTGCCGCAACCGCTCAAACACCGTGCCGGGCTCCACGATCAAGTCGTAGATCGAGAGGTGGGGCGGCCCTAGGGCGATGGCCTGATCCAGTTCCCCATCCCAGCGCTCCCGCATTGCCGCCGCGGATCCCTCCTGGGGCACGCCCTGGATCAGATCGAGGCTCCAGCTGGCCAGATCACCGGAGCGCCGAGCCCGATCCAGCCAAGCCGCCGCCTCGAGCAGATCGGAGCGGCGATGGCGCCGGCCCAAGCTGGCCAGCACGTGATCGTCGAAGCTCTGGCCGCCCAGGCTCACCCGGTTCACGCCGGAGGCCAGGGTGGCCTCCAGCCGCAGCCGGTCGAAGCTGGCCGGATCCATTTCCAGGGTGATCTCCGCCCCCGGGGCCAGGCCAAAGCGCCGCCGCAGGGCCGCCAACAGCTCACCCACCTGGCCGGCCGTGAGCATCGAGGGGGTGCCGCCGCCCAGGTAGACCGTGGAGAGGGGAGGACCGGGCGGTGCCTGGGCGATCTCCCGGTGCAGCTGGAGCAGGTAGGCCGCGATCGAGGCCGAGCCTGGGCCGGCCTGGCCATCGGCCCGGTCACCGAGGGGAACCACGGCGAAATCGCAGTAGAAGCAGCGGCGGTGGCAAAAGGGGATGTGCAGATAAGCGCTGCGCGGCGGCTGGCCAGCCGGTAGCTTCAAGGTCCTGTCCGAGGCGGTCACGGCTGGTAACCCCTAGCGGCCCAAAGCCCCGGGATCCGGCATGCTGCCTTGCTGACGTGATGGGCAGCCACGCGATCCCGGCCCCCTGGACCCATGGTTGACTCCCTCATCCTGCTGCTGTTCCTGATCTCGGGCACCGCCACCGGCTGGCTCGGGGTGGACCTGTTGCCCGAATCCCTGCTGCAGCAGGTGACCAACCCGGAGGGGCTGCGGACGGTGCTCGCTGGCTTTGGTGCCTTCTTCGGGCTTCTGGCCGGCTTCTTCTTCCAGCAGCTCAGGCGGCGCCTGATGGCCCAGGTGCGCAGCATGCCCACCGACCTGCTGGTGAGCCGGGCCGTGGGCCTGATCCTGGGGCTGCTGGTGGCCAACCTGCTGTTGGCGCCGATCCTGCTGCTCCCCCTGCCGTGGGAGGTGGTGCTGGTGAAGCCCCTGGCGGCGGTGCTGAGCAATGTGTTCTTCGGGGTGCTGGGCTACAACCTGGCCGAGGTGCACGGTCGCACCCTGCTGCGCCTGTTCAACCCCACCAGCACCGAAGCCCTGTTGGTGGCCGATGGGGTGCTGCAGCCGGCCAGCGCCAAGATCCTCGACACCAGCGTGATCATCGACGGCCGCATCCGGGGGCTGCTGCAATCGGGGCTGCTGGAGGGCCAGGTGATCGTGGCCCAGGCCGTGATCGATGAATTGCAGGCCCTGGCCGATTCCAGCAATGCCGAGAAGCGGGGCAAGGGCCGCCGCGGCCTGAAGCTGCTCTCGGAACTGCGCGAGACCTACGGCCGCCGGCTGGTGGTGAACAGCACCCGCTACGAAGGCAACGGCGCCGACGACAAACTGCTCAAGCTCACGGCCGACACCGGCGGCACCCTGCTGACCGCCGACTACAACCTGGCCAAGGTGGCCCAGGTCCAGGAGCTGAAGGTGATGAACCTCAGCGAGCTGGTGATCGCCCTGCGGCCCGAGGTGCAACCGGGCGATGCCCTGCAGCTCAAGATCGTGCGGGAGGGCAAGGAGGCCGACCAGGGGGTGGGCTACCTGGAGGACGGCACCATGGTGGTGGTGGAAGACGCCCGTGGGCGGATCGGCGAGCGCCTGGCGGTCACCGTGACCGGCGCCCTGCAGACCCCCACCGGCCGCATGGTCTTCGCCCGCTGCGATCGCAGCACGGGCAAGCAGGGTGGGAAACCGGTCGCCCCCAAGGGAGCGGAGCCCTCCGGGCCCGGCTAGGCTCCACCAACGTGCTTGATGGTGATGCCCGGATGACGGTGTCCGCCCCCTACTACGGCGATTCCGCCGTTCTGCGCACCCCGCCGCCGGACCTGGAATCCCTCCTGCTGAAGGAGCGGATCGTGTATCTCGGCATGCCGCTCTTCTCAGACGACGACATCAAGCGGCAGATGCGCGTTGATGTGACGCAACTGATTATTGCCCAGTTGCTCTACCTAGAGTTTGACAATCCGGAGAAGCCAATCTTCTTCTACATCAATTCCACCGGCACCAGCTGGTATACGGGCGATGCGATTGGCTTTGAAACCGAAGCCTTCGCCATCTGCGACACGATCCGCTACGTCAAGCCACCGGTGCACACCATCTGCATCGGCCAGGCCATGGGCAGTGCCGCGATGATTCTCAGCGCCGGCGCCAAGGGCCAGCGGGCCGCCCTGCCCCATGCCTCGATCGTGCTGCACCAACCCCGCTCCGGGGCCCGCGGTCAGGCCAGCGATATCCAGATCCGGGCCAAGGAAGTGCTGCACAACAAACACACCGTGTTGGAGATGCTGTCCATCAACACCGGCAAAACGGTGGAGCAGCTCAGCCGCGATTCCGATCGCATGACCTACCTCACCGCCGAGGAGGCCAAAAATTACGGCCTGATCGACCGGGTGCTGACCAGCCAAAAGCAGCTGCCCTCGCCGATTCCCACGGCGGGCGGCCTGGGCTGAAGCTCACCGCTTCGCTCACGCCCCAACGTTCCATCCCCATCGGTCACCACCACCGGGCCCCTGCTCCGGTTCCACCCCCTCCCCTTCGCCATGCCCATCGGCACCCCCAGCGTTCCCTACCGCCTTCCCGGCAGCCAGTACGAGCGCTGGGTCGACATCTACACCCGCCTGGGCGTGGAGCGGATCCTCTTCCTGGGCTCTGAAGTGAACGACGGCGTGGCCAATGCCCTGGTGGCCCAGATGCTTTATCTGGATTCCGAGGACAACAGCAAACCGATCTATCTTTACATCAATTCCCCCGGCGGCTCGGTGACCGCCGGCCTGGCCATCTACGACACCATGCAATACGTCAAGTCGGAGGTGGTGACCATCTGCGTCGGCTTGGCGGCCTCGATGGGCGCCTTCCTGTTGGCGGCCGGCACCAAGGGCAAGCGCTTGGCCCTGCCCCACAGCCGAATCATGATCCACCAGCCCCTCGGCGGCACCAGCCAGCGCCAGGCCAGCGACATCGAGATTGAGGCGCGCGAGATTCTTCGCATCAAGGATCTGCTCAACCAGAGCATGGCCGACATGACCAGCCAGCCCCTCGAAAAGATCGCCAAGGACACTGACCGCGACTACTTCCTCAGTGCCGCCGAAGCCAAGGACTACGGCCTGATCGACCGGGTGATCTCCCATCCCACCGAGGCCTGAGTCCTCCGCTCCAGCGGCCAACCTTGCAGGGGTGAGCCGGCCAGCCCTGGCCTCGATGACGCAGCAGCCGATTTTCCTGGTTGGTACCCATCGGCAGGCGTTCGCATCGAGCGGCATTGAGCAGGCCAGTGGATCGAAGGCGCCAACCCACCAGGGACTGAAACCGGCGATGCTCAAGGGGATCGCTAGACAAGGATGGGACTGGAGCTGGCCTGCCTGGCGAAGCGGCGGCAGCGTTCTTGGGTAGGCTCGACCCTTGCTCCCGCCCGCCGCCCGGAATGGCCCAGCTTTTTTACGACCAGGACGCCGATCTCAGCCTCCTCTCCGGCAAGACGGTGGCGATCATTGGCTACGGCTCCCAGGGCCACGCCCATGCCCTCAACCTCAAGGACAGTGGCGTCAATGTGGTGGTGGGCCTGTACGAGGGCAGCCGCTCCGCCGCCAAAGCCCAGGCCGATGGCCTGGAGGTGTTGAGCGTGGCCGAGGCCTCCGAGCGGGCCGACTGGATCATGGTGCTGCTGCCCGATGAGTTCCAGAAGGCGGTCTACGACGCCGAGATCGCGCCGCACCTGAGTGCCGGCAAGGTGCTGAGCTTTGCCCACGGCTTCAACATCCGCTTCGGCCTGATCAAGCCCCCCACCGATGTGGACGTGGTGATGATCGCTCCGAAGGGCCCGGGTCACACCGTGCGCTGGGAATATCAAAACGGCCAGGGGGTTCCCGCCCTCTTCGCGATCGAGCAGGACGCCTCCGGCAACGCCCGCGGCCTGGCCATGGCCTATGCCAAGGCGATCGGCGGCACCCGGGCCGGCATCCTCGAAACCAACTTCAAGGAAGAAACCGAAACCGATCTTTTCGGGGAGCAAGCCGTGCTCTGCGGCGGCCTGAGCGAGCTGGTGAAGGCTGGCTTTGAAACCCTGGTGGAAGCTGGCTACCAGCCCGAACTGGCCTACTTCGAGTGCCTGCACGAAGTGAAGCTGATCGTGGATCTGATGGTCAAAGGTGGCCTCACCGCCATGCGGGATTCGATCTCCAACACCGCCGAGTACGGCGACTATGTGAGCGGCCCGCGCCTGATTACCGCCGAAACCAAGGCCGAGATGCGGCGGATCCTCACCGACATCCAGGACGGCACCTTCGCCCGCAACTTCGTGGCCGAGTGCGAGGCCGGCAAGCCGGAGATGGACCGCATCCGCCAGAGTGACGCCGAGCACCCGATCGAACAGGTGGGCAAGGGTCTGCGCTCGATGTTCAGCTGGCTCAAGGCGGCCTGATCGTCGCCGCCGGCGGATTCGCCCTCGCCATGCCCACCCGGCTGGATTGGTGGGCACTACTTCCCTGGGGCCTGCTTCCCTGGGGCCTAGTGGCTGCAGCCTGCGCCCTCGACCGCCTGCTGGGCGATCCGCGCCGCTGCCCCCATCCCGTGGAGGCGATGGGATGGGGGATCACGCTGCTGCGGGGTTGGGCGGAAGCCTGGGCCGGCGACCGGCCAAGACCACTGCGGCTAGCGGGCGTGGCAATCACGGCGATCGTGGTGGGAGCCAGCGGCCTGGCCGGCTGGACCCTTGAACGGCTCGCTTTGCAGTGGCCGCCCCTGGGGCTGCCGCTGCTGTTGGCTGGCCTGGCCAGTGCCCTGGCCGGCCGCAGCCTGGAGCAGGCGGTGCAAGGCGTGTTGACCAAGCTCGGGGCGCCGGAGCTTAGCGCTGCTGGGGCCGGAGCGGAAGGGCCTGGGGAGGCAGCCCTCGAGGCCGCCCGGCAGCGGCTGGCCTGGATCGTGGGCCGCGATGTGGCGCAGCTCGATCACGGGGACATCCTGCGGGCGGCGGCCGAAACCGCCAGCGAAAACGCGGTGGATGGACTCTTCGCACCGCTTTTTTGGATGCTGGTGGGGGCTGGCCTCTGGAGCCTTCAGGGGGAGGCCACCGCCGCGTTCGGCCCAGGCCCCCTCTGCCTGGCCTGGGGATTCAAGGCTGCCAGCACCCTCGATTCGATGCTGGGCTACCGGCGGGGGCGACTGCGCTGGCTGGGCACCGCCGGTGCCCGCCTCGACGACCTGCTCACCTGGCTGCCCTGCCGCCTGACGGCCCTCACCCTGCCCCTCGTGGCGGGCTGGGGAGTCGGAAACCATCAAGGAGGCAAGCCAGTGCAAAGCCCCTGGCACCAGTTTCAACGGGCCCTGCAGGAAGGGGCCCCCGATCCCTCCCCCAACGCGGGGGTGTCCCAGGCGGCTTTCGCCTTAGCCGCCGGGGTGCGGCTGGGTGGGATGAATCACTATGGCGGGGAAATGCGAATCAAGCCGCTGCTGGCGGCCAGCTCACCAAAGCCCGATCGCTCAGGGGTGGAAAGGATCCTGAAGCTCAGCCTGAACCTGGAGATCAGCTGGCTCTTGGCAAGCCTGCCGCTCCTGCTTCTCCTCGCCGCTCAGTAGGCGCCGCGGTCACGGGGGTCGAGAATCACGCCCACGGTCTTGATGATGATCGTGAGGTCCATCCAAAAGCTGCGGTGCCGTGCGTAGCGCAGGTCTAGGGCCACGCGCTCGTCGTAGCTGAGGTTGTTGCGGCCCGAAACCTGCCACAGGCCCGTGAGGCCTGGACGCACCGCCAGCACCTCTTCCATCTGGTCCCCGTAGCGGGGCAGCTCCTGGCGCACGATCGGGCGGGGACCTACCAAGCTCATGTCGCCGCAGAGGACATTGAGGAATTGGGGCAACTCATCCAGGCTGGAGCGGCGCAGGAAACGGCCGAGGCGGGTGATGCGGGGATCGTTGCGGAGCTTGAAATCGTTGCGGAATTCCTCCTGCAGATCGGGCGACTCGGACAGCAGCCGGGAGAGAATGCGGTCTGCATCCCGCCGCATGGTGCGGAACTTGATGCAACCAAAGCTCTTGTAATCGCGACCGACCCGCTGCTGCACGTAAAACACGGGTCCCCGGGAACTGAACTTCACCAGCAGGGCAAGGGCCAGGAAAACCGGCGAACCCAACGACAGCACCAGCAGCGAAAAAACGATGTCGCCGGAGCGCTTGATCAGCCTCGAACGCCGGGACTGGAGCTCAATCAACTGCTCGGCCCGCAGCAGGCGGGGTGCGATCGGCAGGAGCGCTGACGAACCGGTGGCGGATCCGAGGGATGAAATCATCGGATACCCAAGATGCCAAGGAATCTAAGGATCTGTCGCGCTGCGACTCCAGCCGGCGGGGCCACTCATCCCAGAGGCACAGCTTCGGCCGAGCCAGGCCAGCCCCCCCCACGGCGCAGCCGCCGCTGGTGGCGTTGCCAGCCCTCCTCCAGCACGCTCGCCATGCGCCGGCGGAAGGGCTCGGGCCCGAAGGTTTCGGCCCATTGCCGCTGGCCCTCCGCCGGCAGTCGCCGCCAGAGGGCACCGGCCTCGAAGTGATCGAGGGCCGCCGCCAGGGAGGCCGCGCTCTGCTCAGCAAAGAGCAGCCCGGTGGGGGCAGGGGCCCCTTCCGCCAGGCAGCGGACGCTGTCGCGCAGGCCACCGGCGCCGTAGGCGATCACTGGGGCCCCGGCAGCCATCGCTTCCACCGGAGCGATGCCGAAGTCCTCCAGGCCGGCATACACGTAGGCGCGGCAGCGCTCCAACCAGCCCGCCGCCTCGGCATCGCTGCAGCGCCCAAGCAAGCGGACCGTTGGCCCGGCCATCGCTTCAAGCCGCCCGCGTTCGGGTCCATCTCCAAGCACCACCAGGGGCAAACCAGTGCGGTTGAAGGCCTGCACCACCACATCCACCCGTTTGTTGGGCACCAGCCGGCAGAGACTCACGTACACGTCATCGCGGGGGCCGTTCCAGCGGAAGCGCTCCACCGCCACCGGCGGAGGCACCACCAGGGCCCGGCGCCGCCAGTAACGGCGGATGCGGCTGGCCGTGAAACGGGAATTGGCCACCAGCTCATCCACCCGCTGGGCACTCAGCACATCCCACTGGCGCAGCTGGTGGAGCTGGAGGCGCACCAGGGGCCCCAGGGGGCTGCGGGCCACGGCGGAGCTGGCCAGGTAGGCGTGCATCTGGTCCCAGGCGTATCGCACCGGGGTGTGCACGTAGCTCACATGGCACTGATCAGGCCCGGTGAGTACGCCTTTGGCCACGAGGTGGCTGCTGCTGAGCACAAGGGGATGGCCCCGCAGGTCGAGCTGTTCAATCGCAAGGGGCAGCAAGGGGAGGTACTGCTGCACATGGCTGGGGCCCCAGGGCAGGCGCTGGATGAAGCTGGTGTTGATGGCACGGCCCTCCAACCAGCTGCCAGGCCGGCTGCTTTCGCCATCCACGAGGGCATAGAGCTGGGGCGGGCGGCCGCAGCCGCTGAGCAGAGCATCGAGCTCCCGCACCACCTGTTCGGCACCCCCCACCGAGCGGGGGGTGAACCATTCATGCACCAGGGCGATCGGGCCGGGAAGCGCTGTCATGCCGGCCGGGGTGCCGTGGGGCAGGTCTGGACTGCAGGGTAGGTGGCGGGTTCGGTGCTGGGCCAGGGCAGCCCGGGGCGCCGCTGGCTTGGCAAGGCGATGGCGCCGCTAGATCACAAATGCTGTCGGCCGGCATCCTCTCCGGGAAGACCAACGGAAACTGGGGCCTGATGCTGACGGTGCAAGCCGGCAGGGATGGCAATCCGGGACCTCCTCGAAGACGCGCTTAAGGAACCGGTGATCGGCACCACGGAACGGTTCCGCTGGCACGCCACCCCGGTGGGGATCGCCGCCCTCTGGGCCGCCGGCAACGCGCCAACGGCCCCGCCTTACGAGCTCGCCCTCAAGGAGGGACTGGAGGTGGGCCTGGACCTCAGCCGGGAAGAGCGGGAGTTCCACCAGGTGAAATCCGGCCTGGTGCTCCTGTTCCATTCCTGAATGCGCTGAAGGCCATGGTTGTGGGGATGCTGTTCGGATTCCGCCCCGCCAGGCTGCGGGGGCAGGGCCCCTCGGCGCGTTGGTCCGGGAGGGCCATCCTGGTGGGGCTCCTGGTGCTGGTGGGGCCGATGGGGCCGCTGCCGTTGGGGCTGTCACCGGCCAGGGCCCAGCTCTCCCCCAATTGCCTGCGCAACGGCAAACCTCTGGCCTGTGCGATCACCCCCGCCACCGAAGCGGAGCCCCGGCCGGTGCCTAAACCCGCCAACCCGCCCGCGCCCCCAGCGGGAGCTGGCGCCATGGCCACCACCCTCACCGTGATGTACGCCGACCACCTGGCCTATCGGCTGATCAAGGAGGAAGGGGCCTGCCATCACCGGGGTCGGGTGAGTGAGTGCGCCGCCACGATCATTCCGCGTAATGGCTTCGGCACACCGATCCGGGGGCGCTACATCGGCACCGCCTTTGAGGGGGGTTACCGCCACGAGTACCGCAGCACCGAGGTGTCGATCACCTATTTCTTTGTGGATTGAGGTCTGCCCATGTTCCGCTTCCTGCTCAATGTGCTCTGGTTCGTGCTCGGCGGTTTTCTGATGGGGCTGGGTTGGTGGCTTGCCGGGGTGGTGGCGGCGATCACGATCGTGGGATTGCCCTGGGCCCGGGCCTGCTTTCGGATCGCCAACTTCTCCTTCTGGCCCTTCGGCAACGAGGCGATCAACCGCCGTGATCTCACGGGCCGTCCCGATCTTGCCCACGGTCCCCTGGGCCTGGTCGGCAATGTGATCTGGTTCCTGGTGGCGGGCTGGTGGCTGGCAATCGGCCACTTGAGCTCGGCCCTGGCCTGTTTCGTCTCGATCGTGGGGATCCCCTTCGGGATTCAGCACCTCAAGCTGGCCCTGATCGCCGTGGCACCGATCGGGATGGAGATTGTGCCCCGGGAGCGGTTGGTCGGCCGGGGGGTGTGAGCGGCATCTGGCCGCCGCATGGCCTCCAGCCCTGCAGCAGCACCTGGAGCTCGGAACCCAGCTGCTGAAGCGAAACGATCCGCTGCTCGATTTCGCCCAGCTTCGCCTGGATCGTGGCCTGCAGGTCGCCGCAGGTGCACACCCCCAACCGCCGGGCCTCCAGGATGCGCCGGCCATCGGCCAGGGGGATCTCCATGGCCTTGAGGGTGCGGATCAAGGAAAGCTCGCCAAACACGTCGTCGCCGTAGAGGCGATAGCGTCCCTCGCAGCGGCCAATCGGAATGATCAGGCCCTCATCGCTGGGTGTTTCCGCAGCCGCAGCCGCAACCGGCTGCGTTGATGGACAGGTGATGCAGACGGCACGAGAGCGGGAAAGTTCGAGGACGCCCCACTCCAGATCATCCCAGTCCTCTGGCGGGGTTACGGGTCGAGCAGCGGTCATTGGAGGACGGGCGAGAACACCCGTACGAACTTGAGGTGAAAGGAGTTGGTCAAGGGTCAGGAAGAGGGCGTGGGCGCTTGCTCAACGACCATTGAGGTCACCGCCCAGTTCCCTAGGGTGTGAACAATCTTGCTCCCCTCATGAAGCCCCTGCTCCTTCTTGCTCTGGCATCCGCCTGTGTTCCTTCTGTCGCCTGCGCTCAACACGTCACCCAGGGGGGAGTTCCAGCCATGTATGCCACGAGGGCTGAGGCGGAAAAGGCAGCGTCCAAGTACAACTGCACAGGGGCTCATCAGATGGGCGACCAGTGGATGCCTTGTGCCAAGCACGGCGAAGCAAACACCCATGCCCACTGAGCAAGCGACTAACCCTTGGGCTCCCAGGGGCGGACGGAAATTGGAGTCAAGTTGCCAGGAAATGGGGATCGTCACCACAGCACCAGCATTGACCCGCTACGAGGCGGGAAGAAGAATCCATTGGCCATTCCAGCAGTCCCAGCGGTGCCAGAGGGCGCATTGGAGAGTGTGATGGACAACCTGAACTGGGGATACATCCAACTAGGTCTTGTCGCCCTAGTCTTTGGTGGTCTTCAGATGTGGTGGATCAGCAGCGTCTTTTGGAGGCGGGAACTGGCGAAACCAATGAGCGAGGACGCATTCCGCAAGTCCCTAGAAAGGATCTGGTCCAAGGGGAAGCGGCAGTAGTTCACCCCGAATGGTTGCGCTGCTATCGGATCGAGTGGGCTGTCCAGTGCTCACAGCGGTTGTTGGCAGCCCCGATCCACTGCTTGAACGGCGGGTTGAGGTCACAGGGCAGATCAAGCAGCTGGAGCAGGAGCGTTCAACGATTGACGCCGAACTGCAGAGCATCTTCAATGATGAAGAAGTGATCAACTCTATGCACCACCGCACATGTGCCAAGAGTCTGCACCAACGACGCGAACACCTGCTATGCCGTCATAAAAACTATAGCCTTTCCCACCGATTGCCTCCTGGCGAGCAATTTTGCGGCAGTGATCCCAAGCGAACCTTGACCTTATGTCCTGCCGCGAAGTTAGGTAAGAGAATAAAGTCGCCACCCTCTCCCGAATAAATTCCGAGCCCATTGGTAAGTCTTATAGCGACTTCCTTTCCAAAATTATCAGCATTCCGTATATAGTCCGGATCTCCTGGACGTGCAACCATTCTGAAACGCTTTGATTGAATGAACGAGTCGGCAACATTCCAATTGACTTCGGAGGTACTGCCGCAGAAGATGGGCTACTCTCAACCAAAAAGAGACACGCAACGAAGAGATAGCTAGAGATGCTGCGCATATCCAGGATTCTATTCCTGTCAGCATAGTTGGAATAGGGCTCTCCGCCAACACCCTGCCAAGCCAGGAACCCACCATGTGTCATGACTCAAGCGAGCACCTGACCACCGAATCGAGGACCGAACCCCCATAAGGCGCGCTCCCTGGAACATTCGTTTCAAGGCTTGGACCCAAAAAGCGGCAAAATCGTGTAAGATCATTTCAATTCGTAACGACGTCGTGATCAAAAGTCTTGTGAGCATGCTGTTTGCGGCTCTCGTCTTCCTTCAGGTGCCCCAATTTGTTCAAGTGCCCCAATGGGACAACGATTGGAAAAAATGTTCAGTTTCAGTGCCCGACACTGCTTGTCATTGGTATGCTGTGAACCCTGATAACACTTTTGGCAGGGGTTTTAGCTGGATTACCGCCCCCAAGTTTGATGTGGCCGCTTTGCAGGACATAGGCGCTCAGCACGAATTAACTCTTGCCAAGGGTTACCAGACCACCGTAGAGCTCATGAATGCCGACTCAACGGTTAAATACGGTGACGATTATTGATCATTCTCATTAATTAAACATCACATTTTCGTAGATAATCTAAGATTTCTCAAGGATAACCAATTTGATTAGTCTTGCCTCCGCTACCAATTAATTCGCAATGCACATCGCCGCTTCTCAATATAACTCGGCAATCTTCTGCTACCAGTCTTATTACTATAAAGAAAGCGTTGAATCCCAT
>DAIQNM010000021.1:0-18217 GCA_036788375.1 Cyanobium sp. CTOTU6536 | reverse complement strand
GTTACCAGGCTGTTGCTTGGCATAGCAGCGGCGTTGGCGGTTTGAGGGGAGAAGCTGGTTGTTCCGATCAGATCTTCGCATTTTCGATCAGGATGAGGACATCCCTCGCCGAGAGGATTTCGATGCTCCGGTAGTTGCCAAGAGCCAGTAGGTCATCATCGCCAGACACAATCAGATCAGCATCACCACCGATCGCTGCAGCTAGCACCTTGTCGTCATCCGGGTCTCGACAGATGGGTTCGACAAGTTCAACCGGAGCTACGCATCCAACCAGAGCAGCATAGCCGTGAAATAGATCCGAAACCTTGACGCCCCGCCGCTGAAGTGCTTGCTGAAACTTTGGTCTTTCCAGCACACCCTCCAGTTCAGCCAGCAGAGGCACACTGCTGAGCAACTGAACCTTCTCTGCCAGGCCAGCATCGATGATCCTGCCAGGTGTTCCCTGCCAGATCAGTCCTGAGACTGTCGTATTGGTATCAAGAACCAGCCGCAATCCTTTGTTCCTGACGGTAGGCCTTGATTTCCGCCTGGATCTCCTCCTGCGTCATCGCCTCCTCCGGGCGCGCAGAAAGATGCTCGCGCGCCCGGAGGAGGCGCTTCAAGCGGTCGGACGCCAATTTGCTACGCAGAAGATCCTCGATCGCCTCGGGAGAAAGAAGTCCGGCTCCTTTTGCCTCTTCCGCAAGCGCGTCGGGAAGCGTGATCTCGATGGTGGTCACGATTGTCACAACCACGACGCGATAACTCTAGCGGTAATAGCCAGGCACAAACCACCAGGCCTCCAGGGTGAGTTCATCGACAAGGGCAAAAGCCTGATCCGCCGTGACCAGGACACAGCCTTCGCTGAGGGCATGGCTGGCGATCAGCAGGTCCAGCGCCGCCAGCGGCTTGCCATGGCGTTCAAGTTCAGGGCGCAGCCGGCCATCGATCCTGCTGCAGGCTTCGGTCCAGGGCAGGATCTCCAGGGTGTCGAGGGTGGACTCCGCCAGCGCCCGCACCCAGCCATCCAGGCGTGGCGAGCGTCGCCTGAGAAAGGCGCTCACGGCGTTGGTGTCCAGCATCAACCTCCTCTTCCCTGCAGCCATCAGGGAAAGTCCACCGGTTCGGGAGGACTGGTGTCGTGCAACCCCTCGAAAAAGGCGTCCAGCTCCTCCCGGAAGCCAGGCTCCTGCAGCAGCGCATCCCTGAGCTCGAGCAACTCCTTGGCCGAGGGCCGTACCTGCGTGAGCACCACCGCACCGCTTTCGAGGTCCCGATGCACCTCCACCTCCGTTCCCTCGAAGCGGAATTCTGCCGGCAGGCGTACCGCTTGACTGCGACCGATGCGGAACAGCTTGGCGCGCACGGCTCGCTTCCGGCGGCGGTCGATACCGCTACTCAATCGGGAAGGCTGTCTTTGCCTGGGATGCATCCCACCGCTCACGACGGCTCCCAGATCTCCTTCAGCTCCAGCGCCAATCCCGGCAACACGGCGCCGCCATCTAGGCGCATGGCATTCTCCAGCCGCTGTGGTGCCGTGGCCACGCCGGCTTCTGGGCGGGCCGGCCAGATCTCCACGGCCCGCTGCTGAGGGAACAGCAGCCAACCCAACTGGGCGCCATTGGCTTGGAAGAGCTCCATCTTGCGGCGCAGGGCCTCGGCGCCACGGGGGCCTGAATCAGAAGCACTCGCCAGCTCGATCACCAGATCGGGGCAGAGGGGTGGGAACGTGCGCCGCTGCTCAGGAGTGAGCGCCTGCCAACGATCCAGCTTCACCACGGCCAGATCGGGGCTGAGCACCGAACCATCGGCGAGGCTAAAGCCGGTGGAGCTGTCGAACAGCTGCACGGGCAGCGAGCACTGGCGAGCGGCCAACCCCAGGGCCAGGCCCAGGTTGAAGTTGCGAGCGCCGGTCTCGCCTCCGGTGGGGGTCATCGTGATCAGCTGGCCATCGGCTGCCAGTTCCAGTACCGCGTCAGGGTTGGCCTCGCACACCAACGCGAACTGCTCGGGCGTCAGCCGCAGATCCTGCGGCAGCAACAGCGGCGTCTGGCCGGTGCCAGACACTTCGGGCACGGCTGGAGCGACAGCAGGCGGAGCGATGGTCATCTCCCCTGGATGGCGGAATGTTTAGTTTAAGCCAGCTTTCTGGGGCAGAGGGCCACCTCACGCCGCCCACACCTCCCGCTGGAACCGCTGCAGCACCCCTCCAACGCGCCGCCAAACAGCCGGTTCAGCCGCGGCCAGCCACCGCCTTCCCGCTTGAAGAACAGCAGGTCGTCGTCCAGCGCTGCGAGATCGTGATCGCCTTGGTCTGGTTGGCGATGCGTTGCAGCCGCCCCGGCGCCCCCACCGAACCCTTCGTGTGTTTGGTGGGGGCGCGCTACGAAGGCCACGAAGGCGAGCGGCCGATGGCGTGGGGGAATCTCTGTGGCGGCTCGAGCGGGAGATCCCGGCAGCCTGGCTGCACGGCTGTTGTGTTGCACACCAGCTGTTGTGTTGCACACCAGCTGTTGTGTTGCACACCAGCTGTTGCTTGGCAGTGCAGCGGCGTTGGCGGTTTGAGGGGGTGACAGGGTGCTGGGCAGACAGCGATGGCCCAATTAGGCTGACTCGATGAGCCTTCTGGAACGCATCTCGATCGATCCGGCCGTTCGCTAACGCTGCGCGTGGCCTGCGGCTACGGCAAGCCCTGCGTTCGGGGAACGCGCCTCAGCGTCGGCGATGTGCTCGGAGCATTGGCCAGCGGACGCAGCGAAGCTGAGCTGCTGCAGGACTTCCCCCAGCTCACCCATCAGGATGTCCTGGCCTGTCTGGCCTTTGCCGCAGAGCGGGAACGACGGCTGATGACCACCTGCCCGACAGCCTGACCCTGCCCCTGCTGCTCAGCGTCAACCGCGGCTGTCCTCCCAAGGTGTTGTGCCTCGCTATCGGCAATGCCAGCAATACCGAAACAGCTGCATTTCTTTTGCATCACGCTGATGCCATGGAACGCTTTGCTGTTCATCCAGAGGCTGGATTCCTGCTCCTGGATTGAGGCGGTACCGGCTCAGGCCGCCAGGATGCCCGTCTCCTGCAGCAGCCGCCTCTGGCGACGGGCATCCACAAAGTGGTGGGCCGCCATCGCGCCGCTCACGGCCGCCGGCGGCACGCCGATGCCAGGGAATACCCCGGCGCCGCAGAGCACCAGCCCCTGCACCGGCGTGCCGCCGCCGGGAAACGGCCCCCGGTCGGCGGGCCAGGCCGGGCCATAGCTGCCCTGGTGCAGCCGCAGGTAGTGGCGGTGGGTGAGGGGGGTGCCCTGCAGCTCGATCACCACCCGCTCGCGCCAGTCGCTCAGCACGCCATCGAAGACCTGGTGAAACACCGCGCAGCGCTCCTGCTTGAGGCGTTGGTAAGCGGCACTGCCCCGCTCCAGTTCGCTCCAGAGCTCCCAGGGTTCGTTGGCGGGGGTATAGCCATGCAGCACCTGATGCCCCGGGGGCGCCAGGGAGGGATCCAGCAGTGACGGCATCGACAGCACCACCATGTTGCGTTCGGCGCCGATGCCCCGCTGCCAGTCGCCCACCCAGACGTGATGGATCGGCAGCTCAGCCAGGTCGTTGCCGCGCAGGCCCAGGTGCCAGTGCAGGAAGCTGGCGCAGGCCGGGGTGGCCTGCAGGCGAGAGCGCCAGCGAGCCGGCATGGCGGCTTCGCTGAGCAGGGCCGGCAGATCCCAGGGGCTGAGGTTGGCGATCACCCCCAAACGGGCCTCGATGCGCTCGCCACCGCTGAGCCTTACCCCGCAGGCCCTGCCGCCTTCCACCAGGATCTCCGCCACCGGGGCGCGGCACTGAAGCCGGCCGCCGTGGCGCTCCAGGCCGCGCACCAGGGCCGCCACCACGGCGGGGCTGCCACCGATCGGGTAGTCCAGAGCGGCGTCGGGCTCGAACCACTCGCCAAACAAGGTGGCCATCGCCGCGGCGCTGGTCTGCTCCATCCCCAGCCCGGAGATCAGGAAGCAAAGCAGCTCCACCCAGTGGAGCAGGAAGGGATCGCGCAGGTGGCGGCGGGCGAGCGGTCCGAAGGCACCCCCCAGCTGGCCCAGCCTGCCCGCCTGGGCGAGCAGCCCCAGGCCCTGGCCGCCGAGGACGGCCGCCGTGCCCAGGCCCGGCCGCAGGGCCAGCAGCGGCAGGGAGCGGGCGGCGACGCAGGTGGGCTGCAGGACCTGCATAAAGCGGGCCCATTCGTCGGCAGCGGCGGCTCCGCGCAGGTCGCGCAGCACGGCCAGGAAGGGCTCCAGGCCCACACCCCCCCGCAGCTGGCCCTCGGGCAGCAGCAGCCCCCACTCGTGGTAGCGGTGCACCGCCACCTCCTCCCCGATCGCCCGCAGCACCTGGGCCAGCGGATTGCTGCTGGGCCAGCTCCCCAGCCCACTCCAAAGGGAGGGCCCGGATTCGAAGGCAAAGCCTTGGCGCTGGAAGCCATGGGCCGCGCCGCCGGGCTGGTCGTGGGCTTCGAGCACCAGCACCTCAAGGCCATGGCGGGCGGCCATGGCAGCGGCGCAGAGCCCACCCAGCCCGCTGCCCACCACCACCAGATCCGGCCCCGAGGCCGGCGGGATGCCGTTCAGATCCGGCATCGGTTCTCTGCGGCGGCGGCCGGGGTCCCGCCACCCTGGCGTTCTTGGCAAAGCTGCTCCAGGCCGGGGCGACCGGTGACGGGCAGGCGCAGGCGGGCCCAGAGGCGGTAAGCGGCCTCGGCCACCGATCCAACCAAGGGCCAGCCGGTGGGGGCGTAGAGCCAGCCCAAACCGATCAGCTCGTAGGCACGGCGGAACACCGCCACATCGCGCAGCACGGTTCCGTCGCCGTCGATGGCGTGGATGCGGCCCATCGCATCGCGGTAGCTGATGCCGGCATAGCGGCCGGGGTCGTAGGTGGGAGCATCGATATCGACGAAGGCGAGGCGCTGCGCCTGGCGATCACGACCCTGCAGGAAGCGCACCTCCCGCAGGCACAGGGGGCAGCCTCCGTCGTAGAGGACTGTGAGGGCCGGCACCCCGCCTATCGCCGCTTGGTTCGCCATGGGGTGATGCTATGGAGAACGGACCTGCCGATGCGGCGATGCTGCGCCAAAGCCTCCACCAGCTCAGCCTCCACACCCGGGGCGAAGGCTTCACCGACATCACCGCCGCCCTCGACCGGGAGATCGGGACCAGCGGCCTAGCCACCGGTCTGGCCAACCTGGCCTGTCTGCACACCTCCTGTTCGCTCACCATCAACGAAAACGCCGACCCGCGGGTGCTGCTGGATCTGGCCGCCTACCTCCAGGCCCTGGTGCCCCAGGAGGGGGTGCGACCGATCAGCGGCCGGGGCGATCTGCGCCCCTATCGCCACGACGACGAGGGCCCCGATGACATGCCCGCCCACATCCGCACGGCCCTCACCTGCACCACCCTCGCCCTGCCGTTCCGGGGCGGGCGGTTGCTGATCGGCACCTGGCAGGCCGTCTATCTCTGGGAGCACCGGGCCCGGGCCCAGCACCGGCAGCTCAGCCTCCACCTGCTCGGGGAGTGAGACCGCCAGCCGCGACTCAGGACGAACAGCTGTAGTGCGACACGCCGCCGGCATTGAAGAAGTCCTGGGGCTTGAGGCGGTCGTAGGTCGCCGCCAGCTCCGCCGATGGCGCGTCGTAGGGATGGCGGAACACCGCCTGCAGCTCCTGAATCAGGCTGGTGTCGCCCTGGGCCGCCTGTTCATAGGCCGGGGCGATCAACCATTCGCGCCAGGTGATCGCCGGGTTCAGCCGTTGCATCGCGGCGGATGTGGCGCTGAGGTCGCCGTTGGCTGTGATCTGATCGCGCCAGCGCGCCAGCCACTGGGTCCATTGCGCGTCGAGCTCGTCGGAGCTGGGTTGGTAGAAGCTCGCCTTCAGGGTGGAGAGGTGCTCGGGGATGCCAGCTGGAATGGTCGACAGCTTGCGGAAGACCATCGTGTAGTCGGCCTTGGAGAGCACCATGAGCTCCAGCAGCTCATTCACCAGGTCGGCGTCATAGCGGCTCAGGCCGAGCTTGCTGGCCCACATCGCCTCGATCGCCTGGCCCATCGCATCTGCGAAGCCCTCCCGGATCTGATCCAGCCTTGCCAAAGCTTCATTGTTTCCCTCAAGTAGCGGCCGCAAGGCGCTCCAGAACATCTGGTAATTGGCTTCGGCTGCCTGCGGTTGGTTGAAGAAGCAGAAATGCTCGCCGCCGCCGGTCCAGGGCTGAAAGCGGGGATCGAACAGTTCGCAGAAGCCAAACGGGCCGTAGTCGAGGGTGAAGCCACCGGCAGCGCAGTTGTCGCTGTTGAAGTTGCCCTGGCAGTAGCCCACACGCATCCAGTTGGCGACCAGGCTTGTGAGCCGTGTGCGGAACAAGCCCGCCAGCTCCACCACCTGATTGCTGAACGGCAGCGCCGCATCAATCTCTGGCCGGTAGTTGCGCTCAATCAAGTGCTGAACGATCAGCCGCAACTCATTCAGCGCCTCCGGATGGGCCTGCCGGCGCACACGGCGGGCGAACAGCTCCAGCTGCCCCACCCGCAGAAACGACGGCGCCACCCGGGTGGTGATCGCCGCCGGGTTGTTCACCAGGATGTCGGGATCGAAGGAGCGGGAGTTCGGCGCGTACCAGGGCCGGCGCACGGTTTCCGACCGGGACACCATCAGCGTCAGCGAGCGCGAGGTGGGAACCCCCAGGGCCTGCATGAACTCCTGCGCCAGAAATTCGCGCACGCTGGAGCGGAGCACGGCGCGGCCATCGGCGCCGCGGCAGTAGGGCGTGGGGCCTCCGCCTTTGAGCTGCATCTCCCAGCGATTGCCGTTGAACACGCCTTCGAACACCGACATGGCCCGGCCATCGCCGTAGCCGTTGCCGGTGCCGAACGGGCACTGCTGGATGTATTCGCTGCCGTAGATCGAGAGGGCATAGCCGGTGGCCCAGCCATAGGGCCGCATCGGCGCTGGAGCCACGCTGATGTCGCCGGAAAACAGGCGCAGGAACGTTTCGTCGTGGGCCAGCTCCTCGCTCAGCCCCAGCTCCTCGAACAAGGTGCTGCTGTGCGCCACGTACTCCGGCTCGGGGAGCGGCGTGGGCGTCACCGGCACGTAGTGCCCCGAGAACACCTGGCGCGGCCGGTGATCATGGCCATCCTCTGTGGCCTGAGGATCGGCCCGCAGCGACTCCAGCAGCGAATAGTCGGCCCGTTGGGCAAATTCCGCGAAGGTGGTGGTGGTGGTGGGCTCTGCTGTCGGCACGGTTGTGGTCACGGGTGTCGGACCTGGTCTGGCGGCTGTTGAGCTGCCCGGGCGTGCCCGGACCCTGACGTCATCATCCTGGTCAGCCTGGCTTGCTCCATGCGATCAAGGCGCGATCACGGATGCTCTCCGCGAAGCGGATGGCCCTTCGCTGCCCAGCATGCCACCAGAACGGAACCATAATGGTGCCCATCAGGCTCAAGCGCTGCCCCGCATGGCGAAAACCATCACCCTTAAGAACCTGCCGGATGCCCTGCATGCCCGCCTAGCCGCCGCCGCAAGACGCCATCGGCGCAGCCTCAACAATGAGGCCATCGTTTGCCTGGAAGCGGGTCTCGGCGCCACCCCTGGCTCCGTTGAGCAGCAGTTGGCGGAAATCAGGGCCCTGCGCCAGAGCCTTGGCACCCAAAGCTTTGATCCAGCCGACATTGATGCCGCCAGGCGGGAGGGTCGCCCTTGATCGTCGTGGATACCAATGTGCTGGCCTATCTGCTTCTGCCCGGTCCCCGAACGGAGCAGGCGGAGGTCCTGCTGCTTCAGCAGCCTCAGTGGGCTGCACCGCCGCTCTGGCGCAGCGAATGGCGCCATGTGCTCACCGGTTATCTGCGGCGCGATCTGCTCAAGCTCCCAGCGGCCATCGCGCTGATGCAGCAAGCCGAAGCGCTTCTGGCAGCCCATGACGAGCCCGTGGCCTCGGAGCAGGTGCTGCACCTGGCCACCAGCAGCGGCTGCAGCGCCTACGACTGCGAGTTCGTGGCCGCTGCGCAACAGCTGGGGGTGCCGTTGGTGACCGAAGATCGCGCCATCCTCACGGCCTTTCCTGGCCTAGCCCGCTCCCTGGATCCGTTCAGCGACGGCAGTCGGTCGGGTTCCTAAGTTGCAACCCCATCCCTCCTGCCACCGCCAGAGAGCCCATGAACCCAACCCTCAAAGGTGTGGCCTATGTGAGCGTCTGGGTGGTGCTGTGGGGCACGGCGGCCTCCATTGCCGATTTCGTGCTGCTCGAACGGGGCGCCTACGAAACCGGCACCACCGGCCAGGGGATCACCTTCGCCTCCTATGGCGTCGCCGCCGTGGTGTTGGCCGTGCGCCTGGCGGGCCGTATCCTCAAACCGGAGCCCTGAGGCTCCCCCTGCTGGCCACCTGAGCCCCCCCGGATATCACCCAGCGCCAGCTCTTCCAGGCCCCGGCGAAGCGAGATCCCGGAAAAGCCAAGCGCCGTGCCGCTTCAGCCCAACAGCAACCGCAGCCCCAAGGCCAACTGACCCACGATCCCTTCGCCGGTGAGCAGCTCGCCGGCGATCGCCGCCAGGAACCCGAGCATCGCCACCCGCCCATTCAGCAACTCCACCCCAGCGAGGGCGGACTTATTCCAGGGCCGGGGGTTGGTCATCGAGGCACCGAAGCGCTCGACGGGTTCGTAACGGAAGTTGTCGTTGTTGGTCATCGGCCCACTTTGCCTCAGCCTCGTGCGCCAGCTGCCGATGGCCCAGGGGTGCGGAGGTTGGCGGCTGCTCAGCCCCGCTCCGCGCGGTAGCGCCGTTCATCGGCCTCCGCCCGTGCGGCGTTCTCCCAGGGGAACAGGATCCACTCCGCCGAGGACGTGACCTCGACGGCCCGCCACCACTGCGGCTCGGCCTTGCTGATCCACACCACCAGCTCCGCCCCCGCCAAGTCCCGGTGCGGCGCCAGGGTGCGGCCGGTCTCAAACACGTCGTCCACCACCAGGCAGCCGGGCTGCGGCTCCGGCATCAACGGCAGCTCCAGCCGGTGGCTCAGGGCCACCGCCAGCACCAACCCGCCGCGGGGTATGCCATGGATTCCACTCAATCGGCGATCGCCACCCAGCTGGGCGATCCGCTCCACGGCCTGGTCGAAATCTTTCCAGCTGAGGGAGCGCATCGTCGGCAGCTGCAGCGCCCCATCCTGGGCTTGACTGGCCAATGACCAAAGAGAGCGTCTAGGGCCGGCAGATGTTCGCAACAGCCGTTGCCCTCGGCCTCCGCCAGAGGTCCCAAGCGGCCCCCCATCCAAGAAGCCCTGAAGGCTCAGGGATGGATCGGCAGGCCCAGGGCCTGGGCGCCGTAGTGGCGGGTGAGGTCCGATTGGAGCTGCCAGGCCGAGAGCAGCATCTGGGCGATGCGGCGCAGCTCAACCGGATCGTCGCAGGCCTCGATGGCCCGGGAGCCGGATTCGATCGAGAACTGGCGGGAGAGAGAAAGACTGTCCAAAGAGCGTTGCAACCGTTGAGATACAAAACTTTACGAGGAGCGGCGCGGTGGCGGTGGAAGGGAATCCGTACCCAGCCCGACGGCCGGCAGCCGCCGCAACGAAATCCGATCGGCCCACTGGTGCCTGCCTTTCCCACAGGGCCTCGAAAAGACCAACCCCAAGGGCATCGAGGCTGCCCCGCGCCGACTCTTCGCCGCCCGCCAGCCTGGGCGCCTGGGAGGAAACCAGCCTCCGAGGAGGCTGTTGCGCCGATGGCGAGCCCCTCGTTCAGGCCGCTAGCATTGATAGCAGCTGAGGGGGTTGCGGTGGCTGACCTGCTGGTCCGTGGCGTCGACGAGGCTGTGGTGAAGGCCCTCAAGAAGCGGGCCGGCGCCCATGGCCGCAGCGCCGAAGCCGAACATCGCGCCATCCTGGCGGCGGACTTGCTCACCCCAGCGCGGCACCCATTGGCCGAACTGTTGGCCTCCATGCCCGAAGTGGGCCGGGATGACGACTTCGAACGTCAGCCGGACGGAGCGCCAGAGACCGATGTTTTTGGTTGACACCGCTGGTTATGTTTTTGGTTGACACCGCTGGTTATGTTTTTGGTTAACACCAACGTGATCAGCGAAGCCCGCAAGGGCGAGAGGGCCAATGCGGGTGTCCGGGCCTTCTTCGCTGAGGCGGGCCAACAGGATTGGCCGCTGTTTCTCTCGGCGATCAGTATCGGCGAATGGCGGCGTGGCGTGGATCTGATCCGCCATCGCGGCGATTCGCCCCAGGCCGAAGCTCTGGAGCAATGGCTGTTGCAGCTGTTGCAGGACTACGGCGATCGGGTGCTGGGGTTCGACAGCGACGCCGCCCAGCTGTGGGGACGGCTGCGGGTGCCCCATCACGAACACCTGCTCGACAAGCAAATCGCGGCCATCGCCCTGCTGCACGATCTCACCGTGGTAACGCGCAACACGGCCGACTTCGCAGGCACCGGCGTGGCGTTGCTGAATCCGTTTGTTCACACCAACGATCTGCCCCCATCACCAATCTCCTGATCGACGAGTGGCTGGCGCTCGTGGCGAGTTCAGCGAAGCGCGCATGCACGAGGTGTTGCTGGATCACCTTCGGTTTTTCCATCAGCAGCCGGCCAGCCTGACTACAAGCTTGCCTTCCTCCTTTAGGCTAACATATTATGATTTGCATAGGGTAATCCGTCACAGGCTATCGAGAAAGGCTAGAACCTCTGGATCGGCTTCCAGGCGTGGGCCAGCCTCTCCACCGAAAACTTTCGAACATTAACATCCTCGTCAAATTGTGCCCGCTCTTTGAGGATTGCCAGAATGTCTGGATTGCCCTCAACGAACTCAGATAGTATCCCCACCGCGCACAAGCGCACAACCCAAGCCTCATCGGATTGGGCGCACTCTTTGAGGATCTTCAAGGTGGCTGTTCTATCCTCCCGCAAGGACAGACCCCATAACGCGTACATGCGCACAGTCCAGTTCACATCGGATTGGGTGAGCACCTTAAGGATCATCTGAGTGTCTGGATCATCCTTCCAGTCCAAGGCCAACAGCTTCACCGCGTTTGATCGAACATCTTCGTTCTGACGGGATTGGGCCAACTCTTTGAGCCACGGCAGGGTTTCTTTGTTGTCCTTCCAGACGTCAGCGACAAGCGCAAGAGCCTGTTCAAGCACAGCCTTGACTTGCGTCACTTCTTCTAAAGTCATAGGCGGAGAGGAGCTCCCAAGGCCAAAATTGGTCAAATCCCGCGTGCACTGCATAACACTCTCCTCTGTACTCCCCAGCTCCCCCCGATTGCGCACTTCACTAACGCAGCGTGCCGCAAGGAAAATGTGGTTGCAGGATTGATTCGGATCTTGTTGCTGCAGCAACCAATCGAGGATCTCCTTAACAAATTTAGGCGCCAGTCGTCCGGCCACGAGCCTCAGCACCTCATGCCAGGTTTCATCCGGCCAGTGCCCAAAGATCTCTGTCTTTAACGCATCCAGCGTCAGCGTCTGCTCCACCTGGAAGCGATCCACGATTGCCTAAGCGCAGAAATACTCCAAAAAGGTGCGATGCACAAAGGCGTAGTTGCCGCCGCCCATGAAGCAGAGCATGAAGTTGCGCCCCCGCAGTTGATCGATCAACGCCCGGGCAGTGCGTTCGGGTCGCAAGCCAGGGATGCCTTGCAGGCCCTCGCTGAGCGTGCGTTCGAGCTGTGACTCCTCAATCAGATTGACCAGGTTGCCGGCGGCCCCATCCGCGCCGGCTTGCACGGTCGAGGCAATTCGCTTCATCAGGCCAAGCTTGTCTTTGCCATCCAGCTGGGCCTGGGCTAGCTCGGGAGAGGCATCAAAGGCCTGCTCGGTCTTCCACTGATGCAGCAACAGGCGGGCGCATTGGCTGTAGAGCTCGCCCCGATCCCTGGGCAACTCCTGGCTGCGATTCAGGATCGCCATCAGCGTCAGCAGCAGCGGATTTCCCGCCAGCTGCTGAATCGCCGGCGACTGGCCGATGGCCTGCAACAGCGACGCCCGTTTACGCTCACCTTTACTGTCATCGTCGTAGGCCAACTGATGCCAGCGCCGCAGGAAAAGGTCCGTCTGCTCCTGGTCCAGCTCCTGCAACATGAACGGGCGAAAGCCCTCCTGCCGCCAGCGCTCGTGGGGGAAGCCGATCAGGCGCGAACTCACCACGATCTGGGCATGCGGATAATCGTCCGCAAAACGGTGGATCGCCGTTGTCACCTCCTGTCGCAGCTCGGGATCGAACACTTCATCGAGGCCATCGAACAACACCTGGGTGCGGTTCTGCCGCAGCCAGTGCTCCAGGGCCTCTGGATCCAATCGCCAGCGCAGGCTTTCAGACCGGCCCAGATAATCGAGAAAGCCATTGAATTCGCCCTTGGCGCGGCGGCTGGCGTAATCGCGCAGCTCAATCAGCAGCGGCAACGGGGAATCGCCTAGTGGCGGGTCGCCCGCTTCCGCCCAGGCCAAGACCAGATACTGCAGCAGCAACGATTTACCCGATCCGGGATCGCCCAGCACCACCAGCTTCCGCTGAGACGGATCCGCCAGCACCTCCAGCATCGGTTGCAGCGATTGATCCAGATAGGTGCGGAGCAGGCGCGCGAGCTCCGCATCCTCCAGCTCCGTTCCATCCAGAGTCCCTTGTTCCCGCAGGCGCCGTTGCAGCTCCTTGGGTAGCTCCATGGCCCGGGGCAGAACCTGCTCGCATTCGCGCACGCTGGGGGGGATGAATACCTCCGTGACCCGGATGCCGCGCGGCATGTCACTGCTGGTGGCGTCGAGCTCCTCCAGCTTCAGGTGTCCGTAGAACTTGGCCATTGCCTTGCGATAGCCAGAGAGATCCAGGCTGGGGGCCTGGGCTAGGCGCACGCCACTGGGAGCTGAAGCACCGGCCCCGGCAGCAGTGGCCTCGGCAACTACGGCCCCGGCAGGCACGAGCAAGCGCAGGAACGGCCCCAGCTCGGCGTAGTCGTCGCCATAGGCGATCGGCAGCAGCCAGGGGGCAGCGGCGAGCTTCTGTTGGCAGCCAGCCAGCTCGGAGGCGCGACACAGCAACTTGTGGCGCGGAACCACATCCTGAAGGGCTTCTGAACCCCAGGCGATCAGTTGTTGGAAATTCGGATCCAAGACCGTATCACCACAGCCCACAAACAACAATGTTTTGCCCAGTGTGAACCACTGCAAGACTGCCTTGGCGTGCGGGTCATCTTTGACCTTGGAATAAGAGGCTAATCCCAACACCACCGATTCCGGCTTTTGATACTCGCCATGCAGATGGAGGATGGCCTGCCTGTGACCCCGCAGAACCTCCTGGACCGCATTGGGCTCCTGCCAGGTGATGGCGGGATGTCCCGTCGTCTGCTCAAGCAGATGGTCGTAATTCAGTGTGGCCAGAAATCCCGGCAAAGCGGCCAGATCCTGCAACAGAGTTGCTTCCTGGATCCTCAATTCGCCCACCGTGTCCGCCAGCCAGCCGCGGAAGGTGCCCTCGCTGCGAGCTTTCAAGCGATCGGTGATGATTTCGGCGGCATTGATCATCAAATCGGGCTTGCCGCTGCCGATCAAGCCGCGCAGCAGCTCCGCATCCCCATCCGCCGCGCCGATTCCGCTCAGCCGCTCCACCCCATGCTCCAGCAACCCGCTCCAGCTGGCCACCTGGTGCCCCTCCACCAGCTGCTGACCGCAAGCCGCCACCGAGACGCCCGATCCCACCACCACCACCACCTGCCCACTGGCGAGCTCCCTCTGGAGCTGTTTGAGCTGGCTGGGCGCTGGGCTCATTGGATCTGGTTCGTCAGTGCGCAAAGCTGCACCGTTTGAAGCCAGCGTATATTCATGGCAGAAACGCCGAGCAATACGGACCCGGTACGCTTTCACGTACGAGAGCGAGTACGAACCTGGCCATGACCACCGTGTCCGCCACAGAAGCCCGCAAGCGGCTCTACGCCCTGATCGATGAGGTGGGTCAGTCCCACGAGCCGGTGCAGATCACCGGCAAGCGCAGCAACGCCGTGCTGCTCTCCGAGGACGACTGGCGCGCCATCCAGGAGACCCTGCATCTGGTCTCGATCCCCGGCATGCGTGAGTCGATCCTCGCAGGCATGGCCACTGAGGTGAGCGAACTGAGCAGCGAACCGCTCTGGCTCTGATGCCTAATCAGCCCGATTGCAGAGGTGGGAGGGCAATCAGGGAGAGGAACAATCGTTCCGGTCGGCCTGGCAAGGGCCGGAACCCCATCGACGAGTAGAAGCTGTGGAGGCGAGCCCGTTCCGCTGCTCCAGCGGTGCCCGCCACATCGAGCAACATCAGCCGCACACCCAGGATCCGCCCCGCCCGTTGGCACTGCTGCATGGCATCCACCAGCAGGATGCGCCCCAGCCCCTTGCCCTGCTGCCTCCCGTCGACAGCAAGGTGGCTGAGAAAAACGCCTGGGATCAGATTCGAGCGTGGTGCCCGCCGGGCAGCATCGAAAGGCAGATCGGCCACGCCAATGGCATGGGCATTGATGGCATAGAACCCCAGGCAGGCCCGAGGTTCGTCGATCTGGGTGGCGTCAGTGGCGACGTAGAGCCTGGTGTAGCCATCACGCTGCTGGCGCTTGGCGGTGCGGCGCAGAAAGTTGTCCTGACTGTCGCTGCCGCAGCGGAAGTCCCTGGTGTCGTGCAAGCCAGGGTCAAAGGCTTCGATCCGAACCGCCACCGGATCAGGAGCGCACGACCTGCTCCTGGTGCAGCCGCCAAGCCTCCAGCAGGGCGGGCGTTGGCGTGGTCTCTTCGTCGAGGGCGGCGAGCAGGGCCTGGTGGTCGCCCTGGCTGAGCAGGGTCTGCTGCTTACCACTGAGCAGCTCCTGGGCTCGGGCATAGGCCGACATCACCACGAAGGCGGAGGCCTCGATGCCCATCAAGTCTGCTGCAGCCTCAATACGGGCCTTCACCGAGGGCTTGGTGCGCTGGTCCATCCGAGCGGAGCGGGGCTCGTCGATCGCTTCGATCGCCGCATGGAGCATGGTCTCGACCGGCGACATGGCACACCAGGGATCAACTTCAACATTGTACGGGGAATGGCCGTACAATGGCCTCGCCTGATGGGGGCTGCTGGTTCGAGGTCAGCTCGTACCCCATCGCCCGATAGCCCCGCAGCCGGCGCTCCCACATGCGCTGCGGCACCGGATGGCCGAGGTCGAGCCAGTCGATGATGCGCACGCTGGTCTTACCGCTCTGCTGCCGGTGCAGACGGCCGGCGTATTGCTGCAGCGTGCCTTTCCAGGACACGGGCATCGCCAGCAGCAGGGTGTCGAGGGGAGGGTGATCGAAGCCTTCCCCCACCAGCCGTCCGGTGGCCAGCACGATGCGGGGTGCCTCAGGAGGCAGCTGCTCCAGCGCGGCCAGGGTGGCGCTGCGCTGGCGTGCGCTCAGGCGGCCATGCAGCAGAAACAGATTTGGCACCTGCTCGGCCAGCGCGCCGGCGATCGCTGTGATGTGGTCCGTCCGCTCACTCAGCAGTAGCAACTTGCGGCCATCGCCCCAGCAGTGAAGAGCCTCGGCCACGATCCGATCAGTGCGGGGTTGGTCTTCCGCCAGCCGGCGCATCAGTTCCTGGATCGGCAGATCGGCGGGGAGTGCTGGGAGCTGATGGCTGCGGCTCACCAGTTCCAGGGTCTGGGGCGCCCCGGCAGGTCGCTGAGCGGTGTGGCGAATGGGGCCGCACTGCATGAACAGGATCGGCTGCAGGCCGTCCCGCCGCACCAGGGTGGCCGACAGCCCCAGCACGTGGCGGGCCCGCACCTGCTTGAGAATCGTTTCAAAGGAGGCGGCAGCGATGTGGTGGCATTCGTCGACGATCACCTGCCCGTAGCCCTGCACCACAGGGTTCACCTCTCCCTTCCGCACCAGTGACTGCATCACGGCGATATCGAGTTGGCCGGTGGGCTTGGCTTTGCCACCACCGATGCAACCGATCGCCTCAGGAGCGACATCCAGGAAGGCTTGGAGCCGCTCCTGCCATTGGCGCAGCAGCTCGGCCCGATGCACCAGCACCAGGGTGTTGACCCTGCGGCGCGCCAGGATCGCTGCTGCCACCACAGTTTTCCCGAAGGCGGTCGGCGCTTGTAGCACGCCGATGTCATGGCGCAGCATCGCCTCCACGGCGGCTTCCTGGTCATCGCGAAGTTGACCTGTGAACTCCAGCTCCAGGAGTGAGCCGTTTTGTCGTTCATCCACCAGATCGAAGCCGATGCCTTGCTCCTGCAGCAGGGTCTGCACGGGTTCCAGGCAGCCCCGCGGCAGGGCAATGTGCTGGGGAAAGTTCTCGGCGCAGCCGATCACCCGCGGTTTGTCCCATACCGACAGGCGCATCGCCTGGGCTTTGTAAAAGGCCGGGTTTGCGAAGGCGGCGAGGCGGATCAGGCGATTGAGCAGTGGCTGCGGCAGGCCCGAGCGCTCCACATAGAGGCGATCAGCCAGGGTGAGCGTGAGGGAGGTGGGCAGTGGTCCGGTGAGCCGCGATAGCGGCACCGCTGCCTTCCAGGGAGTCGCCAGGTCCTCCTCGCCGATGAACGCCAGATCGAGGGAATGAGCACCGCCCGTGGTGTTCTGGATCAAGGTCTGCAGCCCCGCCACCGACAACCTCTGCAGGGTTGCCAGATAGGCCCACTGATCGGGATAGGGCTTCAGGTCGTTATCCACGAACACGCTGCAACCCCGCTGCCGGGCTTCCTTCTGCAGCGGCAGGGCGATCAGGTTGCCGAAGCCCCCCTTCGGCATGGTGTCCTGATTGGGGAACAGCCGGTCGTAGGAGCTCAGCTGCAATTGACGTGACGCGGCGCAGGTGTGACTGATTAGAGATGCCCCGAGCTGACGGGCCTCTCGAGCCGGTACCGCCTCCTCGAAGAACACCCACACATGGGCGCCTTCCCCGGAACGGGAGATCTCCAGTGCAGCCGGCACCGCCAGCTCCAGGCAGGAGCGAAGAAAGGCCCTTGCGTCCTCGCGCCAGTCCTGCTCATCGAAATCCACCGCCAACAGATGACAGGTGTCGTTCTCCAGCAGGGGGTAGAGGCCAAGCGTGTGTTCGCCGGCCAGATGGCCGTAGATCGCTGCATCCGTTACGGGCAACAGCTCCCGGTGACTGCAATCGCGGCAGGCCACACGTGGCTTCTCGCAGATCCCCGGCTTCCATTCATTCGCGCAGGCCGGCGCATAGCCCGATCGCCCGCTGGTCCTGCTCTCCCAGCGCAGGGCGTAGATGTCGTGACGACCGCGGAACAGACGCCGGAACAGGGCCACCTTCTGCTGCACTGAACCGGGGGCACTGGCAGCGGGCTGGGCTGAGTCCGGGGTTGGCTCCGATCTGGGTTGTTCGGCGGAGCGCCAGCCAATGCTGTGAGCCTCCAGCAGGGCAATCAGCCTGCTGTTCTCCAGGCGGAGCTGATCAAGCTCGGAGGGCTTGGAGTCGGCCATGAGGAGAGGGGCCTCAGCGCTGGTCAACCAGGAGGTACACAGCATTACGCCCCTGCTGCCCCCCCGCCACGACAATTCCATGGAGCTGCCCGCCGATGACTTCGGCCAATGGCCTGGAGCAGAGGCCTGGCCGACGAGTGCGCAGAGGTCCTAGGCAGCTTCCAAAGGTGGCCCAGGATCCAGCCTGCGGGCCGACCCTGGCGGATCTGCAGATGTTGCAGCTCCTCCGGGCGGAGTCCGTAGGCCGCCATCAGCTGAAAGGCAAAGCGCCTGCGGTCATCCGGGATGGCCCGCACCAAGGCAAGGATGGGCTCCACCTCCAAGGGCGTCGTGATCGCTTTCGCCGCACGCGATCGGCCCACGAACACCGTCAGATCCTGAGGCGGCTCCCAGTCCTCGCCCAGCCGCCGCTCCGCCACGGCCCAACGCAGAAGGGCGGTGGTCGACTGAATCTGGATCTGGCGGGTGCGCCCGCCCGGCTTGTCCGCCCAGATGCGGGCCAGGGTCTCCAGCAGCTGCTTGGCGCTCTGCGGCGCCACCGCCCTGATCATGTCCTCCCAGTCACGGGCCGACGGCATGTGAGACGTTTGGTGAGATGTTTCGTCTCACAGCCTGGAACTGGCAATCAGGCGCTGGCAGAGACTGGAAGCCCTAACGCCAGTCGCAGCAAGGGCTTTGAGCCGAAAATCCTTATTGAGAAAAGCAAGCGGGCGGCGGGAATCGAACCCGCATCATCAGCTTGGAAGGCTGAGGTTTTACC
>DAIQNM010000020.1:3496-19547 GCA_036788375.1 Cyanobium sp. CTOTU6536 | reverse complement strand
CCCTGGAGGAGGCCCTGCATCAGCTGGAGCTGATCGACCACGACTTCTACGTCTTCCGCGATGCCGGCAGCGGTGAAGTGCAGGTGGTCTATCGGCGCAACCACGGCGGCTTTGGCGTGATCCAGCCCAAGGGCACATGAGCCGCGACGTCCCCGACCTCGCCCCCCTGATCGACCACGCCCTGCTCGATCCCCACCGGGGCCGGGAGGCGCTGCTGGCCTGCTGCGACGAGGCCCGTCACTTCGGCTTCGCCGGCGTGTGCGTCGCCTCCCGCTGGGTGGCCACCGCCCGGGAACGCCTGCCCCCAGGCGAACGGATGCGACTGGTGAGCGTGGTGGGCTTCCCCTTTGGTGCGGTGCCGGCAGCGGTGAAGCGGGCCGAGGCGGAGGCCGCCGCCGCCGCCGGAGCCGACGAACTGGATGTGGTGCCCGATTTCGGTGCCCTCGCCGATGGCGACACCACCGCCCTGCTGGCCGACCTCGCCCCGATCGTCGAAGTGGGGGTACCGGTGAAGGTGATCCTCGAGATGGGTCGCCTCGATCCGGCCGCCTTGGCCCTGCTGGTGGAGGTGAGCCTCGATGCAGGAGCCCAATACCTCAAGACCGGCAGTGGCTTTGGTCCGCCGGTCAGCGGGGCCCAGGTGCGGCAGCTGATGGCGCTGGCCCGGGGCCGGGCCGGCGTGAAGGCCTCCGGGGGGATCGCCAGCGTGGAGCTGGCCATCGAGCTGGTGGAAGCGGGTGCCGTGCGGCTGGGCACCAGCCGCGGCGTTGCGCTGATGCAAGCCCTCCGGCGGGGCTCCCCGCCACCCCTGGCCGAAGGCTGAGCGGAGAGACCCACCCGTGCCGGAAGCCGTGCTGGAGGGCCTGGCCCTCACCTGTGGCCCCCTGGGCGAGAACGACCGGCTGCTCACCCTGATCAGCGAGGACGAGGGGCTGGTGCGGCTGGCGGTTCCGGGGGCCCGGCGGCCGAAGAGCAGCCTGGCGGCTGCCTTGCCCCTCACCCTGCTGCGGCTGCAGGCGGGGGGGAAGGGGGAACTGCGGCGGGTGCGCCAGCTCCAGGTGCTGCGCAGCCACGGGGGGTTGGGGGAACGACTCGAAACCCTCGCCGCGGCCCAGGCCCTGGCGGAGCTTTGCCTGGCCCTGGTCCCCGCCGCCATGCCCGTGCCCGGGATCCTGTCCGACCTGCTGCTCCAGCTCGAACGGCTCGATGCCGTGGTGCGCCAGGAGCGGGAGCGGCGGGAGGCCCTGATCATCGCGGTGCAGGGCAGCGTGCACCTGCTAGCCCTGGGGGGCTTCGCCCTCCCCCTCCAGGCCTGCTGCCGCAGCGGCGCCCCCCTGGCCCCACCCGTGGGCAATTGGGATTGGCGCTGCAGCCTGCTGCCGGGAGAAGGGCTGGCGATCGGCGCCGTGGCCGGGGCCCGGGTGGTGCTGAACGCCTCGGAACTGGCCCTGCTGCAACGGCTGCCGCGGCTTGCGATCCCCCGGCGGCGGGATGGGGAGCTGCTGGGGCCGGAAACGGTGTGGCTCCATCTGCTCGAACTGGTGGAGTGCTGGTGCGGCGAACACCTGGGCCGCCGCCCCCGGGCATTCAGACTGCTCCGAGCCGGCTTCGAACCCGGGGAGCTGGCCAGATGAGCAGGCGGATTCGATGAGCGAGAGCGAAGCAGGAGCAGAGCCCGTGGCCGGCGGTGCAGCACCCATCCCTGCCCCCCCCCCCACCGAACAGGGCGGCATCGGCGCCGTGCTTGCCCTGCCGGGGTTTCGGCGGCTCTGGCTGGGCCAGATCTTTTCCCAGCTGGCCGACAAGTTTTACATCGTGCTGATGGTGTTTCTGATCGCCCAGTACTGGGTGACGGATAACCCGGCCGCCGATCCAGCCCTGGTCGATGCCGCCGCGGCGATCCGCATCGATCTCGAAACCCGTGCCCAGGTGATCACCCTGATGGCCACAGGGATCTACGTAGCCAATACGATCCCGGCCATGTTGTTTGGCACCGTGGCGGGGGTCTGGGCCGACCGCTGGCCCAAGCGGAACGTGATGGTGGCCTCCAACGCCATGCGGGGGGCGCTGCTGCTGCTCGCCCCCCTTTGTCTGCTGAAGGGTCCGGTGTGGCTTGGGCTGAGCTGGGGCTACTGGGCCCTGGTGGGCATGACCTTCCTGGAATCGGTGCTCACCCAGTTCTTCGCCCCGGCGGAACAGGCGGCCCTGCCCCTGCTGGTGCCCTCGGCGCAGTTGCTGGCCGCCAATTCCCTCTACCAGGCCACGAGCATGGCCGCCACGATCGTCGGTTTCGCGGTGGGGGATCCGGTGCTGCGGTTCCTGCAAAGCAGCCTGGCCCAGTTAGGGATCCCAGGGGGCGAGTTCCTGCTTCTACCCCTTTGCTATGGCCTGGCGGCGCTGACGATTTCGGGCATCGCGATCCAGGAGCCGGTCCGCCCACCCCGCAGCGTCTCCGTTTGGGAGGAGATCGGTGGGGGCCTGCAGGTGCTGCGGGAGCGGCGCAGCGTCCGGGCCGCCATGCTCCAGCTCGTGCTCCTCTACAGCGTTTTGGCCGCCCTCTACGTGCTGGCCATCAGCCTAGCCGCCGCGATCGAACCCCTCGGCCCCACCGGCTTTGGCGTCCTGCTCGCCCTCAGCGGGGTGGGACTGGCCATCGGTGCCCTGGCGATGGCCCAATTGGGCCAACGCTTCAGCCGCCGCCGCCTGGCCGCCAGTGGCCTGGGCACCGTGGCCTTCAGCCTGGTGCTCCTGGGCCAGGTGCGGGGGCATCTGGTGCCCACCCTGGTGCTCTGCGCCGTGCTTGGGGTTGGATCTTCCCTGCTGGCGATCCCGGCCCAGACCACGATCCAGGAAGACACCCCGGAGGATCAGCGGGGCAAGGTGTTTGGACTGCAGAACAACCTGATCAACATCGCCCTCAGCCTGCCCCTGGTGCTGGCGGGCGCCCTGGTGAGCCGCTATGGCCTGCTGCCGGTGCTCTGGGGGATGGCGGCGATCGTGCTGGTGGCGGCCCTGATCGAGCAGCCCTGGCGGCGCTGCTAGTTTTCGGTTCGCACGCAGACCGTACCGTTGGCTCACGTTGCCTGGCTGGGCAAGAAATCCCCCTTCTGCGGCAACGTGACCTATGGGCTGAGCACCACAGAATCCCTGCGCCGCCGCGGCCACACGGTTCATTTCATCCATTTCGACACCCCGGCCGCCTCCCTGGGCCGCCAGGACAATGACTCGCCGCAAGCGGTGGCCGTGGCGGCGGGTGAAACGGCCCGGGAGCCCGAGGTCACCCTCCCTTACCTGGTGAAATCCCAGGTGTATACGATCCCCTCCCCGGGGGCACAGCGGGAGTTCCGGGAGTCATTGGAGCGGATCCGCCCAGACTTGGTGCACGCCAGCCTCACCCTCTCGCCGCTCGATTTCCGCCTACCCGACCTCTGCCAGCAGCTCGGCCTGCCCCTGGTGGCCACCTTCCACCCCGCCTTCGATGCGGGACTGCGCAACCTCACCGCCGGCACCCAACAACTCACCTACCAGCTCTACGCCCCTTCCCTAGCCCGCTATGACCGGGTCATCGTGTTCTCCGCCCTGCAGGCCGAGCTGCTCGAACGGCTGGGGGTTCGGCGGGAGCGACTGGCGATCATTCCCAATGGGGTAGACACCGACCTCTGGGCCCCGGCGCCGCTGCTGGCCGGTCCGGTGCTGGCCGACCTGCGACGCCGCTATGCCGGCCGGCGGGTGTTTCTCTATATGGGGCGGATCACCACCGAGAAGAATCTCGAGGCGCTGCTCACGGCCTGGCGATTGGTGCGACCGGCGGGCTGCGTGCTGGTGATCGTGGGCGATGGGCCCCTGCGCCCCTCGCTCCAGAACCCTGGCGAGACGGATGTGGAGTGGTGGGGGTATGAGCCCAGCCTGGAGCGGCGGGTGGCCCTGTTGCAGCTGGCCGAGGTCTTCCTGCTGCCCTCTCTTGTGGAGGGCCTCTCCCTCGCCTTGCTGGAGGCGATGGCCAGCGGGGTGGCCTGCGTGGCCACCGATGCTGGAGCCGATGGCGAAGTGCTGGAAGGGGGCGCGGGGATCGTGATCAGCACCCAGGGGGTCACCACCCAGCTGCGCACCCTGCTGCCGGTGCTCCGCGACCAGCCCGTGCTCACCGCCGAACTCGGACGCCGGGCCCGGGCCCGGGTGATCGAGCGCTACACCCTCAGCCGCAACATCGACGCCCTCGAAAAGCTCTACGACGGGCTGATGCCCCAGCCGCTCGCCGCCTGATGCCCGGCAGCGTTGAACATCCCCAGCCTCAATAGCGTTCGGGCCTGGGCCGCGCCCAGTCCGGCACCAGACCGGAGCTGCCAAGGGCAGCGGCCCGTTTCTCCAGGGCCCTTCGCTCCAGCCGCCAGAGCCGATACAGGCCGTTGCGCTCCAATTCGTGGGGTTGGAGGCCGCTCCAGTGGGGCAGGGCGGCGGTGGCCTGGTCAATCACCACCAGAACGGTGGGCTGCTGCTCCGGCGTGCTGGGCCATTGGCCTTGGCGGCGCTCGCGCCGCAACCGATCGGCCAGGTTCACCGGCCCCACCGGCTGAATTCCCTCATAAACGATCGGCTGGCGGCTGTAGTAGTGCAGGGAAGGCTTGAGGATGCCCACCATGGCCACCGGTTCCCCGGGCCGCGCCTGGCGCAGCACTGCAGCGGCCATGCTGCGCACGGGTCCCCCCCGCAGCCGGTCCCCCACGCTCCAGAGCGGCAGGAGCACCAGGGGAACAAAGACCACCAGCACCAGCTGTTGGGCCAGCAGCGGCAAAGGCCAGGGGCGATGGCGCCAAAGCCCCCCCAGGAGCGCCGCCAGCAGATAGCAGCCGCCGGCCACGGGAACGAGGCCGGTGGCCAGGATCCCGGCCGGGAGGGTGGGCATCTCCGGCTCCTGGATCCAGGGCACCCAGTGGGGTCCAGCCAGAAGCACCAGCCCCAGCAGCCCCGTCAGGAGGAGGGTGAGGCTCCAGGCCCGCTGCAGGGGGCGATCCGAAGCTGCGGGCCTGGTCCCAGCGTTTGGCATCCCTGCCGGCGGGCCGAAACCGGCCAACACAATCAACAGGGCCGCGGCGGGGGTGGCCGGCAGCCAATAACTGGGCAACTTGGTGGCAGCCAGGGTGAAGAAGGCCAGCACCGTCAGCAGCCAGCAGGCCGCAAAGGGCGCCAGGGACTGCTCTGGGGGCCGGGGCTGGGGACGCCAGCGACCCCGGCGGAAGGGCCCCAATGCCCGCACCAGACCCAGGAGCAACAGCGGTGTGAAGGGCAGACTCGCCACCACCAGCACCGGCACAAAAAACCACCAGGGCTGCAGATGGTGGTTCACCACGGAGGTGAAGCGCTGCAGGTTGTGGTATCCGAAGAAGCTGTCCCAGAAGGGTCGCCCCTCCCGCAGCAGGGCCAGGCCGTACCAGGGAAGGGCGGTGGCCACCAGCAGCGCCAGCCCTGCCCACGGCCGCCATCGCCGCGCCATGGTGGCGCCATCGGCCTGACACCAGGCGAAGGTCAGCAGGGTCAGGCCAAAGAGCACCACGGCGACGGGCCCCTTGGTGAGCACCGCCAACCCCAGCACCGGCCAGGGCATCCACCAGCGGGAGCCAGGAGCCGCGTAGCAACGCCAGCTCAGCAACAGCGCCATCGACAGGGTGGCCATGAACAGGGCATCGCTGACGCCGATCCGGGCCCACAGCACGACCAGCGGAGAAAGGGCAAAGGCAAGGGCTCCTGCCAGGGCGATAACGGGGCGAGCGGACCAACCGGACCAACCCATCGATGCTCGATCGGCTTGGGGCCAGCGCAGCAGGGTGTCGGCCAGCAGGAGCATCAGCCCGACCGTGGCCAGGGCCGAGGGCAACCCCGCGGCCCAGGTGCCCAGAGGGTTCCAGCGGGCCTGGTCCGGCAGGGCATAGAGCAGCCCCATCAGCCAATAGACCAGGGGCGGCTTGTCGTAGCGGGGCAAGCCATTGACCTGCGGAATCAGCCAGTCCCCCGTTTCCGCCATCGCCCGGGCGGAGGCTGCAAACAAAGGCGGGGTCTCATCGACCAAACCGGTGGCTCCCAGCCGCCACACGAAGAGCAGCAGCCCCAGCAGCAGGGTCGCCAGAAGGGTGAGCCCCAAGGAGCGACGAACCCGGAAGGGCGCCATCAGAGCGCCTCCGACGTGGGATCGTCCTTGGGCCGCCAGAGCATGGCCCGGCGGTTGATCAGCACCACCGAAACCAGGGCCAACAGGGCCCCCACCCACTGCAGGGGCAGCAACCGCTCATCGAGCAGCAGGAAGCCACAGAGCAGGGCAAACACCGGCGTCAGGAAGGTGAGGGCCGTGAAGCCGGTGAGGTCGCCGCTGCTGGCAAAGCTGAAAAACAGGCCGTAGGCCAGGGCACTGCCAAACAGGGAGGCGTAGGCCATCAAGCCCCAGTCGAGGGCCGTCCAGGCGGGCCTCAGGGCGGCCCAGGCGGCGGCGGCGCCTCCGCCCTGCAGGGCCGGCAGCAGGGCCGTGGCCGCTAGCAGGGGCAAGCCGCCCAGCAGCATGTGCCAGGCGGTCACCGCCACCGGATCACTGCGGCGGGTGGCGGCGCGGCAGAGCACCGTGCCCACCGCCATGGCGGCCGCTGCCCCCAGCATCCAGGCCTCCCCATGGCTCCAGGGCCTCAGCCCCAGCACCACCGGCCCCTCCAGCCACCACTGGCGCAGCAGTTCCGGGGGCAGGCCAAGGCAAAGGATCCCGAGCAGACCGATCAGCAGCCCCACCCATCCCACGGGATTGATCGCCTCGCCAAACAGCCCCCGCGCCAGCAGGGCCACCAGCAGAGGCTGGGAATCGATCAGCACCGAGCCCAGACCGGCGCCGGTCTGGGCCAAACCGCGGGCAAGCAGGCCCTGAAAAACCGTGCCATCCACCAGGGCGAAGAGCAACAGCCAGGGGAGATCGGCCGAATCAACCCGCAGGGAGCGACCCAGCAGGCTGGCCGCCAGCAACAGCACCAGGCCGGCCGGCAAGAGCCGCAGGCTGGCCAGGAGCAGCGGGTCGCCGCTCTCCAGCAGGGGCTTCATCGCCGCCATGGCCGTGCCCCAGAGGGCAAAGGGCAGCAGCATCAGCAGCCACCGCAGCACGGGGGGGGGAGGCGAAGCCGGTTCGACCTGGGCCATCAGTGCCATTCCATCGGATGAATCGAACGTCAAAGCAACGACCGATCATGGGACGATCGGCCACGGGCCGGCCATGGGCGGCTCTTTTTTAGGATCCGACCCCACCTCCCCCCACCCCAATGCCCTGGCCCTGGCGCCGCAAGACCCGCCGCACCCTGGCCCGGATCGCGATCGAGGGGCCGATCGGGGGCAGCACCCGCAGCCGGGTGCTCAAGGCCCTCGAGCAGGTGGCGGAGCGGGAATGCCCGGTGCTGTTGCTGCGAATCGACAGCCCAGGCGGCACCGTGGGCGATAGCCAGGAGATCCACGCCGCGCTGCTGCGGCTGCGGGAGAAGGGCTGCCGGGTGGTGGCCAGCTTCGGCAATATCTCCGCCTCCGGTGGGGTGTACATCGGGGTGGCGGCGGAGCGGATCGTGGCCAACCCAGGCTCGATCACCGGTTCGATCGGCGTGATCCTGCGGGGCAACGACCTCTCCAGGCTGCTGGAGCGGATCGGGGTGCGCTTTGAAACGGTCAAAAGCGGTGTCTACAAAGACATCCTCTCCCCGGATCGGGCCCTCAGCGAAGCCGAACGGGTCGTGCTGCAGGAGCTGATCGATTCGAGCTACGGGCAGTTCGTGGAAGCCGTGGCGAAGGGCCGCGGCCTGGACGAGGGGGTGGTGCGAGCCTTTGCCGATGGGCGCGTCTTCAGCGGAGCCCAGGCCCTGGCGCTCGGCCTGGTGGATGAGCTAGGCGACGAGGAACGGGCCCGGCAGCTGGCGGCGGAGCTGGCGGGACTCGATCCGAAACGCAGCCGACCGGTGACCTTCGGCCGAACCCCCAACCGCCTTGCAGCCCTGGTGCCGGGCCGCAATCTGTTTGGCACGGTGGCCAGCGCCCTGCGGCTTGAACTGGCCTGGGCCGGCCAGCCCCTCTGGCTGTACCGACCATGAGCGCCGACTCCCTAGCCCTTCGGGCCCTGCGGGGTGCCACCACGGCCCCGGCCAACAGCATCGAGGCGATTACGGAGGCGGTGGGCGAACTGATCGAAGCCCTGGTCAGCCGCAACGACCTCGAGGGCAGTCGGGTGCTTTCGGTGACCTTTTCGGTGACGGCCGACCTGGATGCCTGCTTTCCAGCCGCCATCGCCCGCCGACGCGAGGACTGGGGCACGGTGGCCCTGCTCGACTGCCAGCAGATGGCCGTGGCGGGAGACCTGGAGCGCTGCATTCGTCTCCTGGCCCATGTCTGGATGCCCGCCGCCCAGGAGGTGACCCACACCTACCTGCGCCAGGCGGTGCGCCTGCGGCCCGACCTGGCCGCCGCCGCCGCTGTCGGGCCGGAAAACCACACCCCAGCCAGCTCCCTTGCCGACCACTGCGGCGATGGCGGGTGATCGGGGCTACGGAGAATCAGGGTCCGCCTGCCTACGGCACTCCCATGCCTCCCCTTCGTCCCCTCGGGGCACTCCGCCTGGCCCTTCATCACTGGACCAGCCGCGGGAGCCGCCGCACCAGCAGCCGGTCCCGCCCCTTGATCCAGCGGCCGATCTCCGCCACCGCCCTGGGGGCCGCCGCTGCCCTTGCCATCACCGCTATCCAGGGCCCCGGCCTGCTGCCGGGCTTGCAGGACAGCGCCGGCAGCGCCCTGGCCCAGGGCACACCGGGGCTGATGGAGTTCCGTTGGGATAACACCAAGGACTACAACAAGCTCTACTTCTTCGTGACCAACACGATCCGGCTGCAGCGCTCCGATTACTACCTGATCCTCCGGCCCAAGGACCGCAACACAGCGATCCTCAAGCTCACCATCACCGTGCCGGATCACTTCGACGTCAAGCTCAACCCAAAGCTGATGAAGTTCTGCCGCATGAGCCAGGGCGGCATGACCAAGCGCACCCGCTGTGAATCCGAGATTCCGGCCACGATCGAGGTGGCTGCCAACGGCAAGGCCATCGAGATCTTCCCCAACACCCCCATCCCGGTGGGGGGCACCGTGGGGCTTTACATGACCCTCTTCAACCCCTTCAACGCGGGCATGTTCCAGTTCAACGCCCTGGCCCAGGCCCCGGGAGAGATCCCCATCTCCGGCTACCTAGGCAGCTGGCTGATCGAAGTCGATCCGAACTGAGCCCGAGCCTGCGCCTGATAAAGTTGCGGGCTGAGAAGCCACCGCCATGACGAAGCGCACCCTGGAAGGAACGAGCCGCAAACGCAAGCGGGTGTCAGGTTTCCGGGTGCGGATGCGGACCCACACCGGCCGCCGCGTGATCCGCACCCGCCGTCGCCGGGGCCGTGCCCGCCTGGCGGTCTGAGCCCGGCCCCAGCCGTTGGCCCTGCCCCAGCAGCACCGACTCCGCGGCCATCGGCCCTTTGACCGCATCTATCGGCAGGGGCGTCGCTACCAGAGCGAGCTGATCCTTTTGCGCCTGCTTGATCAGGTGCCCTCCCTTCTTCCCCCGAGCGACCGGGCCCGGCCCCCGAGCCCCTGGCGCTGTGCCGTTGTGGTGAGCGCCAAGGTGAGCAAGCGGGCGGTGCAGCGCAATCGGCTCCGCCGCCTGCTGCACGGCCATTTGAGCCAGTGCGATCTTGCACCGGAGCGGCCCCAGTGGCTTCTGATCACGCTGCGCCCCGGCGCCGCCGAGGCGGAACCCCACCAGTTGCTGAAAGAATGCACCAACGTGTTGCGCCAGGCAGGCCTGATCCCATGACGCCGGAATCCACCCCCAACCTCACGAGCGCAGAAACCGTCTACTACGAAGGCGGTCCAGCTCGGGGAGACCTGATCTTGAGCCTGCTGATCGGCCTCACCCTGATCGGCCTACCGATCGCCATCGGCGCGATTGTGCGGGCGCTGTGGCTCCGCTACCGGATCACCAGCCGCCGGGTGTCCGTCGAGGGCGGTTGGCTGGGCCGCGACCGGACCCAGGTGGTCTACAGCCAGATCCGTGAGGTGCTTTCGGTGCCGCGGGGCTTCGGGGCTTGGGGCGACATGGTGCTGGTGCTGAACGACGGCTCCCGGCTGGAGATGCGCTCCGTGCCGCGTTTCCGCGAGCTCGAGGCCTACATCGAGGAGCGACGCCGCGAGAAGGCCACCGCAGCCGGCCTGCAGCGTCCGAGTTCAGGGTTCGGGGAAACGCCCCGCGCCATCGCCTGATTCCGCCCCCCGGTCCGTCACACTGGCCCGGGACCATCCCCACCCTTCCCCCAGCCTTCCTGCGCCGTGATCGGCTACATCTCCGACAACCTGCTGCTTCCGATCCTCGATTTCTTCTACGGATTGGTGCCCAGCTACGGCCTGGCGATCGTCGCCCTCACGGTGGTGATCCGCCTGGCCCTCTTCCCCCTAAGCGCCGGGTCGATCCGCAGCGCCCGCCGCATGCGCATCGCCCAACCGGTGATGCAGAAGCGCCAGGCGGAGATCAAGGCCAAGTACGCCAACAACCCCACCAAGCAGCAGGAGGAGCTCGGCAAGCTGATGAAGGAGTTCGGCAGCCCCCTCTCGGGCTGCCTGCCCCTGGTGGTGCAGATGCCGATCCTGTTTGCCCTGTTCGCCACCCTGCGGGGCTCACCGTTTGCCGACGTGCCCTACACCTTCAACCTCAAGGTGCTGCCGGCTGAACAGATTGCGGCGGTGGAGCCCAAACCCTTCAATACCCCCAGCCACTCCATCTTCGTCAGCACCACCAACCATGTGCCGGTGATCGGCACCCTGGAGAAGGGCACCAAGCTCGGTGTTGGCGACAAGGAGACCGTGGCGCTGCACACCCGGGAAGGTGGCAGCTTCGCCTCGGTGCTCGCCGGCGTCGACCACGGCGAGGCCTTCAACCCCAGCTGGTCGGTGACCAAGGGCGAAGGGGTGGTGAGTGTGGCCGACGACGGCACGATCACGGCCCTGGCCCCCGGCGATGCCACCGTGGAGGGCATGATCCCTGGACTGGCCGCCCGTAGTGGCTTCCTGTTCATCAAAGCCCTCGGCCAGGTGGGCTTCATGACCGACGGCGCCGTGAACTGGGATATCGCCGTCCTGGTGGGGGCCTTCGGCGCCACCCTGTTCATCTCCCAAATCCTCTCGGGGATGGGAATGCCGTCCAACCCCCAACAATCCACGGCCAACAAGATCACCCCGGTGATGATCACCGCCATGTTCCTCTTCTTCCCCCTGCCGGCGGGGGTGTTGCTCTACATGGTGGTGGCCAACGTCTTCCAGGGCCTCCAAACCTTCCTGCTCAGCCGCGAGACCCTGCCCGACAACCTTCAGCAGATCCTCGACAAGCAACGCTCTCAGGAGGCCACCGCCACCGCCGTGGCCGGTGGCGGTACCGACCGCTTGCCCTTTGAACCCAAGGGTCGCAAGTGAACCCCGCCCAGGCGGCCGGCCCTGCCCCCCAGCCCCTCCGGCCGGTGGCCTTGCCCGAGCTTCGCTTGCAGGCCGATGGCCGCCACTGGGATGTGGATCAGTCGATCCACGGACTTGAGAGCCTGACCCCGGTACGGGGCGAGTTGAGGGCCATCCACCACGGCATGGTGCTGGAGGTTGAGGGCCAGATCGCCACGATCGTGACCCTCCGCTGTGACCGCTGCCTGGGCTCTTTCAACCACCCTTTGGCGGCCGAAGCCAAGGAAATCCTCGAACTGAACAGGGAATTGCCGGGGGAACTGGCCATAGCACCCCCCGCCAACCCCTTGGGGCGTGTGTCCCCCTCCTTCAACGGCCCGTTGCTGCCCAATGGCGAGGACCTCGACGACCGACTGGACCCCCTGGGCCACTTCGATCCAGAGCGGTGGATCTTCGAGCAGCTGAGCCTCCGCCTGCCCCAGGTCACCCGCTGCGGTGCCGACTGCCCGGGTCCGGCCACCTGGAGCAGCGAATCCGTGATCCCGGATCCCCGCTGGGCTGCCCTGCAGGGTCTGCAGGGGTCCTGAGGCGGAGCGCCCATGCCCTCCGCCCTGACCGACCAGCTGGATCTGCTGATCCGCTCCCGCACACCCATCATCTGGATCCGCAGCCTGGAGGAGGCACGGGTGGACGGGCTGCTGGAGCAAGCCGCCGCTCGGCTGGGCGGCCGGCTGGTGCTCCGGTGGGACTTCATCGCCGGCCTGCGCGGCACCCCGGGGCGGGAAGGGGAAGCCAGCCGCAACCCGATGGCGGCCCTGGATCTGCTGGGGGCCCTACCCCGCGAGCAGGGTGCCATCCTGCTGCTCCGCGATTTCCACCGCTATGGCGAGGATGCCGGCATCTGCCGCCGGCTGCGCAACCTGGCCGCTGAACTGCGGGAGCGCCCCCACACCCTGGTGATCACGGCGCCGGAGTGGCGGTTGCCGCTGGAACTGGAGGACAGCATCACCCTGCTGGATCTGCCCCTTCCCGAGGTCGAGGAGATCACCGGGCTCTTGGCGGGGATCGCCGCGGCGGTCGGCGAACCGCTGCAGCCAGAGGTGTTGGCAACCCTGGCGGGGGCCTGCCATGGATTGAGTGAGCAACGGGTGCGGCAGCTGGCGGCCCGGGCCCTGGCCCAGCGGGGCCGGCTCGGGGAAGCCGACCTGGCGGAGGTGCTGGAGGAGAAGCGCCAGGCGATCGCCCGCAGCGAACTGCTGGAGTACTGCCCCAGCGAAGCCAGCCCCGCCGACATCGGTGGCCTTGGGGCCCTCAAGCACTGGCTGACCCAACGGCACCGCGCCTTCAGCGAGGAGGCCCGGCGCTATGGGCTACCCCTGCCCCGCGGCGTGCTGCTGGTGGGGCCCCAGGGCACCGGCAAATCCCTCACCGCCAAGGCGATTGCCCACAGCTGGGGCATGCCGTTGTTGCGGCTGGATGTGGGTCGGCTGTTTGCCGGACTGGTGGGCGCCAGTGAAGCTCGCACCCGCGACATGATCCAGCGGGCCGAGGCCATGGCCCCCTGCGTGCTGTGGATCGATGAAATCGACAAGGGCTTCGGCCTGGGCATCGGCGGCGGCAGCGATGGCCGCAGCGATGGGGGCACCAGTCAGCGGGTGCTGGCCAGTGTGCTCACCTGGATGGCGGAAAAAACCAGCGCCGTGTTCGTGGTAGCCACCGCCAACGCCGTGGAACGGCTTCCCGCCGAACTGCTGCGCAAGGGCCGCTTCGACGAAATCTTCCTGCTCGAGCTGCCAGGCCGCGATGAACGGCGCGCCATCCTCGACCTCCAGCTACGCCGCCGCCGACCAAGCCATCAGATCGCCCTGGAGGTGCTGGTGGACCGCACCGATGGTTTTTCCGGGGCCGAACTGGAGCAAACGGTGATCGAGGCCATGCACCTGGCCTTCGGGGACGATCGGGACCTGGGGGAGGCCGACCTGATTGCCGCCGCCAGCCAGGTGGTGCCCCTCTCGCGAACGGCGCGGGAGCAACTGGAGGCCCTGCGGACCTGGGCGAGCGGGGGCCGGGCGCGACCAGCCTCCCAGCCCCTGCCCTGAGGGCGGATTCAGAGGTGGGTGAGCACCCAGTGCACCAACACCCGCAGGGGATTGGGGCGGGCCACGGGCTCCGTGCGGGCCCGATAGCGACGACGGGCGTAGGGATCGGGCTCCTCGGTGATCGGGGCCCCAGGCCCCTGCGCCCCAGGCTCCAGCTCTGGCGATCGGGAGGAACCGCGCTCGGCCCCTTTCAGCGACCCGTAGGCGGGTGCTTCGGAACCAGTGGGAGCCTTGATGTCCCGCGGATCGAGGGGATCGGGCCAATCTTCAGGGCCCTGGAGCTCCGGCACATCGGTGCCCATCTGGGCCTGGATCTGCTCAGCGAAACGTTCGAGGGCCTCCCGAGCCTTGCGCAGTTGGCGGTCGGAGGGGCGACGCCTGCGGGGCCGTTCGGGGAGGTCATCGTCGGAGGTGAGGGTATCGCTCATCATCTGGGAGAAGCCCTGGAGGGCTTCCCGCACCCGCTCGCGATCCCGCTCACTGCGCCGCAGATCGCGGCGACTGGGAGGCGGTGGCTCACCGGTCGGATTGGGATCTCCGGTGTCGTAGGAAATCGGCGCCCCAACCTCAAGGCGCCCCTTGAACATGCCAGCGGAACGCTTCCAGTGAAGGGTCTTGATGGTCTGGAGGCGGGGGCTGCCGGCTTCCCAGGGGGCATCGGAAACCGGAGCGGGTTCATCCAAACCCATGCTCTCCCAGACCTGATCGGGGATGTCCTCCTGGTTGGGTTCCTCCACGCGGGTGGGACGAAGCAACCTTTCCACCAGGCCGAGGTAGGAGGTGGCCAAACAGGCGTTCTGAAAGTCGAGCAGATTCTTCAGCCCCCGCAGGTTGGGAGCCTGGCTATCGGAGAGCACCACCCAGGAGAGGTAGGTGGTGCTGAGCTCCATCTCCTTCATGGCGCCAAAGCGCATCCAGCCGAGCAGCAGGCCCACCGTGACGGCTAGCCCGGCGTTCTGAACACTGCGGCGCGCAAACTGGTCTCGGGCCAGGGCGGCATTGGTGCCGATCTGGGTCCGAACCCGCCGCCGTTCCTCCAACAGCGCCTCCCGAATGTCCTTGCGGGCCTGGTCGAGGCAGGCTTTGGGCGCCGGGGTGACCTTGATGCCGGGGATGGCCTCCAGTTGCTTGCGCAGCTGTTCGAGGTCGTCGCTAGAGGCGACCACGGCGCTGGCCCGGTCCAGTTGGGTCTCAATCGAGCTCACCTGGGCCTGGCTCAATTCCTCTTGCTTGGCGCCAAGGGTCTTGGCATTGGCAATGCTGGCGGGGGCCATCAGAAAGAGAATGGCGCTGAGGATCGGCAGCAGGCCCAGTAGGACAGGCAGCACGATTCGCTCGAGCCAGTTGCGCTGCAGCCCCCCCTGGAAGGCCACCAGGCCGATGGCCACCAGCAGCAGTGGGGCGAGGTCGAGGGCCTGGGAGATGGAGGCGAGACGGGTGCCCACCGCCTCCAGCATCGGGGTGCTGAGCAGGCTCACGATCTCGTTCGCCCACACGCCCAGCAGGGCGTAGCCGGCCAGGCGCAGGTGCACCACGGAGAAGCGCAGACCCACCAAGTCGGCCACCGGCAAACCCAGGGGCGGCTGGGGTGGCGGGTTGGCCGCTGCGCCGCCCTCACCCTGCGGCGAGCCGCCGTCGGCGGGAGGGGGAAGTAGACCGGAGGAGGGCGGAGCGGAACTGCTGCGGCCCTGATCAACGACGGCGGAACCCCCAACAGCGGTGGCTGGGGGCGCCTCCCCGGTCGGCTCAGCCTCCGCTTGACTTAGGGCGGTGGAAGCCGGTGGTGAGCCTGCTGGAAAGCCTGCCTGAGGTTCAGACGCTGCAGCGAAGAGTAGTGAACTCTCTTCGCCCACAAAACAGAGCAGCCTTCTTGCAATGTTAGTCAGGTATGCATAAGGCAGCCGAGATGGCATCCGGGGGCGATCAGCATGGCCTGGTGATGAAGCACGGCACGAAGCCGCCTGATGCTTGCGGCCGGAGCCAGCGTTAGCCAACGCCAGGCGGCTGGCCCCAGGCAACGCAGAAACCCGCTGCGTAACTCCCCCTGCTGCGCATGGCGAGATCCGCAAACAAACCACGGCCTGCCGCCACGGCAAACCGAACGGCACATACGGGAGGCCTACAGTTGCTGTAGCATCGACCAGCACCCTCGCCTCCCCATGGCAGGCCGCCGCCCCTCCCTCGCCGCCTTGGCCGGCACCGGCTTTGCGGCTGCGGACTGCCTGCTGAACCTGGCCTTGGGCACGGCCGCCGGGGCCAAAACATCTTTCACAGGCTTTTTCCCAGCATCAATCTACCGGGGAAACTCTAAATATGACCCCCTCAACAACCCAAATGGCACTAATATTTACTATATAGATACAGACAAAAATAGCCAGTCGACGCACGAAACCGACCAAAAAACTGCGATCACTTTCTACGCCGATCGCGAAGGCACGCAAGTCATCGACAAACAAACCGAACCCGAA
>DAIQNM010000020.1:0-3486 GCA_036788375.1 Cyanobium sp. CTOTU6536 | reverse complement strand
ATATCGCCCTAATCGACCTGACGCTGAGCAATACATCCGACTCAGATCGTGGTGCGGCAGCCATCTACAAAATCACATTCAAATGGAACTTTGATCCTTTTAATGCCAAGTGCAATGCCGGCATGGCCACCAGCAACCCCTCCTCCTCAAACGCAGACTGCAGCTGGTCATTTGAAGACATCGCCAAACTAAACGGAAGCGACAAATTTACCGAAGCTGGCAGCGTGATCGATCTGAAAGCTTACACCGCCCCAACCACGATTTACCTAGCCTCCGGATCTTCGGTGACCTTCCGATCCGCCATCAACTACTCCAAACCCCGCCCCAGACCCCCTGACAGCCAGAAGGTACCCGCTCCCCTGCCGGCCCTCGGAGCCGGCGCCGCCTTCGGCATGAGCCGCCGCCTCCGCCGCCGTTTACGGCGCAGCGAAACCCTGAACTCCGCCGCCGTGACGCCCGTGCTGGCCGCCCCGATCCCAGCGCCCATCGCAGCCCGCCAGCACCGGCAGCAGGTGGCGAGCCGCTACGGCGCCCTGCTTGGCGGTCTTCGCCCGATGTAACGGAGATGTGAAGTTCCAACGCAACGGGTAACGACCCAAGCCCCCCGGCGGGTGCGCCCCGGCCAGGGCCCCTACCTTCGGCCCAGTTGCCCCAGTTGCGTGACCCCCACCCCGAGCCCCCGCGGCGAACTCACCAGCCAGTTGGCCGTAGCCTTCCTCGGGGCCGGCGTGGTCACCACCCTGGCGGTGGTGCAGGGGCAAGATCCCTTCACCGCCATCGGCATCACCCTCTTCTCCGCCGTTGCGGCGGTGGTGGTGGGCCAGGTTCTCTGAGCTCCACACCGGGATCCAAACCGGGCATCAAACCGAGGTCAGCAATCGTTCAGAATCGCCCTGCCCTTGGCCCAGTGGGGGCTCCATGCCTGATTCGGACCGCTCCCTCCACGAGGCCAATTCCGGTACATCCCAGGTCTTCACCTACACCGCCCTGGCCCTCTATGGGGCCTTTCTCTTTGGCCTGGCGGAGGTGCTGGTATCCGGCAAGAGTTTCGATAGTTACTGGTTACTGGCCTCGATCCAGACCCTGATCAACCAGTCGATCCTGCCCCTGCTGGGAGCCTGCCTGCTCCTGATCGGCGCCCGCCGCGATCCCGAAAACGATCAGCTCTGGTCTTGGCTGCTGCGCACCCGCCACTGGGCCGCCCCGGTCTGCCTGGGGCTGCTGCTGCTGTTGCCTCTGCAGCTGTTGGTGAGCGTGACCAATCTGATCGCCAGCGAGGCCACGCCCAACCGGGAACTCGCCGCCCTGCGCAGTGCCCAGCAGGAGATGGTGCGTGACGGCCAGAGGGTGAAACCAAGCCTGGAGTTGGGGCCCCTGCTCATCCTCCCAAGCGGCGACCGCACCGCCCTGATCGAAACGATCGACCAGGCCCTGGCCCTGCGCGAATCCCAACAGCGCCAGCGGATCGAGGGCCGTCTGCCCCGCTTGATCCTCGCCTTCCTGCACGTGGCCCTGCAGTCGCTCTTGCTCTGCCTGGCCTACGCGGCGGTGGCCATGCCCGATCCCATGCGGGGCAAGCTGCTGCAGCGGCTCCAGAGTTCCTGGCTGCGGGCTAGCAACGATTACGTCTCCCGAAGCCGTGAGCAACAGCTAGACCGCGAAGACCGGCGCAATCTGTTGGAGCAGCAGCGGGCCAAGGCCTCAGCGAAGGCGGCGCACCAGGCCAGCCAGCGGCATCGAGACGATGGCGATGATCCCTTCGCCTTCGACCACGACAATCCCGACGACGACGATGGTGATGAGGGCGTCTGGAGCCGGGGTGGGCGGCGGCAGCACCGCGGACCGTTCCAGGGCGGGCAGGCCGAACCATGGCGAGGGGTGCCACCGCCCGCGAGGCCTGGCTTGAAGGCGTCAGCCGGGCAGCAGAGTGGTGATCACCCGCATTCCGATCCGTGCCGCCCTTCGGCCTTCGCACCCAAATGCCGGCCCTGGCGGGCAAGGCCTACTTCAACTACGGCGGCCAGGGTCCCCTGCCGACCCCCAGCCTGGAGGCCATCCAGCAGACCTGGCAGCGGATCCAGGAGCTGGGTCCCTTTGGAGGAGCGGCTTGGCCCTTCGCCGAAGCCACCGTGGCGGGATTGCGGCAGGAGCTCGCCGCCTGGTGTGGTGTGCCAGCCCAGCGCCTCAGCTTCACGGAAAATGTCAGCAGCGGCTGCCTGCTCCCCCTTTGGGGTCTGCCCTGGGAGAGCGGTGATGAACTGCTGATCAGCGATGCCGAGCATGATGGCGTGGTGGCCGGCTGCCGTGAGTTGGCCTACCGCCACGGCCTGCGGCTGGTCAACCTGCCGGTGCAGGCGGAGCTGGCCAGTGAAGCGGAGGCGACCACGGCAGTGCTCGAGGCGCTGGAGCAACGCCTCACGCCCCGCACCCGGCTGGTGGTGCTCTCCCACCTGCTCTGGAACACCGGCCAGCTCATGCCGATCGCGGCCGTGGCCAGCCGCCTGGCGCAGCATCCGCGCCGGCCCTGGCTGCTGGTGGATGGGGCCCAGTCGCTCGGCAGCGTCCCGGTGGCGGAAGCCGCCGCCGCCGCGGACATCTACGCCTGCACGGGCCACAAATGGTGCTGCGGGCCGGAGGGGCTGGGCGTAGCCGTGCTCTCCGATCGACTGCTGGTGGAGAGCAGACCCACCCTGATCGGCTGGCGCAGCCTCGCCGAGGCGGGCTCTGGCAACGCCCCCTTTCACCGCGATGGCCGCCGCTTTGAGGTGGCCACCTCCTGCACCCCCCTCTTCGCCGGGCTGCATCGCTCCCTGGCCCTGCTCAACGCCGAAGGCAACGCCGAAACAAGGCTCGCCGCGATCCGCCAAAGCAGCGCGGCCCTCTGGCGGGGGTTGGGGCAGCTGGAAGGGGTGCAGCCCCTGCTGACAACCCCGCCACCGGCGGGGTTGGTGAGTTTCACCGTGGCGGGATGGGAACCGGCGGCGCTGGTTCAAAAGCTGATCGAGCAGGGCTTTTGGCTGCGCCAACTACCCGACCCCGCCTGTGTTCGGGCCTGCACCCACATCACCACCAGTCCGGAGGAGATCGAGGCCCTGATCGGCGCCATCGGCGCCTTGGCCAAGGGCTGCTGATTGGGGTGGGGTCATCACTCCCCGCCGCAGGCTTGAAGCTCGATCCCAACGGGTTGCCGCGACGACGCAAAAAGGGCCCCGAGGGGCCCTTTTGGTGTGTCAATCGGGGGGATGCAAAGTCCCACTAATCGGGGTTGCCAGGATCGAAGGATCCTGGTTCAACCGACAGCGTCGGAATCCAGGAAACGGCTGTAGACCCAGCCCGCCAGCAGGGCACCGACGATCGGCGCAAGCCAGAAGAGCCAGAGTTGGCCCACCGCTTCACCACCGGCCCAAAGGGCGACGCCGGTGCTGCGGGCAGGGTTCACCGAGGTGTTGGTGACCGGGATGCTGATCAGGTGGATCAGGGTGAGGG
>DAIQNM010000019.1:11669-19927 GCA_036788375.1 Cyanobium sp. CTOTU6536 | reverse complement strand
GCCCTGGTGCTTCGCAGCCGCCAGGAGCACTGGCGGCGATCCTCCCTACCGGATCTGGTACGGCAGCTTTTGGACCGCTGGTGACCCCGCAGCCGCTGGCCCGGCAGTGGCTGCCCCGGGGGGTGCTGGCAACGGGGTGCCAGTCGCGGGGCCGCTGACGTTGGCCGGCGTCCCCAGCCCGGCGTCGCGGCAATCCGCCTGGCGCAGCTCCAGTTCGCGCCGCAGCACGGCATCCAGGCGGGCCGCCGGCATGGCTTTGGCCAACTTGGCCGCCTGGAGGATGTCGCGGCAGGCGGCGCGATCGTTTTCGGCCAGGATGTGGAGCAGGAAGCGCTCGTTGAGGGGAAGGGGGTCCCGGGGGAAGGCCGCCACCACCTTGTCGCAGCGCCCAATCGCCTCCTTCAGCTGATCGATCCGGACCTCGCTGAGGCAGTCGTCGCGGCTGATCTGGCGCTGGGGCAGCGGCTCCTCGGCACAGCCGGTCAGCAGGGCCGCCAGCACCAGCGCCAGGGCCCCCCAGCAACGTCGCCGCTCGGGGCTGGTGCTGCCGGCGGCGGGGTGTTCCACGGGGTCTTCAGTGGGGGCTTCAGTTGCCGTAGCGCTCACTGCGGATGGGGATGCTGCTGGTTCCAGCACTACCACTGACCCCCGCCGGGGCCGGGTTGACCACGACCATCCGGCGCGTGTAGAGGTCGCCAAGGTAGCGGCCGCAGTCGGGATAGCTGCCAGAGTTTTGCACCACCGCCTCGGTGATCATCACGGCCGCGTGCTCCGGCGATGTCTTGAACATGCTGGCGCTCTGGCGCTTGATCAGGGCGTAGGCGGCGGCCCAGCTCACTTCGTGGATGTTGCCGTTGTTGCGCATGTAGCAGTACACCTGGGCGCCCTTGGCGCCCGGTGTGGCATCGGCTCCCTGGGCCCGAAGGGGGGCTGCGCAGACCAGGCCCAGGGCGGCCGCGGATACCAGCGCTAGGGCCTGGCGCCGGCGTTTGCTGGTTTCGGCCTGGTCCGGCCTGGCCTTGGGAATGGGGCGAAAATGGGGAAGCATCGATGCTGCCTGGCCTGGCGTAGGGCCCAAGGTATCGAGCCAGCCCGGGCTGTCCAGGCGGGTGGGCCGCTTCGGCGGGGGGTGGGCCCGTTGGCGCCATTAACCGCCCGGACTGCTCCCTCCGGCCCGCAGAACCAGCTTCACCACCAGGGGCAGCACCAGCAGCACGGTGATCAGGCGAACCGCGTGGAGGGCCGCCACCGCTGCACCCACCCCGAATTCAGCCCCTACCAGACTCATGCCGCTGATCCCCCCCGGCGCCGCCCCCAGCAGGGCCACCACCGGATCGACCCCCAGCAAGCGGCTGCAGCCCAGGCCCACCACCAGCCCGGTGAGCACCAGGGTGAGGGTGATCAGGAGGGCGGGCCGCCAGAGCTGGCGAAGTTCGCCGAGGGCGGCGGCGGTGAGGCCGCTGCCGATCACGGTGCCGATGGCGATCTCGAGCACCGTTCGGGTTCCACCCGGCCAATGGGCGGGTTCCACCCGGCCGCTGAGGCTCACGATGGCGGCGCCGATCAGGGCCCCCGCCAGCGGTGCCGCCGGGATGCCCGTGCCCAGCGCCAGCAGACCCCCAACCAGGCCTGCCAGGGCCAATAGCAACAGGGACCAGGGGTGGGTCATGGCCAGGGAAAGGGAGGCAGGCTGGCCACAGTCTGCGCGGTGTGTTGTCATGCGGATCAGCCGTTCAGCCGCCATGGCTTCCCCGTCGGTTTCGTTCCGCATCAGCCGCAGTGCCGAGGATCTCGCAGGCACCCTCCATCTGCTTTCTCAGCGGCTGGTGCAGCTTGAGCAGCGTCTCTCGGCCCTGGAAGGCCAGCGGGAGACGACCCAGGAAGACGATCCAGACCTGGTGAAGAGCCTGGGCAATGCCGAGCGGCTGCTGCTCGATTGCCGTGCCCTGCTGGGCGGCGCCTTAGACGACCCTTCCACTCCAGTGGCCATGGCCGCTGAATTCGCCACGACGGTCGACGGAAGCGAGGTTGCGGCAGGTCACGACAGCCCCGAAGACGGCGGAAACCCCGCTGACCATGACCACCTGATCGACGGGTCGCTGGCCCCCTTGTTCCAGCACGATTCCACCGATAGCTTGGCCGCCTGACGGCATCGCCCCCTGGCCAGGGGTGGCAGAATGGAAAGAAAGCGAGCGATGGCCTACCCCGCTTCCCACGCTTCCGGGCCCTTCTCCTCCCCGGCTGCCGCCCATGGGCTTGCCCACCCCCGCTGCCAGACCCTGAGCAGCCCCTCGGAAGGTGAGCACCAGTTGGAGAAATTGGAATTCGCCCTTGCGGTGGCCCTCACCCGTGGCGATGTGCAGCGATCCCAGCAGCTGCGCGATGCGATCACGGCCTTGGGAGGAAACCAGGAAGAGCCCGGAACCTGATCTTTGGGCACCTGGCAACGGCAGGTTGGTTTGGATCAGGTGAGGTGACCGTCTGCGGGTTGGTTGGTTCGTTAGAGTTGGTTAAGTGTTCTGGATGTCTTCGCTGGGTTGGCAGATTGAAGCCTTCCTGCGTTCTTCCCCAAACCCAATCGTCTTTGCTGGCTCACAGGTGCAACCCATCATTGGCACGAGGCCCGTGCCTGTTCCCCCTCCGATCTCCGGACGTCCTAGGCCCCTCCTAGGGCGTCAGCACCCCAGTGCTTCCGACGGTTCGGATCGCCAGGGCCTACTTTCCCACGCCACCGAGCTCCTGGAGCGGGCCCGGCTCAGTGCCGAGGCCGGCGACATTGAGGAGGCGGCCCAGACGATCCTCCAGTCGCTTGATTGCGAACGTCGCGCCGGTGGCCTCGGGCCCCAAGTGCTGCAACTGATCAAACCTCGCTGAGGGGGGCGTCGCTGTCGTCGTCGTCCTGGGCTGGTTCCTGGTGGGCTGCCCCGATCGCGGCGGCCGACTCGGGTTTATGGGGTTTCCACTGAAACTCCCGCAGCAGTTCCGAGGGTTTCAGATGAAAGCGTTGTTGGAAGTCGATCGAAAATAGGTTGACCGAGTTGTAGCCACAGGCCTTGGCAATGCTGCTGACGCTGGCGTCGGGGTCGGGCTGCTGCAGGTAGCGGCGGGCCCTTTCCAGCCGCATGGCCCGGATCCACTGGGTGGGGCTGCAGCCCACCCGCTCCTGAAAGGCGTACTGGAGGCTGCGGCGGGAATAGTGGCTCACCTCCTCCAGCCGTTGCAGGCTGAGGGATTCGTGGAGGTGATCGTGGAGAAAGGCGATCAGTTCATCGAACCGATCGGCTCCGGTATGCCGGCGCGTGCGCAGCCGCTCTAGGGGGTCGGTGTGTGCCAGGTCGGGGATCAGCAGGGCCGCCAGCAATCGGTAGATCAGCAGATCCAGCTCCAGGCCGGCCAGCAGGGCTTCACCCTGGTTGAGGAGCTCGTTGGCCAGGCTCAGCACCTGCCGCAGGCCGCTCTGTAGGGCGGCGCCGGGGCCGCTGCCTTCCGCTTGCCAGGGTCGACTGGGTTGGAGTTGCTCGCGCCAGCTGAGCGGGAGCTGGCGTTCCTCGGCCATGGTGAGTGCCACCCTGAGCAGCCGTCGGCGCTCCAGGGTCAGCATCACCAGGCTGCAGCCGTCGCTCTGACAACGCCAGGGCTGAGCGGCGAGCAAGACAAGGCCACCAGGCCCGCAGGCCAGCTGCTCCCCTGATTGGTCGAGTTGGATGCTGCCGCCGTATAGAAGGATCGCGGTGAGATCCGCCCTCGATGCCCCATCCACTTCCAGCTGCATCGGGGGCAGGATTGAAGCGTTGGCCACCAAGCTGCCGATGCAGGGGTTGAAACCCTGGTGCCGCCAGCGTGCACCTTGGGATGGGTCGGTGAGCGTATGGATGGGGAGAACCGATTGAAGCAGCAGGGAGCTCTGCCCGCAGCTTTCAATCAGTCGCAGGTGGGCCTGAAAGGGGTTGGCCAAACCGGGTTCAACGGCTTCCTCGGGGACCGGTGGGGTCCAATGCGTCATGGCGGCTAAGGATTCTCAGGAGTTTTCCAGGGAATTCTCAAGTAGGTAGGCAGCAAGATTGGATAGGGATCGACCCTCTGAATCGCAGCGCTTGATCAGGGCCAAATGGGTGCTGTGGGGCACCGTGATCGTGATTCGAACCGGTTTGCGGAAGCTGGCGATGAGATTGGAGTGTTTCAAGGTGGTGGGTTTGTCCTCCATGGCACGACGGCTTGAAGGTCCAAGCTGCAATGTAGGGCCGATTTGCTGCTTGACAGGGGTATTAGCAAGGCATGAATGGTCAGATGTGCGCCATATTGACCCTGCTGCGTGGTAGGTAAATATACGGGGAATGATTGCTACGTCTATGCCAAAAATGCTTGCAATGATGACTTCGCTGCAAAAAGTAAGTCGAATGATTTGCTTGTTTGTGGTGGGGTCTTAGCCCTGGGGGGGTTTCTTGCTCGTCGGTATTGACCTGGCTTGAATCCATTGGCTGTGCGGCATGCTGGACCCACGGCCAGGCCACGATTCAGGCCCCTAGTTGGATCCCCCCGGCTTGGGCTTTGTGGTGGGGGTCGGGGCTGAGGTGGGTGGCTTGAGGCCCTGCAGCACCTGGTGGGTCAGCTCAAACCCGCCGGTGCGGTGAGCGACGTGGTGGCCCAGCATCTGGCTCCCGACCATCCCAACCTGATCGTGGACCTGCTAGCCACCGCCTCCACCGCACTCCTGGTGGTGGCGGTGGAGGCGGAGATCAGTGCCGTGAGCCCCCAGGGCGCTCCGCCGCGGCTGCTGCTGGTTGTTCATCGCTCCTGATCCTCGCCTCGGTGCCGCAGAGCCGGTCCCAGAAGGTGAAGTAGAGGCCGTAATTGCAGCCGGGCCGGAGGTGATGGTGGCCATGGTGGCCCGGTCCGATCAGCCACCGCCCCAGCCAGGGGTGGCGGAATCCGGCCGGTAGCCGGGTGGGATCGAGATGGTTGAGCACCGCCCAGAGGCTCATGCTCAGCAACAGGGCCAGGTAGGTGCCGCGCTGAAGGGGCAGCAGCAGCGCCACGGCCACCAGGAAACCGGCCTGCAGCAGGGCTTCGCCCGGATCAAAGGCAAAGGCGGTCCAGGCCGTGGGTTGGCGGCTGTGGTGGTGGCCCTGGTGCATCCAGGCGTACAGGAGCCGGTGGTGCAGCAGGCGATGCACCCCGTAGAAGAGGCTGTCCTGGAGCAGCAGCACCCCCGCGAAACCCAGGGGTGCCAGCCACCACGGCCCCCCGGGGCCATCGATCAGCCGGGTGAGGCCCTGGCGATCGGCCTGGATCACCAGGGCTCCGCCGAGGGCAAACACCCAGCTGGAACCCAGGGACAGGCCGATGTCGTGGCGCGAGGGCCTGCGGGGAGGTGGGCTGTTGTCGGCCGGTGCTGCTGCGGTGAGCACCCCGGCCAGGCTGGTGAGCAGCAGGGTGCGGGCCAGAAGAATGGCGTAGAGGACCGCCGTGAACCAGACCAGCGACGGGAGCATCAGCACGGGGCTTCGATCTCAGTGGCGATCCAGCTCAGGGGTGGTCGATCGGAAGGATGGTCCAAGGATAGAGACGGGAGCCGGTCAGGGCCTCGATCCATGGCTACACCAGACCCCACCGATTGTGATGGTGGCGATCCGCCCCAGGGGGAAAGGTGGGCCATCGAGCGCGGATCGGCGGCATTCCCGCCGCAGCCTGCGGCGCCGCAGGGCCCCGCCCTGCAGCATCCCGCTGCTCTGCTGGGGCAGCACCGCTCCGGAAGGCCTGGAGTGCGGCCGGGGTCCATAGGATGTCGGGGCGGCTTCCTGCTGGCGGTGCTCCATGCCAGGTCGACGTCGATACAGCCTCCGTGACCTGAGCGCGAAGGACTACAGCCTGTTCCGGGTGATCTGCATGGAATTGGAAAGCCTCGAACACGAGATCAAGATCGAGGGCATCCTTGGCACCGATCTGGCCGCCCTCACCACCGCCATGCAGGACCGGCGGCTGCTGGTGGAATGGCTGCGGGATCTGCGGTTTCCGCCGGCTTCGATCTACAACGACTGCGGCATCACCGAGGCGGTGGAGGACCTGTTGTTGCAGGACATGGTCTGAGGGGCGCCGCGGTGCGGTGGTGTGCACCACCGCACATGGCCTGGGCTGCCCGTAGCCTTCGCTGCAGGCTCAGTCTCGAATCGGGGCTAGGCCTGCTGAATGACCCACAACCATTTCTATCTCGAACTCGACCCGCCGGCCGAGGCCTTCCGTGCCTGCCCCCATGTGGTCATCGTGGGGGGTGGCTTTGCCGGCCTGAAGGCCTGCCACACCCTGGCGGGACAGCCGGTGCGCGTCACCCTGATCGATAAGCGCAACTTCAACCTGTTCCAGCCCCTGCTGTATCAGGTGGCCTCCGGCCTGGTGAGTGAGGCGGATGTGGCCTCACCCCTGCGCCAGATGGTGGGCCAGGCCCCCAACATCCAGATCCTGCTCGGGGAGGTGGTGGCCATCGATCCCGAAGCGCGGGAGGTGGAGCTCAATGGCCAGCGGCTGCGCTACGACCACCTGATTCTGGCCAGTGGTTCGGGCAGCAGCTACTTCGGCCGCGAGGAGTGGCGTCCCCTGGCGCCGCCGATGAAGATCCTCGAACACGCCGAGGAGATCCGCCGGCGCCTGCTCATGGCCCTGGAGGAGGCGGAGCAGACCCGGGAGCCCGAGCGGCGCCGCTTTCTCCAGACCGCGGTGGTGGTGGGGGCGGGGCCGGCTGGCTGCGAATTGGCCGGTTCGCTGATCGAGCTCATGCACCGCTCGGTGCGTTGCGATTTCAAGCAGCTTGATCCCGCCGATTGCCGGGTGGTGCTTGTGGATGCGGTGGATCGGGTGCTGCCCACCATGCATCCCGATCTGTCGGCCGATGCCGCCCGCTACCTGGCCGGCCAGGGGGTGGAGCTCCGGTTTCAATCGCTCGTGCATGCGATCCATCCCGGTCGGGTGGAGCTGCGCGGAACCCAGGATGTGCCATCACCGGGCGATGACACCCTGGAGGCGGCCACGATCTGCTGGACCGCCGGCGTGCGCGCCTCGCGGTTGGGCCGGCTGCTGGCCGACCGCGTCGGCTGCCCGTTGGATCGGGGCGGCCGCGTGGTGGTGGAGCCCGATTTCTCGATCCCCGGCCATCCGGAGATTCATGCGGTGGGCGACCTCGCTTGCTACACCCATACCCCCGGGGGCACCCCTTTGCCCGGCATGGCTGGGCCGGCGGTGCAGGCGGGGGGTTGGGTGGCGGAGGCCATCCTGGCCGGCCTGGCCGATCGCCAGCACCCGCCTTTCCGCTGGCTCGACCTGGGCAGCATGGCGGTGATCGGACCTTGGTACGCCGTGGCTGACCTGCGGGGCCTGAGGGTCACTGGCCTGGTGGGCTGGGTGTTGTGGGCCCTGGCCCACCTGGCCTTCATCCCCGACACCGAAAACCGGATTGCCCTGTTCAGCAAATGGATGTGGCAGATCGCCACCCGCCAGCGCACCGCCTTGCTGATCACCGGTCGGCCGGATCAGCACCTAGGGGTGGATGTGGGGCTGGTGCGCTCGGAGAGGGAGCCTGCTTCGCCCCTTCCCGCTGCGGAGGCCCCCGGAGAGCCGGGGAGCCGGGCCGCCTGATCAGCCCTCGATCACGTTGGCGTGGAGCAGATCCATGGCGGACAGCACGGGAGTGGTGTCGGCTTCGTCCAGCTCCAGGGTGGTGGCGAGGTTGGTAAGCATGTTGCGCTCATCGGCCTGCAGGGGGCCATCGGAGCGCATGATCTCGGCCGCCACCGCGTAGGCCGTGGCCCGCTGGCGGGGATTGAGCTGCTCGGCGGCCTCCACCATCAGGTGTTGGGGCCCCACCCGGCGCAACTCGGCCAGGAGGGCATCCATCAGGGCCACCATGGTCTCCTGGCCGTAGTTCAGGTAGGGCTGGCGGTAGTCGAGGGAATGGCGCAGGGCCCGCGAACCGGCCATGGTGAGCACCCCATCCCAGGAGACAGCCGCCAGGGCAATGGCGGCAAAGGCGGTGGCCGGATCCATCACCACGGCTCCGCCGCTGGATTCGGTTGGTTGGGGTGACCCTGGGGGGTTGTTGGGGGAGGCGTTGAAGGGAAGGGTGCTCACCATGGCAAAGCTGGTTGATGCGCTACAGACCACCAGCATTCCTGGCGCCGCCGCCCCCTGCGGTAGCCATTCCAACCAGAGTCAGAGCCGATGCGGATTGCTGCGGCGTTGGAGTCGCCCGCTGCCGGGTTGAGGGGAAA
>DAIQNM010000019.1:0-11659 GCA_036788375.1 Cyanobium sp. CTOTU6536 | reverse complement strand
GGGAAACCGCTGGCCGGAAGGCGCTCCAGCTGGGGTGGGCCGGCACTTCCAGCCAGCGATCCGCCACTGGGGCAACAGCCTGGCGTTGTGCCTCCCGGCCGATTGCCTGCCCCAGTTGCAGGCCTCCATGCCCCTCACCCGATCGGTGATCAAGGTATGCCGTACCTGGTCTCAACACAGCCCTGCGTCGCTAAAGTGCGTAAAGGAATTCTTGGCCTTGTCCGACCAAGAACGCCACCTTCAAGAGCTCGAACGCCAGTTCCCGCTTGCCTCCGGCCAGGCCTTCGCTGCCGCCCGTGCCCAGGTGCTGGCCTCCGGGCAAAGCGTGCTGCAGAGCGAAGGCGGATTCGTCGTTCGGGTCTTTCCCAACGGACGTCAGCAGCGGATCAAGCAGTTGGAACCGCCTACGCCAGTCACCCCCGGCACCACCTTCATCATTCGGTGATCGCAGAACCACCTTGGCTGCGGATCCCGCCCTCGGCCTGCAGGCCGCCGATGCCGAGTATCGCTACTTGGAGCAGCTCGTTTCCTGCGCAGACCACCACCTCCTGGTGCAGTGCTGGCGACGGATACCAGGCGGTGGCAGCTGGAATCCCCGCTGCGGGCCCCTACCACTGGCTGTGTTGATCCAGCGCTTCCGGCCCGGTGATTTGAGGTAGCTCAGGACCGGAGCTCAGCGCCGCAGTGCTCCCCGATGGACCTTGAGAAACGGATCATGGTCAGGCTCGACGCCGCAGCCAGAGGATCAATGCCAAGCCTGGGGATCATTTTGAGGCCAGGATTAAAGCGGGTGACCGGATTCGAACCGGCGACGTTCAGCTTGGGAAGCTGACATTCTACCACTGAATTACACCCGCATTGCTGAAAGTTGCCGGGATATTTGAGCAGGAATGCTTCGACGAAGGGGTTTTCGGCGAAATGTGCAGTGTTTGCTTTAGGGCAACAGCTGGCTGCTCGGTCCGGCACCCTTCAGGTACCGGCGGAACCCTAGCAAGCTCCGCCAGCGCCATCCCGGGGCGTTGGGACTAAGCCCCGCCCCCCCCTGCTCCAGCCTCAGCCCTTGGCCAGCTCGGCCGCCGCCGCCGCCACGCCGGCGCCGGTGGCCACCTTGCCCAGGCCCAGGTCCTGCAGGGTGGCCTCAATCGCCGCTACGGCGGTGAGGATGTCGCGGTCGGCCACGAAGCCGAGGTGGCCGATGCGAAACACATGGCCCTTGAGGTGGTCCTGGCCGCCGGCCAAGAGGATGTCGAAGCGGTTCTTCACCTCCTTGCGCAGCGATTCGGCGTCGATGCCCTCCGGTGCCACGGCCGTGATCGCCGGGCTGCCGTGGCCTTCGGCGGCATAGAGGGGCAGGCCGATCGCCTTCATGGCGGCACTGGTGGCCCGCTGGTGGCGGGCATGGCGGGCGAAGATCGCCTCAAGCCCTTCCTTCTCCATCATCTCCAGGGCCGCCTCGAGGGCGAAGTAGAGGTTGATGGCGGGGGTGAAGGGGTTGCTGTTGTCGGCGGCGGCTTTGCGGTACTTGCCCAGATCCAGATAGAACTTCGGCAGATCGGAGCGCTCATAGGCCTGCCAGGCCCGGGGGCCCATCGCCACGAAGCTCAGGCCTGGCGGCATCATGTAGCCCTTCTGGGAGCCAGAGCCGATCACATCCACGCCCCAATCGTCCATCGGCACATCGGTGGCGCCGAGGCTGGTCACGCAGTCGGAGATCGTGAGGGCGGTGCCGTGGGCCCGCACGTAGCTGCTGATGGTTTGCAGGTCGTTGATCACCCCGGTGGAGGTTTCCGAGTGGGTGAGGATCACGGCCTTGATCGCCTTGTCAGCGTCGGCCTCCAGGGCGGCCTTGAAGGCTTCAGGATCAAGCGGCTGGCCCCACTCGGCCTTGATCACCTGCACATCCAGCCCGTAGGCCTTGGCCACCTTCACCCAGCGTTCGCCGAATTTGCCGTTATCGCCGCAGATCACCCGATCGCCCCGGCTGAGGGTGTTCACGATGCCGGCCTCCATGGCGGCGGTGCCGCTGCCGGTGATCACCAGCACCTCGCTCTTGGTTTGATGCAACCACTGCAGCTGCTCAGTGGTGCGCTTCACGATCTTCTGGAAATCGGCGCTGCGGTGGCCGATCGGATGGCGGCCCAGCGCCTGCAGCACGGTTTCCGGCACTGGCGTGGGGCCGGGGATCATCAGAGTGAGTTTGTCCTGCATGGGAGGCGGGGCGTCGCGGACGCGTAGGGGGGTGGCGCCGGCGCCTGAGGGGCGGGGCGGGGATGGTTGCGGCGCCGGCTAGGCACGCAATCGACCACCATAAAAAACGACGTCCCCTTATCCATGGATCCTTTGGCGGCTGGCCACCATGGCTGAAGCCACTCCACCGCTTCGGGGATACACCCTGCCGGTGTGGGTGGCGGCGGCCGCCCGGGCGGCCGTGGGGGTGCTGCGGGGCGAGACTCTGGGCCCGGTGGTGATGCTGGAGCTCCTGGAGCCGCCGGGGGCGGTGCCCGTTGCCGTGGAGGCTGCGGCGGCCCTGGGGGATGGCTGGGCCCTGGGCCAGGCCCGCTGTGAACCGGGCGAGGGCCTCGATCTCACCCGCGGGCTGGTGGTGTGGGTGCTGGCCTGCTGGCGGGAGCTGGCTCCGGGTGAACCTGCGGTGGAATCGACGGCTGGATTCACGACCGAAATCCGCACGGGATTCGTGGTCGAATTCCCGGCCGGCGCATCGCCGCAATCGCGGCCGCCGCAGTCTTCCTTCGTTGCAGCTTCGGCAGTTCCAGCCCCAGCGGCGCCTGAACCCGGCCTGGAGCCCTGGCTGCTGATCGAGGCGGGAGAAGGTGTCGGTATTCATGCCGCCAGTGGGGAAGCCTGCCTGTCGGACTACGCCCGCCGCCTGTTGGAGGCCAACCTCCGGCCGCTGCTCTCCCTGGGCCAGGGCTTGCAGCTGCGGGTAGTGCTGCCGGCCGGCCGCGCCCTGGCGGAGCGCACCAGCAATGCCGCCTTCGGGGTGGTGGAGGGCCTCGCCCTGATCGGCACCCGCGCCGCCGTGCAGGCCGGCGCCTCGCCGGACCAACTGGAGGCCTGCCTGGCGGCCCTGCGCCAGCACACCGGCGCGCCCGATTTCCAAGGCGATCTCGTCCTGGTGATCGGAGAGAACGGCCTCGATCTGGCGCCCCGGCTCGGACTCCCCCCGCAGCTTCTGCTGAAGGCCGGCAACTGGATCGGCCCGGTGCTGGTGGCGGCGGCCGAGGCGGGCGTGCGGCGCTTGCTGCTGTTTGGTTACCAGGGGAAGTTGATCAAGTTGGCGGCGGGCATTTTCCACACCCACCACCATCTGGCCGATGGCCGCGCCGAGGTGCTTACCGCCTTTGCCGCCCTGGAGGGCCTCGGTGGCGAAGCTCTGGCCTCCCTGCATGCCGCCCCCACCGTGGAGGCCGCCCTGGCGGAGCTGGAGGTCGCCGATCCAGCCCTGGCCCAGCGGCTGCGGGACCGTCTCGCGGCGGCGGTGGAGACCCGCAGCGGCGCCTACCTGGTCCGCCATGGGGGCGGTTCCCTGGCGGTGGGGGCCGTGTTGTTTGACCGCAACCGCCGCATCCGGGCCACCGGTCCGATTGGTGGACCCCTGCTGGCGGCCCTGGCCGAGCCTGGCGCCGCCGCCACGCCTCATCCGCAGTCAGGAGCTGCGGGGGGTGAGCTTTAGGGTTGGGGCAACGGTTTGGCGATGCGATGTCCCATGTGCCCGGTTCTCACCCGCAGGATGCGGGCCGGGACCACACCAGTGGATCAAGCCGGCCCCCGGCGCTGGTGATCCTGGATTTCGGCTCCCAATATTCCGAGCTGATCGCCCGAAGGGTGCGCGAAACGGAGGTGTTCTCCCTTGTGCTGCCTTACACCATCACGGCCGAGGAGCTGCGGGCCCTGTCCCCCAAGGGGATCATCCTCAGCGGCGGCCCCAGCTCCGTCTACGAAGACGACGCACCCCGTTGTGACCCGGCCCTGTGGGACCTGGGCATTCCGGTGCTGGGGGTTTGCTACGGCATGCAGCTGATGGTGCAGCAGCTGGGCGGGGCGGTGGTGGCCGCCGGCCGGGCCGAATACGGCAAGGCGCCGCTGCATGTGGATGACCCCACCGACCTGCTCACCAACGTCGACGACGGCTCCACGATGTGGATGAGCCACGGCGATTCGGTGGAGCGGCTGCCGGAGGGATTCGTGCGCCTGGCCCATACCGATAACACCCCCGAAGCGGCGGTGGCCCACCTCGGCAGGCGCTTGTATGGCGTGCAGTTCCATCCCGAGGTGGTGCACTCCAGCTGCGGCATGGCCCTGATCCGCAATTTCGTCTATCACGTTTGCGGCTGCACCCCCGATTGGACCACCGCCGCCTTCATCGACGAGGCGATTGCCGATGTGCGGGCCCAGGTGGGTGAGAAGCGGGTGCTGCTGGCCCTTTCCGGTGGCGTGGATTCCTCCACCCTGGCCTTCCTGCTGCATCGGGCGATCGGCGATCGGCTCACCTGCATGTTCATCGACCAGGGCTTCATGCGCAAAGGCGAGCCCGAGTTTCTGGTCGAGTTTTTTGATCAGCGTTTCCATATCAATGTGGAATACATCAATGCCCGCGAGCGCTTCATCAGCAAGCTGGCTGGTGTCACCGATCCTGAGGAGAAGCGCAAGCTGATCGGCACCGAATTCATCCGCGTCTTTGAGGAGGAAAGCAAGCGCCTCGGGCCCTTCGATTACCTCGCCCAGGGCACCCTTTATCCCGATGTGATCGAGAGTGCCGGCACCAACATCGACCCCAAGACGGGTGAACGGGTGGCGGTCAAGATCAAGAGCCACCACAACGTCGGTGGCCTGCCCAAGGACCTGCAATTCAAATTGGTCGAACCCCTGCGCCGCCTGTTTAAGGACGAGGTGCGCAAGGTGGGCCGCAGCCTCGGCCTGCCCCAGGAGATCGTGGGGCGCCACCCCTTCCCCGGCCCCGGCCTGGCGATTCGCATCCTGGGGGAGGTAACCGCCGACAAGCTCAACATCCTGCGGGACGCCGACCTGATCGTGCGCGAGGCGGTGCGCGACGCCGGCCTCTACGACGAGATCTGGCAGGCCTTCGCCGTGCTGCTGCCGGTACGCAGCGTGGGGGTGATGGGCGACAAGCGCACCTATGCCTTCCCAATCGTGCTGCGTTGTGTCTCTTCGGAGGACGGCATGACCGCCGACTGGTCGCGCCTCCCCTACGACCTGCTGGAGCAGATCTCGAATCGGATCGTCAACGAGGTCAAGGGCGTCAACCGGGTGGTGCTCGACATCACCAGCAAGCCCCCCGGCACGATCGAGTGGGAGTAAGGGAGGCCTCGGCCCTCCCGGCCACTGGCTGGCCGCGGCCAAGCCCGATACCATCGGGCACCCGATAACCGGCCCCCCGTGACCGCCGTGACTTCCGCCGTGAGCGCCGATCCGGATCCCCAGCTGCAGCGTCGCCTGCAGCAGGACAGCATCCTGGTGGGTGGCAAGACGGTTTACCTGAACCCCTTCCTCTACTGGCGCCGCTTCGACGCCAACACCGACCGCTGGCTGCGGGAACCGGGCCAGCTCCCCGAGGAGCAGATCCAGGCCAACCGCCTGCGCTTCTACCCCGAGCTCGACTGGACCCTCCTCGATGGGCAGGAGGGCCCGATCAAGGACGGAGCCGTGGAGATGTTTCTCAAGACGCTGGAGCTGATCAGCACCTTCAACCCCGAGCTCAACCCCGGCCAGTTGCTGGAGGTGGAGCGCAAGATGGCCGTCACCAAAAAGAAGGCCTTCGAGCGCTGGGTGGAGCGGGCCCTGAGGCGGCGGGAACAGCAGGGGCTCCGCGAGCGGCGCCGCTTCGACCGGGACCGGGTGCTGCGCGACTGGCTGGAATGGTTTGCCCTGCCGGCCACCCGGCGCGCCCTGCTGCCCCTTTCCCTGGCGCTGGTGCTGGCCGGGGCTGGTGGCTGGTGGCTGGGAAGCCAGCGGCCCTGCCGGGCGCTGCTGGTGGATCCGGGGGTGCAGCGGCCGGTGACGCCCTGACCACCAGCGCCAGAACGGCTTCGAGGTCTGGACTGGTCGGACGGAGTAGCTCGAGGGGCCCCGGCCCCGGCTGGGTCAGGGCAGACTGGGGGGCCAACCTCCGGCCCTTCCATGGCCTCTGATCCCCTCGATGCCCTTCGGCTCACCCTGATGCAGGACGTGCTGCCGGTGGGCCTCGCCGTGGTCGAGCGCGCCCGAAGGGGGGGGGCACGGGAGGTGCTCGCCGCCCTTGAGGGCAATGCCAGCCATCCGGGTGATCCCCTTACCGTGCTGCGCCAAGAGGGCGAACCGGCGGCCAGCCAGCTCCGCGACAGCCTTGATCGGCTACAGCCGGGGCTGGGCAATCCCGTGATGAAGGTCGAGGTGCGGGATGTGCCGCAGACCCCGGCAGCGGCGTCCAGCCCGGTGGGCCCGGTGGGCGGGTCCGCCGCCAGTGGTGGGGGGGCTGATGTCTTGGCGGCTGTGCCCGCTGCGGGCGGCGGGGCTGAGACCACGGAGCTGGAGGAGACCCTGGCGCGGATCGCTGCCCGCCTGGCTGAGCTGGAGCGGCGCGTCAGCTCATGGGGCTGATCAACTACGGATCCTCCAGGCAAACCGGGGTGGGCCGCCAGCCTGGCCTGTTGATGGCCCTGGTGCTCCTCTTCTGCGCCGCCATCGGGGCCCGCCTCGGTTGGTTGCAGCTCCTGCACGGTCCGGAGCACCGGGCCATGGCCGATGAAAACCGGATTCGCCTGATTCCCCGCGATCCGGTGCGGGGGCGGCTGCTCGATCGCCATGGCCAGGTGCTGGCCACCAACCGGCTCACCTACCGCCTCTATCTTCAACCGCGGTTGGTGGGCAACCGCCAGTGGCCCGCCCTGCGGGACCGGCTGGCCAGCCTGCTGGGCATCCCGGCTGAGCGGCTTGAGGAGCAGCGCCGCCGTGGCAAGGACAGCGTTGACGACTACCACATCCCTCTGGCCGGTCCGCTGACACCGGTCCAGGTTCTCCGCTTTCGCGAGCAGGCCGCCTCCCTGCCTGGTGCGGAGGTGTCGATGGATGTGCTGCGTTCGTACCCCAACGGCAGCCTGGCCGCCCATGTGATCGGCTACACCAGCAATCTCACTGAGGAGGAATACAAGCGGCTCCGGGAGAAGGGGTATCGCTTCAGCGACCGGATCGGCCGCAGTGGGCTGGAGAGTACCTATGAATCCCATCTGCGCGGCGAGTGGGGTGGCCAGCAGCTGGAGGTCAATGCCGCTGGGCGGGTGCAGCGGGTGTTGGGGGACAAGCCGGCCCGGGCGGGCCGCGACCTGCGCCTCACCCTTGACCTCAATCTGCAGCGGGCTGCCGAGCGGGCCCTCGACCATGTGGGCAAGGGCGCCATCGTCGCCCTCGATCCCCAGACCGGGGAGATTCTGGCCATCGCCAGCCGGCCGGGATTCGATCCCAATATCTTTTCCAACGGTCCCACCACGGCCCAGTGGAACGATCTGAATCGCCCCGAGGCGCCGATGCTTAACCGGGCCCTTCAGGGCTTTCCACCGGCCAGCACCTTCAAGATCGTGTCCACCATTGCCGGCCTGGAATCCGGCAAGTTCAGCCCCGATTCCACCCTGCCCACCATGGGCTCCTTCTGTTATCAGGGGCAGTGCTATGGCGACCACGGTGCCTACGGCTCGATCGGCTTCCAGAAGGCCCTGGCGGTGAGCAGCAACAGCTTTTATTACCAGATGGGCTTGAAGGTGGGCCCGGACGACCTCTTCAAGGCCGCGCGTCGCATGGGCTATGGCAGCCACACCGGCGTGGAGATCCGCGATGAGGAGACTGCTGGCCTGCTGGGGGATCCGGCCTGGAAGAAGAAGGTGATTGGGGAACCCTGGAATTCGGTGGACACGATCACCTCCGCCATCGGCCAGGGCGCCGTGACCGTGACCCCCATCCAGATGGCCCGCCTTTACGCCGCCGTGGCCAATGGCGGCTGGCTGGTCACGCCCCATCTGGTACAGCGCGCCGCTCCGCGCCAGTGGTTGGGGCTGAAGCCCGAGACCCTGCGGGTGCTGCGGGAGGGTCTACGGATGGTGGTCACCGAGGGCACGGCCAAGATCCTCAACGATTCCACCCTGCCGCCGGTGGCTGGCAAGACCGGCACCGGCGAGGATCCCCCCCGGCCGGACCACGCCTGGTTCGGCGGTTACGCCCCGGCCGGCAAGCCCAACCTGGTGATCGTGGCCTTCGGGGAGAATTCCGGCGGCTATGGCGGCACGGTGGCGGCGCCGATGGTGAAAACCATGATGGAGGCCTGGTTCCATCCGCCATCCGGCATCACGCCGGGCAGCGTGGCGCCCCAGACACCCTGATCAGCTCAGCCTGTTCCGGTAGGTCCTGATCGGTGGTTCCGCCAGCCAGCAGAAGCCCGGGAGATTCAGGCCGCCAGGGCGAGGGTCCGCTGTTCGAGAACTTGGCGGTAGTAGCCCTGCAGTTGGGCGGTGGCGCCGGCCCAGCCCCAGCGTTCCGCCTCCAGCCGGGCCGCCTGGCGCAGCTGGGCGCGGGTGACCCCATCCCCCAGCAGCCGTTGCACGGCGGTCACCAGGCTCGCCGGTTGGTCGGGGTCGTAGAGGCAGCCGTTGATGCCGTCGCTCACGATGTCGGGAATGCCGCCGCGGTTGGCCCCCACCACCGGGCAACCGGCCGCCATGGCCTCCAGCAGCACCAACCCCAGGGTTTCGGTGCTCGAGGGAAAGACGAAGGCATCGCCGCTGGCATAGGCCGAGGCCAGTTCATTGCCGGCCAGGTAGCCCACGAAGGTGGTGGCCGTGCCCTCGAACAGGCGCTCCAGTTGCTGACGGTGGGGGCCATCCCCCACCAGGGCCAGCCGCGCCTCGGGAAGGGCGTCCAGCACGGGGCGGATCCGCTCGATCTGTTTTTCAGCCGACAGGCGGCCGATGTAGAGCAGCAGGTTGCCCGTGTCGCTGTGGCCGCCATGCAGGCGGGCACGCATGGCGGGGTTGGCTAGCTCCGGCCGGAACAGCTCGGTGTCGACCCCCCGCTGCCAAAGGGCGGTGTGCTCGATCCCCTTGGCGGCCAACTCGTCCACCATGGCGGTGGAGGTGCAGAGGTTGAGTTCGGCCTGATTGTGGGCGGCCTTGAGCAGTTCCCAGAGCAGGGGCTCGAGCATGCCCATGCCGTAGTGCTCCAGGTATTTCGGCAGGTGGGTGTGGTAGCTCGCCACCAGGGGCAGGTTGCGGGTCTTGGCCAGCCAGATGCCCCCCAGACCCAGCACGGCCGGGTTCACCACGTGCACCAGGTCGGGCCGGAAGCGCTCCAGGGCCTCGGAAACCGCCGGCCGGGGCAGAGCCAGCTTGAGCTCCGGATAGAGGGGCAACGGCAGAGCCGGCACCCCCACCACCTGGGCTCCGGCATGGTTGTCGGGGGCCCCTTCCGGGCAGAAGACCATCACCTCGTCACCGGCTGCCACCAGGTGGGGCAGGGTTTTGGTCAGCCGCGTGACAATGCCGTCAACCTTCGGCAGGAAGGTTTCGGTGAAGAAGGCAATCCTCACGGGCGGTCCGGTTCAGGCGTGGGTGCGGATGGCTTCCGCCTGGCGCGTGGTCCAGGCGGAGAGGCAAGGGATGCGGGAGCGGTCGCAGCGGTCCGCCCAGCGGCGGGCCACATCCACCACCTCGGCCAGCAGGCCGTCATCGAGGGTGGTGGGGTTGAGCCCCAGCTCGATGAAGCAGCGGTTGTCGACGATCAGGTCGTTTTCGATCGCCTCCTTGCGGGGATTGGCCTGGTAGCGGATCTCGGCTCCGGTGAGGTCGGCCACCTTCTGGGCCAGCTGCCCCACCTGGTGGCTTTCGGTCATCTGGTTGAAGATCTTCACCTTCTCGCCGCTGGTTGGGGGATTTTCCAAGGCCAGCTGCACGCAGCGCACCGAATCGCGGATGTGGATGAAGGCGCGGGTCTGGCCACCGGTGCCGTGCACCGTGAGGGGATAGCCGATGGCGGCCTGCATGAGGAAGCGGTTGAGCACCGTGCCGTAATCGCCGTCGTAATCGAAGCGGTTGGTGAGGCGCGGATCCCGATCGGTGAGGGTGGTGTTGGTGCCCCAGACGATCCCCTGGTGCAGATCGGTGACCCGGATCGAATCGTTTTTGTTGTAATAGAAAAAGAGCAGCTGGTCGAGCGTCTTGGTCATGTGATAGACGCTGCCGGGATCCGTGGGGTGCAGGATCTTCTCGGTAAAACGACTGCCATCGGCCTGGGGCACCTCAACGGTGAGATAGCCCTCGGGAATGGTGGCGCCCCGGTGGGAGCCGTAGCCGTAGACGCCCATGGTGCCGAGGTGCACGATGTGCACATCCAGGCCGCTCTCCACGATGGCGGCCAGCAGGTTGTGGGTGCCGTTGACGTTGTTGTCGACCGTGTAGCGCTTGGTGGCGCTGCTTTTCATCGAGTAGGGGGCGGCCCGCTGTTCGGCGAAGTGCACCACGCTGTCGGGACGTTCGCTGCGCAACAGCTCCAGGAGCCGATCGTACTCGCGGGCGATGTCGAGGTGGACGAAGCGCATGGCCTTGCCGCCCACCTGCTCCCAGGCCCGCAGCCGCTCTCCGATCGAGGTGATCGGCGTGAGCGATTCGACCTCCAAGTCGATGTCGATCTTGCGGCGGCTGAGGTTGTCAACCACCACCACATCGTGGCCGGCATCCGCAAGGTTCACCGCACAGGGCCACCCACAGAAGCCGTCGCCGCCGAGAACGAGAACCTTCACCGCGTCTCCTGGTCGAGCCATTGCCCGAAGGCAAGCTACTACAGGCCTTCGGCCGGGGGTGTGCCCCAGCTTCCTGCCTGGGCAGGAGCCCTGGGGAGGCCTGAGCCTGGCTCCGGTTCAGCGAATGGCGGTGATGCCCGCAGCCACCGCCATCAGCAGAACCACCAACACCACGCCGCCGATCAGCAGCGGGCGGTTGGGGCCGTTGGCCTCGCCCGCTTCGATCACCACCATGCGGGGTTCCTTGGCGAAGGCGTTGAGCCTGCCGCCGTCTTCTTCGATGACCTGCATGGGGGGAGGGTGAGGATCGGGGAACCCTATGGACCCTTTCCCGCCCGCCAGACTCTGCCGCCGGGATCTGTCACAGACGCTTCACACGCCGCCTCCGCCGCTGGACCCCAGGCGCCCCTCCAGGGGGGAGCTGGCGCTGGCTGCCGCACGGATTGGCAGCCGGCCGGCCCGGAAGGCCGTGCGGCCCGCCGCGGTGGCCTGGGCCATCGCCCAAGCCATGGCCGCCGGATCGCCCGCCAGGGCAATGGCGCTGTTGATCAGCACGGCGTCAGCCCCCAGTTCCATCGCCTGGGCGGCCTCGCTCGGCACGCCGATGCCGGCATCCACCACCACCGGCACGCGGGCGTTCTCGATGATCAGGCCGATGTTGGCGGCGTTGCGGATGCCCTGGCCCGAGCCGATCGGGGAGCCCAGGGGCATCACGGTGGCGCAGCCCGCCTCCTCCAGGCGCCGGGCCAGCAGGGGATCGGCATTGATGTAGGGCAGCACCGTGAAGCCCTCCTTGACCAGCTGTTCGGCCGCCTCCAGGGTGCCGAAGGGGTCGGGCAGCAGGTGGCGGCTGTCGGGGAT
>DAIQNM010000018.1:0-20025 GCA_036788375.1 Cyanobium sp. CTOTU6536 | reverse complement strand
AACGTGAGCGGCAAGTGGTTCCAGGCCTTCCACTACGGCGTCGACCCCGACACCCAGCAGCTCAATTACGCCACGATCCGCGAGCTGGCCCTGCAGCACCGCCCCAAGTTGATCGTGTGCGGCTTTTCGGCCTACCCCCGCACCATCGATTTCGCCGCCTTCCGCGCCATCGCCGATGAGGTGGGGGCCTACCTGCTGGCCGACATCGCCCACATCGCCGGCCTGGTGGCGGCCGGCCTCCATCCCAGCCCCCTGCCCCACTGCCATGTGGTCACCACCACCACCCACAAGACCCTGCGGGGCCCCCGTGGTGGCCTGATCCTCTGCAATGACGCCGACTTCGGCAAGCAGTTCGACAAGGCCGTCTTCCCCGGCACCCAGGGAGGCCCCCTTGAGCATGTGATCGCTGCCAAGGCGGTGGCCTTCGGCGAGGCCCTGCAGCCCTCCTTCCGCACCTATAGCCAGCAGGTGATCAGCAACGCCCAGGCCCTGGCGGCCCGGATCCAGGAGCGGGGCATCGATGTGGTGAGTGGCGGTACGGACAACCACCTGGTGCTGCTCGATCTGCGCAGCATCAACATGACCGGCAAGGTGGCCGACCTGTTGGTGAGCGATGTGCACATCACCGCCAACAAGAACACGGTGCCCTTCGATCCCCAGTCGCCGTTTGTGACCAGCGGCCTGCGGCTCGGCACTGCCGCCTGCACCACCCGCGGCTTCGACGCCGATGCCTTCCGGGAGGTGGCCGATGTGATTGCCGATCGTCTGCTCAACCCCGAGGACGGCGCCATCGAGTTGCGCTGCCGCGAGCGGGTGGCCGACCTCTGCCGCCGTTTTCCGCTCTACGGCACCGAACGGGTGCTTCAGCCCACCTGAAGTGTTGCCCCACCTCCTTAAGGTGAGCACCAAAGGTGCGCCGCTCCCAGGTCCGCTGCCGTGACCCTCGCCTACAGCCCTAACGCGGCGGCACTGCTCACCGTTGTGGTGGCTGGCCTGCTCACGGCGCTCGTGGTGCCACTCGTGCGGCGGAGCGGCCTGCGCTGGGGGCTGGTGGATCGCCCCGATCCCCGCAAGCAGCACACGGCGCCGATGGTGCGCCTGGGGGGGATCGGCATTGTGGCCGGCTTCAGCCTCGCCCTCACCCTCACCTGGCTGGCGGGGGGCTTCGCCGACCTGGCCCCCGACAAGGACCGCCTGATCTGGACCACCCTGGCCGGAGCCCTCTGTTTCTTCTTGATCGGCCTGGCCGATGACCTGTTCGCCCTGCCTCCTTTGCCGCGGCTGGTGGGCCAGGTGGCTGTAGCGATGGTGGTGTGGGATCAGGGTGTGCGGATCGGCAGCATCGAACTTCCCTTCGATGCCCTTAATGGGGCCCACCTCACACTCCCTCCTCTGCTCAGCCTGCTGGCCACGGTGGTCTGGCTGGTGGGCATCACCAATGCGATCAATTGGCTGGATGGACTTGATGGCCTGGCGGCCGGGGTGAGCGGCATCGCCGCGATCGGCCTGCTCTCCGTGAGCTTCAGCCTCGCCCAGCCCGCCGCGGGCCTACTGGCGGCGGCCCTGGCCGGCGCCTGCCTCGGTTTCCTGCGCCATAACTTCAACCCCGCCCGCATTTTCATGGGCGATGGCGGTTCCTATTTCCTGGGCTTCGCCTTGGCGGCAATCAGCATCGTGGGACCCGCCAAGGGGCTCACCGGTGTGAGCTTGCTGCTGCCGCTGCTGATCCTCTCGCTGCCCCTGGCCGACATGTCGGCCGTGATCATGGGCCGCCTCCGGGAGGGGCGCTCCCCCTTCTACCCGGACCGGCGCCACCTGCACCATCGCCTGCTGCGCTCGGGCCTCAGCCATCGCCGCACGGTGGTGGTGATCTATGCCTTCACCCAGTGGCTGGGCGCCCTCGCCCTGGTGCTGGCCAACGCCGAAAACCGCTTCCTCTGGCTGGCCCTGGCTACCTCCGTGCTGATCGGCGTGGTGGTGCTCAGCCGCCGCAGCATGCAGGAGGAGACCCGCTGACCCGGCGGGTGCCTCGGATCCCCCACCCCTCTCCCCCCATGGACTCCCTGGTCCCAGGTCACGCTCCGGTTCCCCTTTCGCCTCCCGCCAACGCAGCGGAGCCAGCGGCGATTGAGCGCTCCGTGGAGGTGCTCTGTGTGGGCACCGAGCTGCTGCTCGGCAACATCCTCAATGGCAATGCCCGCTGGATCGCCGAACGGCTGGCCGGCCTGGGCATTCCCCACTACCGCCAGGAGGTGGTGGGCGACAACCGGGAGCGGCTGATCGCGGCGGTGCGGGCCGCCGCCGGCCGTTGCCGGGTGCTGGTCACCACCGGCGGCCTGGGGCCCACCCCCGATGACCTCACCACCGAGGCGATCGCCGCCGCCTTCGGCACGCCGCTGGTGGAGCACCCCGCCATCTGGGCGGCGATCCGCGCCCGCATCGAAGCCCGCGGTCGGGTTGTGGCCCCCAGCAATCGCCGGCAGGCTTTTTTGCCCCAGGGCGCGGCCGTGCTCCCCAACCCCACCGGCACCGCCCCCGGCATGGTCTGGAGCCCAGCGGCGCTGGATCTGGGCTTTCCGATCCAGCCCGGGTTCACCGTGCTCACCTTTCCGGGGGTGCCCAGCGAACTCCACGCCATGTGGGAAGCCACGGCCGACCCCTGGTTGCGGCAGGCCGGCCTGGCCCAGGGGGTCTTTGCCAGCCGCCTGCTGCGCTTCTGGGGGGTGGCCGAATCCACTCTGGCCGAGCAGGTGGCCGACCTGTTGGCCCTGGAGAACCCCACCGTGGCCCCCTATGCCGGCGCTGGCGAGGTGAAGCTGCGCCTCACCGCCCGGGCCGAGGATGTCGCCCAGGCCGCCGCCCTGCTCGATCCGGTGGAGGCTGAGCTGCGCTCCCGCACCGGATCCCTCTGCTTCGGCACCGACGACGACAGCCTGGCCTCGGTGGTGCTGGGGCGGTTGCGGGCCCGGGGTGAAACCCTGGCCGTGGCTGAATCCTGCACCGGTGGTGGCCTTGGTGCCGCCCTGACCGCGGTGCCCGGCGCCTCCGATGTCTTTGTTGGTGGGGTGATCGCCTATGCCAATGGCATTAAGGAGTCTCTGCTGGGCGTGCCCGCCGACCTGCTGAACCGGTGGGGGGCGGTGAGTGACCCCGTGGCCCAGTCGATGGCCGAGGGGGTGCGGCAACGCACCGGCAGCACTTGGGCCCTGGCCGTGACCGGCATCGCCGGGCCGGGGGGCGCCAGCCCCGACAAGCCGGTGGGGCTGGTCCACATCGCCCTGGCAGGGCCCCACGGCACGACCAGCAGCCCGGTGCGCTTCGGCGAGAGCCGCGGCCGCAGCTGGATCCAGACCCTCACGGTGGCTGAGGCCCTCAACCGGCTGCGGCTGGCCCTGGCGGAGGGCTAAAGCCCCGCCCCAGCCCCCCGTGGGCCGCCGACTGCCAACCGCTGGCAGCCCTCCGCCAGCCGGTTCTGCACCACAGGCGGCAGGCCTCCCGTCTGGGCCAGGCTTGGCCAGATACGGCCGATCGGCCACGCTGGAGCTTCACCGTGCTCCCGTGATGCCTTCCGCCAGCAGCTCCCCGCCCCGGATCGTGGTGCTTGATGGCTTCACCACCAACCCCGGTGACCTCGGCTGGGAGCCCCTGGAGCGCCTCGGCACGCTCAAGGTGCATCAGCGCACCCCACCCGAGCTGGTGGCGGCGCGCCTGGCCGAGGCCGATTTGGTGGTCACCAACAAGACCCGCCTTGGCGCCGCCGAGCTGGCTGCGGCGCCGGCTTTGCTTGGCATCTGCATGCTCTCCACCGGCCACGACGTGGTGGATGGGGCGGCGGCCGCAGCCCGGGGGTTGCCCCTGTGCAACGTGCCCGAATACGGCACCGCCTCGGTGGCCCAGGCCGTTTTCGCCCTGATCCTGGAGCTCACCAACCGCACCGGTCTGCATGCGGAGTTGGTGCGCCAGGGCCGCTGGAGCGCCGGCCCCGATTTCTGCTTCTGGGAGGGAACCCTCACCGAGCTGGCGGGTCGCACCCTCGGGGTGGTGGGCATGGGTCGGATCGGTGCGGCCGTTGCCGCGATCGCCCGGGCCTTCGGCATGGAGGTGCTGGCCCACCGGCGCGGAGCTTCGAGCGGCGGCGGGGCCGGATCCCCGGCGGCCAGCTCCGGCGGGGTGACCGGCGTGGACCTGCCCACCCTGCTGGCCGCCTCCGATGTGGTGAGCCTCCACTGCCCGCTCACGCCCGAAACCCGTGGCTTGATCGATGCCGACCGCCTTGCGCTGATCAAGCCCGGTGCCCTGTTGATCAACACGGGCCGCGGGCCGCTGGTCAACGAAGCCGACCTGGCCGCCGCCCTCCACAGCGGCCGCCTCGGCGGCGCCGGCCTCGATGTGCTGAGCCTGGAGCCGCCCGACCCCACCAACCCCCTGCTCGCCGCACCCAATTGCGTGATCACCCCCCACATCGCCTGGGCCACCCGGGCAGCCCGCGGGAGATTGATCCAGGCTGTGGCCGCCAATGGGGCGGCGATCCTGGCGGGGGCGCCGATCAACGTGGTGAATGGGGTGTGATCACCCGCAGGGCCCCAGCCATGCCGGCGGAGGTCCTGCGGGCCTTCAGGCTTGTCCGGCCAGGCCCAGCCAGTCGAGGTGGAGGGGATCAGGGCCCAGCAGCAGGTGCATCCCCTCGAATCCCAGGGCGAGCAGGCCACTCACCAGGGCGGTGCGGGCACCGCAGAGCAGCAGTCGGGCGGCGACGGCCGCAGCAACGGGGATCATCGTGTTGCCTCCGCTTGCAGCGGACCCTCCAGCTCACGGATCGACACCGGGAAGGGGACGCTTTGCTTCCTGGTTTGCGGCCAGCGGCGCACCCAGCAGCGCAGATCGTCGTCTTCGATGGTCACCACCTCGTAGACGGCGTCGTCACGAAGGTGGATGCGCACCAACGAACCGGGCTGAACGGACATCGGACCATCTCCAGAGGGGGACAGGGCAGGGACGGGCAAGGAATGCAGATTGATGTGAAGTTGCTTCTTTTTGGGGCTTCTGTGTGGTATTGAAGCACGGCCTTGCCTTGGCTCTAGGTATTTTTGCTGATCAAGACCGGCTTCGGGCGCGCTGGCAGCAGTTTTGCGGCGCGGTCGTGACCCCATGGCGCGGCTCGCTGCCTGGTTCCTCGTTGCGTCGTGGTCTGGGGGTGTGATCGGTGGGTGTGGGCTTGGGCTTGGGCCATGACTGGCGCACCCCGGGCTCCTAGGCTCCATTCCTCTTCCCTTAACCCTTCGCGTGAGCGCCGGCACCCTCTACGACAAGGTCTGGGCGCTGCATCGGGTGGCGGATCTGCCAGGTGGCTCCACCCAACTCTTCATTGGACTCCACCTGATCCATGAGGTCACCAGCCCCCAGGCCTTCGCGGCCCTGCGGGATCTGGGGCTCACGGTGCGGCACCCCGAGCGCACCGTGGCCACGGTGGACCACATCGTGCCCACCACCTCCCAGGCCCGGCCCTTCGCCGACCCCCTGGCTGAGGCGATGCTCGCCACCCTGGAGGCCAACTGCGCCGAACACGCCATCACCCTGCACGGCCTCGGCAGCGGCCGCCAGGGGATCGTGCATGTGATTGCCCCCGAATTGGGCCTCACCCAGCCCGGCATGACCGTGGCCTGCGGCGATTCCCACACCTCCACCCACGGCGCCTTCGGGGCGATCGCCTTTGGCATCGGCACCAGCCAGGTGCGCGATGTGCTGGCCAGCCAGAGCCTGGCGATGAACAAGCTCAAGGTGCGCCGCATCTGGGTGGAGGGCACCCTGCAGCCGGGCGTCTACGCCAAGGATCTGGTGCTGCACGTGATCCGCACGCTCGGGGTGAAGGGCGGCGTGGGTTACGCCTATGAATTTGCCGGCCCCGCCATCGACGCCCTCGCGATGGAGGAGCGCATGACCCTCTGCAACATGGCGATCGAGGGCGGCGCCCGCGTGGGCTACTGCAACCCCGATGCCACCACCTTCGCCTACCTCCAGGGCAGGCCCCACGCCCCGGCCGGCGAGGCCTGGGAGCGGGCCGTGGCCTGGTGGAGCGGCCTGGCCAGCGGTCCTGATGCCGACTTCGACGATGAGGTGCGTTTCGATGCCGCCGCCATCGCCCCCACCGTGACCTGGGGCATCACGCCGGGCCAGGGCATCGGCGTGGATGAGAGCGTGCCCACCCTGGAGCAGACCCCCGCCGAGGAGCGTCCCCTGGCCGAAGAGGCCTACCGCTACATGGACCTGGTGCCCGGCGCCCCGATCGCCGGCCTGCCGGTGGATGTGTGCTTCATCGGCAGCTGCACCAACGGCCGCCTCAGCGACCTGCGGGCCGCCGCCGCCGTGGCCCGGGGGCGCCAGGTGGCCCCGGGCATCAAGGCCTTCGTGGTGCCCGGCAGTGAGCAGGTGGCTGCCGCCGCCGAGGCCGAGGGGCTTGATGCGGTGTTCCGCGCGGCGGGCTTCGAGTGGCGCGAACCCGGTTGCTCGATGTGCTTGGCCATGAATCCCGACCGCCTCGAGGGCCGCCAGATCAGCGCCAGCTCCTCCAACCGCAACTTCAAGGGCCGCCAGGGCTCGGCCAGCGGCCGCACCCTGTTGATGAGCCCGGCCATGGTGGCCGCCGCCGCCATCACCGGTTGCGTGGCCGATGTACGGGAGCTGGTGGGTGTTGCCGCGGCTGTATCCCCGCCCTGAACGAGAGCTGGGCTGACCCTTCCCCTTTCTTTCCCACCGCTCCGATGAACGCCCCTTCACCCGCCGCCGCCAGCGCTGAGTCCGCCGAGCCGAACAGCACTGCCGTGGCGCCGGCCCCGTTTCCCGCTGGCCCCGTCCAGCGCCTTCAGGGCCGCGGCGTGGCCGTTGTCGGCAACGACATCGACACCGATCGGATCATCCCGGCCCGTTTCCTCAAGTGCGTCACCTTCGATGGCCTGGCCGAAGGTGCCTTCGCCGATGACCGCACCGAGCTGGCCGGTGCCCATCCCTTCGATCGGCCCGAACACCAGGGCGCCACGATCCTGGTGGTGAATGACAACTTCGGCTGCGGATCCAGCCGTGAGCACGCCCCCCAGGCCCTGATGCGCTGGGGCATCCGGGCGGTGATCGGCGAGAGCTTCGCCGAGATCTTCTTCGGCAACTGCCTGGCCCTGGGGATCCCTTGCCTCACCATCACCCCGGCCGATGCCACCACCCTGCAGCGGGCGATCGGGGCCACGCCGGCCGCTCTCCTCACGCTGGATGTGGAAGCCCTGCGGGTTCAGCTCGACCCCCAGGCCAGCGATGGCACTGCCGCCGCCAGCACGTCCCTCGACCTACCCCTGCAGCTGGCCGCAGGCCCCCACCGCATGCTGGTGAGCGGCCAGTGGGATGGCACCTCCCAGTTGGTGGCCCACGACGCCGAATTGCGGACCACGGCTTCCCGCTTGCCCTATTTGGCGGGCTTTGCGGCCTGAATTGATGCGTTGATTGTTGTCTCAGAATGGGCGGTTGATGGGGCCCTGTGCAGGCCCTATCGCCGGGTCAGGTCCGAATCCACCAGGCTGGACTCCCTGGCGGGAATAGGGCACGAAGGGCAAGCCAGTGCCGCCAAAGTTGAAGTCGTTGAGCTTCACCCGTAGGCCCCCCAGTCCGTCGTAGGGGCTGTAGAACACGCCAATTTCGTAGGAGCGCCTTTGCCAGCGGAATTCGAGGTAGGAATTGGTGATTTCGCCGTAATTTGGTGAATTGGGATCAACGTTGTAGCCAATCCCGCCGCTGAACACCAGTGGTCCTGCAATCTGCTGGGTCAGGCCGATGCCGATGGTGCCCAGGTCCACGGCCCGGTCAAAGCTGAAGGGGCTGCCCCCCTGGCGCAGGGTGCCGCCGCCGGTCAATGTGAGTTCTGTGTAGTCGAAAAAGGGTTTCACGAAGTGCCCAAGGGTGATCGTGGGGCCACCGGTTAAGCCGATCGTGTTTTGGTTAACGCCGTTGCCGTAGTAAGCGAAGGTGCCGAGCACGTTGGCGCGCAGCCACAGGCCCGGAACGATCGGTTGTCCAGTGTTGGCGTAAGCAGCATTGACTGTGAGGGCCGCTGGCTTGCCAATCCACAGGGGGTAGTTGAGGTTCGCCGAGCCGATGCCGCTGAAGCGCCAGGAGTCGGCGAGGTTGTTGGTGGTGAAGTCGTTGCCCTGGAAATTCCCCACCCCCGTGCGCCAGAGGTAGTTGCCGCTGAGTTTGCCCCAGGTGGGCAGCAGGCCCGTCTGCTCCACGGAGGTGCCGTAGGCCGAATACACATCCTGCTCACCCAGGGTGCCGTTCCAGGTGCGGTAGCGGTAGGCGCCGAAGAGGCGCCACATGCTTTCACCCAGCAGCGGCAGCTTCACGGCTCTGTTGAAGTCGCCCCAGCTGCGGGTGCCATTGGCGATGTTGTCTGGGTTGAAGGTGGACATTTCCAGGTTTGCATCGGAGTTGAAGCCGAGCACCTGTTTCCTGAGGACGGCCTGAAGACCGAACAGGTCTCCTGCTTTGGTGGGCTGGGAAACGCCGGGTGAATTCGCTGACTGGCCGGGCAGTGGATAGCTGTCCGTGTCGCCGTTGATGGCCCTCTGGGTGAGGAACTGGGGCTGGATCCTGAGGAAGCCCGTCTCGCCAACCCGCAAGGGAATGTTGTAGCCGATAAAGCGGCCGTTGCGGTCCTCCTGGTCGGCTCCCAACACCCAGCGATTGTCGACATCCTGTTTCTTCTTGATCACCGTCCTGCGGGTGATCGGAATCGGCAGCCGCTCGTCCAGCACCAGGCGGTTGCGGTCGGTGCGGATTTCGGTATCGCCATTGGGCAGCAAGGTGGCCACCACGTTCTCCGAATCCATCCACGACTGGGCCGGCGTGAAGGGGTCGTTGCTGAAGGCCATTCGGTCGGCCGTGACCGTGGTGGGGGTGAAGGCCATCTGGCGGGCCTGCACCCGCCAGCGGCTGATCGTGCCTTTCACCAGCTGGCTGTTTCCCTGGGTGGCCAGGTTGTTCAGCTGGCTGGGCCTAGCCCCACCGAATTCGTTCACCTGATCCGGGGTGGAAAAGGTGGAGGGAAAGCCATAGCGGCGCTCCGCCGAGAGGCTCTGCTGGAACTTCACGTCGGTGACGCGTTGGTTGAGCCCGGCGACCGCCGTGGTCCTCTCCCGCTCCTGGATCCGGGCCCGATCCCACACCGTGCCGCGGGTCTTGGTCAGGGGCTGGGCGGCCGCAGCCTGGGCCGTGGCCGTGCTGCCGCTGCGGCGGTTGGAAGGGGCCGGGTCGCCTGCCGCAGGGCCCATGGTCACCAGGTCGAGCTGGCTGGCCAGGTTGGTCGGCGAATTGCTCTCCGGCGGCGGGGCTCCGGGGCAACCCTGGGCCGGCGGCAACTCCTGCGGCTTGCGCGGCGGCGGGGAGGTCCCGAAGCGGTAGCGCAGGCCCAGCAGATAGCCGTTGCTGCCCTCGCTCACACCGTTAAAGGTGCCGTAGGCGCCGGAGCGGTGGTGGATGCGGCCCACCGCTGAAAGCCGCGGGGTGACCAGGGCCTCCACCTCGAAGGCCAGGTAATTGAGAAAGGTGGAGTATTTCTCGCGGAAGGTCTTTTCGTAGTTGCTGGCTTCGGTGAGCAGACTCACCCCTTCCACGAAGTAGATGTTGAGCCAGGGCTGCAGCCAGAAGCGCATGCCGATGCCCAAGGTGCCTTCGCCAAAGCTCTGGGCGGGGGTGTCGGCGTAGGGCACGTCCTGGTTAAAGCCCCCACCCGGCTGGGAGCGGGAGCGGTGGTTGAGCAGGTTGGCATCCAGCTCAAAGGCGAACAGACCACCATCAAGAATCCGCCGTTGCATGCCCACCCCGGCTAGATACTCCGGCCGATAGGTGCCGTTGAATAGAAAGGTTTCGCCGAAGTTGGCCGTGTACATCTGGCCACCCCAGGCGGTGACGGACCAGGGAAAGGGGTGCCAGTCCGGCAACGGCGGCAGGTTTGGGCTGCAACTGAGCGGTTGGGGCGGCAGCAAAGGCGCGGAGGGCAGCTGGGAGAGGTCCAGGTCCTGCTTGCTGCCATCAAGGTCGAGCACCCCGTAAACATCCTCCATCTCGCCCCGTCCCTCCGGCAGGCTGAAACGCAACCGGCTGGCCTGGAGGTATTGCTGGCCCCGCTGGAAGCGGACGCCGCCGCTGGCGAGTATCTGGCGCGAAGCCGGGTCGAATTCGATCCGCTGAGCCATGATTCGCCCGCCCGCCAGCAGCGCTGTTGCATGGCCTGTGGCCACGAAGCGGCCCAGTTGGGAGTCGTAGCTTTGGCTGTCGGCCTTGAGTTCAAGCTCAAGGGGTGGGGCGGCCATCGGCACGCTGGCTGGCGTGGCCTTGCTGGCAGCTTTCCCAGGGGGATTGGCGGCCATGGCAGGCCTGCCGCCTGCCCCCTCTCCAGCGGAGCTAGGCGGCAGGCCCTGGGTCCCCGCCGCCGCTTCGGGTTGGTTCGGTGCTGCCAGCGCCGCTGGCAGGGGGCCTAGCAGGGCGCTACCCGCAGCCAGAAGGGCGGCGAAGCGGCCTGGCAGGCGGGAAGTAGGGCTTCGTCGCCGCTGAAGCTGATCCCCTGTCGTCGTATTCCGGTCCAGACCAAAAGATTGGCCCTGATCCCGGACGATTCCGGCCGGCCGGCGATGGGGCACCACAGTCGGCCGGGGGTGGCAACGGAGGCTGATCCTGCCATGGGGCCCTCCCGATGGACCTGGCCCGGATCGGTTTGGAAGTCTTGTCTCTCCGATTGATTGGTTGCTGCATGACCCATCGCTCTAAGGGGCTGCCCAACATGAACCCCTCAAACCGCCAACTTGTGGTGCTTTGAGGGGTAAAAGCTGACCTGGAGCCCCGCTCGATGGAGGGGGGAGGCTGGCGATGTGGCCGCTGCGCTTCAGTCCTCCAGGTCCTTGCGGCTGGGGGTGCGGCTCGGGTCGCTGGCCAGGAAGCCGAAGACGAAGATCCCGATGAAGAAGAAAACGACGGAGTAAACCGAGATCTTGAGGGCGAGCATGGGCTGTCCGGCGGGTGACAGGGCGGGTGACAGGGAATGACAGGCCGGGCACGGTGGCGGGCCGTCGGCTGCCCCAGCCCCATCATCCTATGGGGCTTGGGAGGCCATCAAAGATGCCCGAGGGGCTGCAACAGGGTCCAAAGGCCCGGATTGAAACGATTCAGTCATGTTCCGCCGGGCGGCCGCCGCTCGATCTGCAGCCGCTCTGGCGGTGCGCTGGGCCCGATGGGGCAACCCTGGCGGCCCTCGACCATCCCTGGGGAGCCCGGCACCGCCCCGACTGGCAGGCCCGGGGGCTGGTCATATGGCCCCGCGGCGGCCAGTGGCGGGAACTGCGGCTGCGGCTCCAGCGTCCCGCCGACTGGGCCCATCTCGGCCCCGCCAGCGCCCGGGCCCGCCTGGTGCTGCGCTGGTGGGCCGACCAGGTGGAGCTGCGGGCCGATGGCCAACCGGTGCATCGCGGCGATCTCTTCGACACCGCCTGCCGCTGGGAGTTGCCCGAGGGTTGGTGGGCGGGGGTGCCGCTCGATCTGGAGCTGCGGCTGCGTAGTCCGCTTCACGACGATGGGGCCCTGATCCACAGCCGCATCGAGCTTGAACCGCGGGACGGGGCTGATCCCCTTGGCCTGCTGGCCCCGAGCGTGGAGGCCCTGGAGCGGTTGCGCCGCGAGCACCGGGGCGGTCCCGATGCCGCCGCCGCCGGCCCCCATGGCGGCCCCGCTGGTGCCATTGGGCCAGGGGCCGGGAGGGTGCATGTGCTGGGCCATGCCCACCTCGATCTGGCCTGGCTCTGGCCGGTGGCCGACACCTGGCAGGCGGCCGAGCGCACCTTCCGTTCCGCATTGGGGCTGCTGGAACGCTTCCCCCAGCTCCACTTCGGCCATTCCACCCCGGCCCTCTATGCCTGGTTGGAGCAGCACCGCCCCTCCCTCTTCGCCGCCATCGTCGCCGCGATGGAGGCCGGCCGCTGGGAACCCCTCAACGGCCCCTGGGTGGAAACCGATGGCGTGCTGGTCGGCACCGCTTCCCTGCTGCGCCAGTTCCAGGAGGGCCAGCACTACAGCCGCGGGGCCTTCCCCAGCTGGGAGCACAACGTGGCCTGGCTTCCGGACAGCTTTGGCTTCAGTGCCGGGCTGCCCGCGGTGGCGGCCGCCACTGGGGTGCGTTGGTTCTGCACCCACAAGCTGGCCTGGAATGCCACCAATCCCTTCCCCCATCGGATCTTCCGCTGGCGCAGCCGCTGCGGTGCCGAGCTGCTGGCCCTGATGACCGCGCCGATCGGCACAGACGGTGATCCCCTGGCGATTGAGCAGCATCGTCTCGGGTGGCAGGCCGCCAGTGGCTATGCCGATGCCCTCTGGCTGCCCGGCGTGGGCGACCACGGCGGCGGACCCACCGCCGAGATGCTCGAACAGCTGGCCCTCTGGCAGGGCCACCCGGCCGCCGCGCCCCAGCAGCACGGCAGCCTGCGCGGCTTCTTAGCGGGCCTGGAGCCCTTGGCGCCCCAGCTGCCGGTCTGGCGCGATGAGCTGTACCTGGAGTTGCACCGGGGCTGTGCCACCAGCCGGCCCGATCAGAAACGCCACAGCCGCACCCTGGAGCGCCTGCTGCGGGAGGCCGAGCTGGCGCGGGCCCTGCAGCCCCCAAGCCGTCAGCCAACTCCAGATCGCTCCGCCGAAGAGGGCGTCGATTGGCGGACGCTGCTGTTTCAGCAGTTCCACGACATCCTGCCGGGCACCTCCATCCCTGAGGTGTTTGAGCAGGCCGAGCCCGAATGGCGGGCGGCCCGTCGCCGGGCCCGCCACCAGCGGGACCTGGCCCTGGCCGCCAGGGCCGCCGCCGATTGCCGCGGGCCTGACGGCAGCGAGACCTGGCGGGTCAGCCAGCTGCTACCCCTGGCGGCGGCGCTCCGCCCCTTGCGCCTGCCGCCGGGCCACTGGAGCCTGCTGAGCGCCGCCGGCCCCGAGCCCCTGCCGGCCCAGCCCGCCCCCGGCGGCGGCCAGTGGGTGCAGCTGCCGGCCATGGCCGGCATTGGTAGCTTCGATCTCCGCCGCGATCCGGCGGCGGCCCCGGGCCCTTGCACCTTGCCCCCAAGGTCCCCCGAGCATCCGGTAGGCCTGGAGCCCGCCAGAGACCTTGGCCCCGGTTACTGGCGGCTGGGCAATGGCTTGCTCACGGTGATCGTTGGACCGGCCGGGGTGGAGCAGCTCCTCGATCTGCAGGGCCGGCCCCAGTTGGCGGCGCCCCTGGCCTGGAGTCGTTTTGCCGATCGCGGTGAGTTCTGGGATGCCTGGGACATCGCGGCCACTTATCGCCAGCACCCCCTTCCCTGGGGCTGGGATGGCCCCCCCCGCTGGATCGAGCGCGGGCGCCTCTGTGCTCGCTTCAGCCAGCGCGGCCGCCTGGGGGCCAGTGCGGTGCGGCTGGATGGGCGGCTGTTGGCCGGCCAGCCCTGGCTCGAACTCGTGCTCAGCCTCGATTGGCGCCAGCGCCACGAACTGCTGCGGCTTGAGATTCCCCTGGCCAGGCCGGCGCTGCGCTGGGCCGCCGATACCCCCGCCGGGGTGCTGGAGCGCCCGGCCGAGTCCCGCACCCCCCGGGAGGCGGCCCGCTGGGAAGTGCCGGCCCTCGCCTGGCTTGCCTCGGTGGAGGGCGGCGCGGCCGGCGGCGGTCTGGCCGTGTTGCTGGATGGGCCCCAGGGGGTCGATGCCACGCCGGAGCGGCTGGGGGTGTCGCTGCTGCGGGGCCCGACCTGGCCCGATCCCGGCGCCGACAACGGCTGGCAGCGCCAGCGGCTCGCCCTGATGCCTTGCCCCGAAGGTTGGCGGCCGGCAGGGGTACCTGGCCAGGCCCGCCGGCTGCGGGAGCCGCTCTGGTGCCATCCGGTTAGCCCCGGCGGCAACCCAGGACCAGCGCTGCCGGCCTTAGGTCCCGATCTCGCCCTTGTGAGCCTGCGGCAGGCAGGGGATGGCTCCGGTGATCTGGTGCTGGCCGTGCAAAACGAGGGCCCCTGCCGCCGCCGCCTGGATCCCGGTCCCCGCTGGCGGCTGGCGGCCCGCCTCGATGGGCTCGATCGGCCCTGCTGCCCTACCGACGTTGTTGGCCCAGCTCCGGCGGCCGGGGGTTCGGATCGGCCCGGGGAGGATGGGTTGCTGAACCCCTGGCAGCTGGGTTTCTGGCGGTTGGCCTCCATCTAGCCGGCCGTTTGGGCGAAGCCCAAGCGGGTCTGGATGGCTCCGGCTGATCAGGCCATGGGCCAGCGGCTGGCCCGGGTGGGCTCAGTCCTCGTGGTCGTCGAAGGGGTCGGTGAGCTTCTTCGACGGGGGACCGAAGGCGGTGTAGATGCCAAAGCCGGTGAGGGCCAGCAGCACGGTGAGCACGGCGAGGGCCACGGAAAAAGCGGGTGAGGCGGTGCTGGGTTCCATGCTGGGGGGGAGATTCGGCGCGATCGGTGGCGCCATCCGTCACAACTCTCGACAGCCCGCCGCGGAGCGGCCGCCAAGACCCTTACAGTAGCCAGAGCGATCTCCTGTCCGAGAGGACCGAGCTGTCATGGCCCAACGCACCCGCCTGGGAGACATTCTTCGTCCCCTCAATTCCGAGTACGGCAAGGTTGTTCCCGGCTGGGGCACCACTCCCGTGATGGGCGTGTTCATGCTCCTTTTCCTGGTCTTCTTGCTGGTGATCCTCCAGCTGTACAACCGCTCACTGCTGTTGGAAGGGATCAACGTCAACTGGAATGGCCTCGGCTGAGCCGAGCACCGTTTTCTTTTTCCCTCCTCCATGAACGTCTTCGGCATCGGCCTCCCGGAAATGGCGGTCATCGCTGCCATCGGACTGTTGGTGTTCGGGCCGAAGCGCCTGCCGGAGTTGGGCAAGACTCTGGGGCGCACCATCCGCGGTTTCCAGAGCGCTTCCCAGGAGTTCGAGAAGGAATTCCGCAGCGCCGTGGACCCGCTCACTGCTCCAGCCGATGGGGCGCTACAGACGTCCACCATGGGCACGACCACGGGATCCGGGTCTGGCCCAGCCCTTTCGCCATCCATCACCGTTGCTGCGCCCGTCGCCTTGGTGCCAGCTGACGCAGTCGGCCAAGACGTTTCCGCCCAAACCGCCGCGGGCACTGCCGCTTCCCACGGCTCGCCTAGCTGAGGGGATCGGCCTTCCTTGGATCTCCAACTCCTGGTGGGCCTCGGCAATCCGGGCAGCCGCTACCAAGAAACCCGTCACAACGTCGGTTTCATGGTGCTGGAGCGCTTAGCGGCCTCCGGTTCAGCCCCTTTCCGCAACCAGCCCCGTCTCCATGGTCTGCTGGCGGAGCTGGGAAGTGGCCCCTCCAGGCTTCGTCTGTTGATGCCCCAGACCTTCATGAATGAGAGCGGCCGCGCCATCCGCGCCGCCCTTGACTGGTTCCGGCTGGAGCCCGCCCAGCTTTTGGTGGTGGTCGATGACATGGATCTCCCCTTTGGCCGCATGCGGCTGCGGGCCTCCGGCAGCGCTGGAGGCCACAACGGCCTGCGCAGCACGATCCAGCACCTGGGCAGCCAGGAGTTTGCCCGGCTCCGGATCGGCATCGGTGCTCCAGCCCAGGAACCCCAGGAGCGTCGGGAGCGCACGGTGGGCCATGTGTTGGGGCGCTTCAGCCCCGCCGAAAGGCCCGGGCTTGAGGCGATTCTCGACGAGGTGGCAGCGGGCATCGACCTGATTGGCCGGCTCGGGATCGAGCGGGCCGGTAATCGGCTCAATGCTTTCCGGGCTCCTTCGGCGGCGGCGGATCCGTGAGCAGGCTCCCCACCACCACGGCCCGGCTGCGGGTGCTCCACCAGAGCTTCAGCCCCTGCCTGCTCGAGGGTGAGGTGAGTGCTGGCGGATTCCAATGGACCTTCCGCTGGGCCTTCGACCGCGGTGAACTGAGCGTGGAGCCTTCCCTGGGCCGGGCCCTGATTCAGGACGCCCTGCTGCGCTTTCTGCTGAAGGCCGACTACCAGCTCGAAGCCGGTGGCGATTACGTGTTCACGGTGCGGGCGGCCTTTTGAGCTGGGCGGGGGCGCGCTCCAGAGGCCAGCCCAACCAGCGTTCCACCAGGATCTGGGCCACCACATCGTCCCAGTCCCGGGGGGGCTGGCGCAGGCCTGGCGGCAGCAGGCGCCGCCAGCCGCGGGCCGCTTCGATTTGCCAGTAACGCTCCCGGGCGGCGAGGGTGGTGCCCCGTTCATCGACCAGGACCACCGGCAGCCAAGGCTCCAGTTGCTCCCGCCAAGCCTGGTGGCCGGTGCCGTCGCCCAGCACCAGTAGCCCCAGCCCCTCCTCCTGCCAGCACTTCAGGCGGGCCAGGGCCTCCTCCGGTGGCAGCACCAGCGCCTCCAGGATCCGCTGCCGAGCTGGGTCGGTGCGCACCAATCCACACTTGCTGCGGCCCGGGTCCAGACCTGCCACCGCCGGAGTCGGGGCGTTCAGCGGTTCCCCCCGCGGCCGTTGCCGCCCACCCAGCGCAGTTCCACCTCGATCGGATCGGGGGTGTCGGCATGGGCCATCGCCACCGCCTCAAGGTTCACCGCCTGGCCGGGCGGGCGTTCCGCCAGGGTCCGGCCCAGGGCATTGAAGGCATTGCCATCCACCTGGAGCCCCTCCACCAGGGTCCCCTGGCGCTGGGCCTTGGCATAGGCCGCCGCCAGCAGCAGGTTGAGGCGGCTGCGGATTTCATCGTTGCTGCGTTCATTGCCCTCCAGGGAGGTGCGGGCCAGCACATCGCCCTTCTGCACCACCGGACGGTTGGGCCGCAGGTCGGGGAAGGCCAGCACCCGGGCTTCCCCCCGCAGCACATTGGCGGCGGAGCGGATCGTAAGAACCCAGGTGTCGGAGTTAGAGAGCATCGTTTCGAGTCGCTCAATGTCGCTTTTGGGCACCAGCAGGATCTGACGATCGGCCGGTCGTCCGGGCAGCAACAGCCTGAACGCCACCAGGTTGGCCTGCTGCAGCAACGCATCGATCACCGGCTTGGGCTTTTGCCCTCGCTGCAGCTTCACCCGCACGGTGGCGAGGGGTTGGCCGCTGGCGATCACCACGTCACCCCGGCGCAGGGCGATCACATTGGTCTCGAGTTGTTTGAGCTCCTGGGCTCCGGCTGCGATCCGCTGCCGCACCCGCCCCAGCTCGGCTTCGTTGCGGCGGATCTCCTGGTCACGCCCCTTCACATCCCGGCTCAGCCGCACCCGTTCGGCCTCCAGCCGCACCCTTTCTTTTTGCAGGGGCTGGAGCTCCTGCCGCAGGCTTCCCACCCGTCCGCGCGCCAGCTGAAGTTCCCGCTGGACCTGCTCGCGACGGTTCACCGCCTCCTGGCGGCTGCGCAGGGCCAGGGTGCGGCCCTTCTCCGCTTGCCGCACATCGGCCCGGCTGCGGGCCAGGTCGCGGCGGTTGGTCTCCAGGTCGGCCTGGCTGTGCTCCAGGGCCCTGCGGCTGTCCCGCAGCCGGGCCTGGATCTGGTCGAGCTCGAAAAGCCCCACCCGCAACCGCTCGCTCAGCAGCAGCAAGAGGCCCAAGGAGATGGCGCTAATCAGGGCGCCGGTGAGGGCCGTGATCACCACCGCCGTTTTGCGGGGCCGCAGATTGAAGAGGCTCAGACGGGCCTTGCCGACCCGGCTGCCCAGTCGATCGCCCAGGGTGGAGAGGACTCCGCCGAGCAGCAGCAGCGCCAGGATCAGCAGCCAGCCCGACACGCCACGCTCCAGCTACCTCCAGTATCCCCGAGGGGTAGGACCCCGCCTGGGGGAAGCGGGTGGGCCCTCAGCTGAACCGCTTGGCGAGGGCCACCGGGTCAAACACGGTGATCTTCTTGCGGTCGATCTGCACCAGGCCGTCGTTGCGCAGGTCCCCCAGCAGGCGGGTGATCGTGACCCGGGTGGAGCCGATCGCCTCGGCGATCGCCTGGTGGGAGAGGCGCAGATCGATGGTGATCCCCTCGTTGCTGGGAACGCCGAAATCGCGGCAGAGCACCAGCAAGAAACTCACCAGCCGGGAACTCATGTCGCGGTGGGTGAGGGTTTCGATCATCGTTTCGGTCTGGAGGATGCGGGAGGAGAGACCCTGCAGCAGCAGCAGCCCCACGCTGGCGTCCTGCTCGATCGCCCGACGCACCGAGGTGGCCGGGGCGGTCACCATTTCGACCCGGGTGAAGGCAACGGCGTGATAAAAGCGATCGGAGCGCTGGCCGGTGAGCAGGGAGAGCACCCCGAAGAGGCTGTTCTCGCGGAGCAGGGCCACGGTGATCTCCTCGCCCGATTCATAGACCCGGGAGAGGCGCACCGCCCCGCGCCGCAGCAGGTAAACCCGTTCGGCCGGATCACCGGGAAAAAAAATCGTTTTACCGCGTTCGACCGTTTCGATGCTGCTGCCCGAAAGGCTGCGGATCACCTCCAGCAGGGTTGGGGCGTTGCTGCCGGAGCTACCAGTGCCCGCCACCGCACCCGGTGCCCCGGTGGATGGGGTGCTCGCGTAGCGGCTGAATCCGCGCGTGGCGCCAACCATGGAACAGGGGCGTAGGTCTGGAAGCTAAGGATCGGTCCTCCCCATCCATGTAGCAAATCACACGGTTTCCATCGCCGTCAGCTCCGCGGCCGCCTGCCGTTGGGCTGCTTGCAGCTGGGCAATCCCCGCTTCCTCCAGGTCCAGCAGGGCCCCAGCTCGCGTCGGCTGAACGGGTCCCCGCCGGTCCGGGGGGGTGGGTCACGGGGGGCTGATGACCGTGCACCCAGGGTCCGGCGTTGCCCCTCGGCTGGCCCGCGGCCTTCAGGCGGGCGTTGCCCGGCACCACCAGCGGTGGTGTGCGCCGCTTGCGGATCCCGCTACATTCAGCCGGTGGGGGTCCGGAGTCGATCCGGTTGCCGCCCACCGAACCCTCCCCGGATTCCTGTTCCCACCGGCCACCCAGCTGGCCGGTGGGTGCCGGATTCGTCTGCAGTTTGTTTTGCGGATGGGGTGGCGGATTTGCCCATCGTCCAGCCAGCCTCCCAGCCACCCTTCCAGCCTTCGAAGTTCATGACCGCCAGCCTCGCCGACCATCCCCAGCAACCCCGGCGCAACGCCGGTCAGCCGAGGGATGGGGCGGCCCAACGGCGGCCACCATTGCGGCTGGTGCCGCGGCCCGAGGGTCTGCTCCAGATCCATACCGCCCCCTTCCGTGGCAGCGTGGCCGCGGTCTTCAGCCAGGCCCTGCGCAGCGCGGGCTTGGGCAGTCGGGTGTTGATCAGCCAGTTTCTTAAGGGCGGTGTGGACCAGGGGGTGGAAGGATCTCTGTGGTTGTGCGGTCGTCTGCAGTGGCTGCGTCCGGCCACGCCCTATTGCCTCGATCAGGCGGCCCCTGGCCTGGCTGCGGCCGCAGGCGCCCCACCGGCACTGGATTCCCTCGCCATCGGGGCGCTGGAAGCGGTGCGTGCCGTGTGGGCGTATAGCCGCGAGCAGCTGATGGCCGGCGCCGTGGATCTGCTGGTGCTTGATGAGCTGGGCCTGGCGATCGAGCTGGGCTACCTGGCGGCCAACGAGGTCACCGACACCCTGGAGCGGCGGCCGGCCCATCTGGATGTCATCCTGACGGGCCCGGCCATGCCTGAGGCTCTGATGGCCATGGCCGACCAGGTGACCGAACTGCGCCGCGCCCCCTAGGTACTGCTGCCAGCCGTACTCTCGCCAAGCCAATGCTCAAGAACGACCGCTGGATCAACGAGCAGGCCGCCGCCGGCATGCTCCAGCCCTTCCAAGGCACCCTGGTGCGCCACCTCGATCCCGAAGCCCGCAGCGGGCCGGTGCTGAGTTTTGGCTGTTCCTCCTACGGCTACGACCTGCGGCTCTCCAGCAAGGAGTTTCTGATTTTCCGCCATGTGCCCGGCACGGTGATGAACCCGAAGCGGTTCAACCCGGCCAACCTGGAGCCGGCGCCGCTGCACAGCGATGAGGATGGGGAGTACTTCATCCTGCCGGCCCATTCCTACGGC
>DAIQNM010000017.1:0-20740 GCA_036788375.1 Cyanobium sp. CTOTU6536 | reverse complement strand
GCCATGCGCTCCTCCCAGCGGCGGGCCCAGCCATCGCGGCTGGCCAGCCGCCGAATCACACCGAACTGCGGAATCTCGTGCCAGGGGATCCCGTGCTGGCGGGCCCAGGCGGCGACGCGCCGGTCGCGGGCGTAGGTCCAGCCGTTGCCGGTTTCCTCATGGCTCCACAGGCCTGCCACCCCGAATCTCCGGCGGGCCCGCTCCAGCACCTCCTCCACGGCGCCGACCCGCACCACTAGGGGCTGGCCAAGCCGCGCCAATTCCGATCGCAGCTCCTTGAGGCCCTCGGCGCAGAAGGCCCAGTGGCGGGCTGAGGCGTCGGGTTGCCGCCAAAACTCCGGTTCCACCACCACCAGCGGCAGCACTGGCCCGAGCCGGCTGGCCTGCAGCAGCGGCTGGTGGTCGGCCGTGCGCAGGTCGCGCTTGAACCAAACGATCTGCAGCGGGCCCATGGCGCCGGAACCTAACCAGGGGGCGGTGGTGGGTGCGACGGCCTGGGCGAATGGGGTGCCGCTAGCTGCGGCAAACCGGACGGAGAGACGGTGGCGCTCACCCGAACGGCACGAGGCTAGGGCTGATCAGAAAGCTCAATCAAGGCAAGGGTTTGTCCCCAGGCTCGGTAAATTCCGGAGAGAAGGAAGTCGGCACCAGCACCACCATGCTCTGAAGTAGGACACTGGTAAAGTTATACAATGTAGGTGTTGGCGATGCATGGGCGATATCCAGCTTTCGGGCAGAAAGTCTCGATCAGCAACTGACAGTCCTCCGCTTGAAGAACAGGCTGAGCGACGCAACTGATTGAAGTTGTTTCAATACTTATCTCGCAAGACGTGTAGGCACCGCCAGCCCCTATTCGGATTCTTTCATGGTATCCTTATTGGCAAAGATGAAATCCTGTGGATCCCACCACCCTGCTCAAGTTGGTGTTACTGCTGGGTGTGGTGCTGCTGGTGTTCGGCATTGGCGCCCGGGCACAGCTGGAGGAGCCGCTGTTGCTGTTGCGCCGGCCATCGCTGACCCTGCGCTCCCTGCTGGCGATGTACGTGCTGTTTCCGGCCCTCGTGCTGCTGTTGGTGTCGCTGCTGCCGCTGCGGCAGGGTGTGGGAGCGGTGTTGCTGGGCTTTGCGGTCTCGCCCGTGCTGCCGCCGTGGGCCAAGAAGGGAACGGCGCTGGGTGCCAGGGCGGACTACGTCATCGGCCTGGAGCTGCTCTCCGCCGCCGTCTCCCTGCTGGTGGTGCCGCTGATGATTGAGATTGTCGAGCGGCTGTTCGGGGTGAGCACCAGCCTGGATCCCAAGGCCATGGTGATGGTGCTGCTGGCCACTGTGGTGCTCCCCCTGGGCCTTGGCATCGGGTTCGCCAAACTCTTTCCCCGCAGCTCCCCACGGCTGGCTGCTGTTGCCGATCGGGTCGGCAGTTTGGTGCTGCTCCTCGGTGCGGTGGTGCTGCTGGGCGTTCATGGGCCCAAGATGCTGGCGTTGATCGGCGAGGGCACGGTGTTGCTCATCCTGGTTGTCATCGTCTTTGGTCTTTTGTTTGGCGAGTTGCTCGGCGGACCGGATCGGTCCATCCGCGGCGCCCTTGCCTCGGCGACGGTGTCGCGTCATCCCGCCATCGCGCTGCTGCTGGCATCCGGCGCCTTTCCCCAGCAGCAGGCCACCGTGATCGGTACGGTTCTGATCTATTTGCTTGCATCCATTCTGCTGCCGATTCTCTTGCTGCGGTGGCGTCCTTAGGAGGCCACTTCACAAACGGCACGCCAGCCAATCGGTCATCCAGCTAGAGGCCAGTAGGGAGATTATTCCTCAATCCCAGCTCAACGATATCCAACACTTTTGCTAACGCTGCCCTTGCATGGCAGGCAAGGAGCTATCGCTATCGAAGCAGACTTAACGGCTGCCTGAGGAGGCCGGAGCCATTAAATACTTCGCGCGGGATACCCAATGACAGCGATGTTTAGCATCATCGCCACGAAGGTCTTGGTTCTCATTCTGGGCCTGACAGCGTCCGGAATCAATGGTCATTCTTGAGCCGGGTGAACTTCCCCAGGACAACCTTAAAGAGCGTATGCCTGAATCAGCACCTCTGATCTGACCATCCTCCGTCAAGATTCAGAGGCCGTACTTGGATGCAGCCTCCTAATTGCAGATTGTCTTGGCATTGCTGATGCTTACGCGTTGGTTCACTTGATTGACCACGCAGCGACATGTAGACGTGGCAAGCCCAACTGGACCGGGTTTGCCTGAGAGTGCACTTCAGCATTCACGGCATTCGTGCAGTAATGCATGATCAGATCGTCTTGCATGTTCTGCGCTCTGGCACCAAAAGGGAAGCAGACGAGGCTTCCACAGCTGATCACGGTGAGGGCAAGCCAGCGATTTGATGTCGTCATTGATCAGAGTGGAACGAGGCAGGTTCAGCCTAGTGGCAATAGCGAGCCTGAGCGAAACAATGTTGCAAGTGGAGACGAAGAAACTCCTTGATGATCGCCTTTCATTCCTTATATCCTTCGACCGCTGATTCAATGGTTTAGGGAATCACAGTGAGGCACCAGGCGGGATTCGCAAAAATTATTGCAGTGCAGTGCTATTAGCCTTGGGCTCACCGTCATGGCCATGGTTGACGGGTCCGAGAATCATAGGGTCGTTATAATAGACAAGCACAAGCTGGTGGACTTGATACACAGGAATCTAGCATGTGGAGGCTGGAACTGTTAGCCAGCGATTCTTCTAACGCTCAAGATCAGCAGCGGGTATAAATCTATGCATTGAACACAGCCCTAGATCCCGGCTTCTGGATCTAAAAGTTAGGCGCCATCAAGACAGACAATACTGGAGAAATTCAGCAATTCTAGCAAGGACAATGCCATCAAAATTATTAATGCTAGATATGTCAGCATACAGGGCCTTAGCCATTCATGAGTTCTTCAACATTCTCTATAAATAGCTCTCTAGACCGGAGCTCTCCAAGTCCAAGATTATATGGGCTTATCATTGACACATAGCGCCTGTATTCGGCTTCCATTTTGTCGGCCTGAAGGGTGTATATCCCCCATCTCCAAGGATCGTAAGAAATGACCAACACATACAACAGGGGATAGGAGGCTAGTAGAATAATAGATAGCAGTAAGTATTGGCGGGCAAGGTTAGAAGAATTATAGCCAGACATAGCCCATGACGCACTTAACATAATACCAACCGCCGAAATAACAATGCCCATGCTGTAAAGCTTTTGTTGCTTCTTCTCCTTAATGGCTTTTCGCCGTAGCCATATGACTTTATCACGAAGATCGGCTTGGAAATAACGCTGAGCAAAGGCAACTCTTGAGTCTCGGATCTTTTCAATTTCATCAGTTACGACACCTTGCTCTTGGCTTAGTATCTCTGATATAACTTCTGCTGTAATGTTACCTCTCGGTCTCAAATAGTTAGACTGCCTTAGCAGGGCGGGAAGAATCTGTTCATCGGTATCCTCTAACATAACAGGAACAAAACCCTTCTCTTCCTTTGCCCATTTTTGTTCAGCAAACTTAAGCTCTGTCAAGCAGTATGATCCCTCTGCGACAGAATGCTGACTGATTAGAAATACGAAGTAATCAGATGAAAGAATTAAATCCTGCAGCTTTGTATGGTATTGTTCGCCTGCTTTTAGTGAGTTCTCATCAAGATATACCTCCAAGCCTTTCTTTTTGAGAGCATAAAATATGTCTTTTGCAATTTCTATATTCTCCGCTGCATGTGCGATGAAGACCTTGGCCATGCGAAGCTCTCGTAAGTGTTGTTATCTGGATTGGTCTAGCTAAACGCTGCCCCTGAGTGGCAGGCAGGGAGCATGGGGTGGCGAAGCAGAGAGTTGAAGGCAGCCTGTCCACTCGAGGGGCTTGTTATGCTCGCGTATATACTAAAATATCAGAAATACTCGCAGTAGCGCAGGAAAACCCTCTTTCTTTAATGGTCGTTACTAGACTGATCAACAGTAAAAAGCTAGGCCTGGCAACATTCAGGTTTCAAGAAGTACGCTATATTGAGCATCTGCAAAAATAATGAGGGTCTCGCCCCATTAGCTTGCAATAATAGTAATCTCTATCGCACCCTCCGATACAACTAAAGTCGCCGATCTGCTCACAATCATCCAGCAGAACAGAGTCTGGTTTTATTCCCATCATTTGGCCTACTGATGATCTGTAGTCAGCTTCGGTGGCCGCAAGCCAGCAAAATGTTCCATCACGTTCTTGCAAGATCCAGCCAAACTTGGAAATAACGTATTTGGGAATGGATGGCACCCCATCGGCGAGGACGGGCTTTTCTCCTTCCTCATACACAGTTACTCCGTTAATGGTTTCCATGGGGGGAGGGTGGGTGGACTTTCATTGTGCATAGTATCCGCAACATCTAGCTACGTCAATTTGCGCATGAACTCTTTATATGAAGAAATCTATGGCAAACGACGAAGGCTACGAAAGAGGACGTATGCATAACGCTATATGGATGGTTTCCGAGAACCACCGCACCACTCCTGCTGCTTTCCGTGAACCACTTCCACGCAGTCAAGCAAACCTTAGCAACAGTAAGCGATTTCGGCAATATGTGTTCAAAGCGAACAGTGGTTACCGGACTCGTTATCCACTTGTAGCCGCTGCTACGGTCTACTGTGCGGGCCGAGAAAGCAGCCTGTCCTGGCAAACAAGCTTTGCCGAGGGTATGGGTATACCGTTGCGTAGGACTTCCCAAAACTGTTATTATCATGGCAGTCAGATCTAAGCCAGACGATTGACAGTTAGCTTGTTTTCCGCGAGAGCCACATAGGCCTGCTGACAATATAGGCTAGATATGCTAGTCATTGCAAGGCCTCTTGTTTATCCGGAAAACGACATAGTGATGCAAGAGCAGCCATTCAAGTCAATAAAAAGTAAGCCTCTCACGATACCTAGCCCTGATTGTCTCCTGATCCTTCGAATGCTGAATAAGCGGATCCCCCTAAAGCCGCTGACCTGCTGATCCCGGTCTCCTAAGAGCGCAGTCATTGGACGGAAACTTGCCAAGACTCTTTCCGTGACGGCTGTTTTCCGATCGATTGATTCAGGGCCGGGCGTCTTCTGGTGGTACGTCGACGCACTGTATTGATTGCTATCACGCTGCGCTCGGCTGGGCTGCTTTCTGCCTCCCGCTCACACCGCCGCCTGGGGCAGCATCTCATCCACATAGACCCCACCTGCCCAGGCGGCTGCCGGGAGCGGGCGCGGGGGTCTTCGAAGGCCTTCACGCTGCTCTTCCGTATCCAGCGGCCCCGTTCGCTGCCGATCAGCACCGAGAACAGCTTCTGGCGGCGATGGATTGGCTCCTGCGGCGGCAGGAGCTGGGGCATGACTGTTGATGCAGGATCATCGGGGGTGGGAAAGGCCCGCAGGGCGGCCTCAGGGCAGGGTGAAGCCGGCAGTGTTGAGGTGTTTGAGATCGAGCATCACGATCGTGACCCAGACAACAAGCGCCAAGCCAATGGCGCCGGCGAGGAGAAGCACCACACTGCGAAGGGCTGAAGATAGGGGGGATTTGTTATTTGTCAAAACTGTGATTACAATGTACGCCTTACTTTACCATGCCCGATCAGCCCTCGGCGCTCCAGGGCGTGGCCCCTGAGGCGCGCGGCGGTGGCCATCGCCGTTTGAGTCTTCCCTTGGCGAGCTCAGTCGTTAGATGGCCCCATTGATTGTGCCGGCGAAGCGCCGGTTGATCTCCTGCCAATTGATCAGGGGCCACCAGGCCTTGATGTAATCGGGCCGGCGATTTTGATACTTCAGGTAGTAGGCGTGCTCCCACACGTCCAGGCCTAATAGGGGAATGCCCCGCTCGATCCCGGGCAGGTCCATCAGCGGGTTGTCCTGGTTGGGCGTGCTGGTGATGGCCAGGCTGCCATCGGCCCTGCGGATCAACCAGGCCCAACCCGATCCGAAGCGGGCCGCAGCCGCCTGGTTGAAGGCGCTCTGCAGCGCTTCGATGGAGCCGAAGCTGCGATTGATCGCTGCCAGCAGTTCGCCGGAAGGGGTGCCGCCTGATCCTGGGGGCGCCATCGCGGCCCAGAACTGGCTGTGGTTCCAGTGGCCGCCACCGTTGTTGCGCACCACCTCGGGAAAGCTTGAGATTTGGCCCTGCAGGGCGTCGAGGCTGAGCTCGGCCAGGGATGGGTGGCTCTTGATCTGGGCGTTGAGGTTGGCCACGTAGGCGCCGTGGTGGCGGTCGTGGTGAATGGTCATCGTGGTGGCATCGATCGCCGGTTCGAGGGCCTCGGCCGCGTAGGGGAGTGGCGGCAGGCTGAAGTCCGCCCAGGCGGGCAGGGCCGTGCCCAGCAACAGCAGAAGGGCCGTGAGGCAGCTCAGCAGGGTCTTGGCCGGAAAGGGAGGGCGCATTACGGCAGCCGATGGTTGGGCGTAGTCTCGCCGCCTAGCCGCCGATCGGGTGTTGGTGAAGCTGCAGCCCGAGCAACTTGTGCAGATTCGGCGCCGCCATCTCGGCTATCGCATCACCCTGGCCTACGAGTTGTTGCTGGTGGTGTTGATGCCGGCGGCTGGCCATATTTCCTGGTTGCTTTCGTTCCTGTTGATCTTTCTGGCGCTGGAATTGATGATTTTTATCAGCCGTTTTTCGATGTTGCAGCGCACCAAGCCATTGATTTATGGGCTGGGCTGCCTGGCAATGCTACTGGAATTGACCTGGCATGCCTCCTTGGTGTGGGATCTCCATCTTGGCCGTGTTCTCGCCATCCCGCACCTCATTGTTTGGATTGCTTTTATCTGGGTTTCGCTGATCCGCAAGATCAGTTCCCTGGTCCGCGAACCCTTTGTCACTCTGTCGGTGGTGTTAGGCGCAGTGTCGGGATATCTCAGCATTGGCATTGCTGGCGGCGTCTCCCTGACGGCGCTGTGGGTTCTTCAGCCACAAGCGTTTGTGGCTGCGGCCCTGCCGACTCCGTCCGCTGGCATGGACCCCACCCTCGGTATGGGTCCGGCCCTGATGGTGGCATCCTTTTCCCTCCTCACCACCGTGGGTACGGAGGTGCTGAATTCAGCCAATCTCACCGCTCAGTTGATTGCGAATCTGATTACCATCGCCGGCCAGCTTTATGTGGCTGTTTTGATTGGCTTGATTCTCGGCCGTGTCAATCAACGCACCGTGTAGCCTGCCGCTACGGCGTTTGCCGTTTCCTCCATTCGCCGCCCCTTCGCTTTCATGGCAAGCACGCTTCAAGATGCCGTTGATGCTTTTTACGCTGCCGGCAACCTGATGTTTAAAGGCGACATCTCGGGCATGGAAGCGATTTGGTCTGATGCCGATGACCTCACCGACATGGGCCCCACCGGCGCCATCCATCGCGGCCGCCAAGCGGTGATGGCGGAGTTTGCCAAGGAGTCGGCGATGGGCTTTAGGGGAACCCTTGTGGCGGTTGATCGCCAGATCGTCGAAACCCCGGAGCTGGGCTACGTGGTTTGCCGCGAGCAGGGCGCCATTGCCCCCATCGATGGCGAATCCATCCCCGTGGACATCCGCTCCACCACGATCTTCCGCCAGGAAGCTGGCCATTGGCGGGTGGTGCATCACCACACCGATCGCTTCTAGGCAACCGCCGGTTTAAGCCACTGCCGGGATCGCCTCAGGCACCCCGTTTTCGCGGCCAGGGTCAAGCTGCGGCCTTGACCGCGACCACCGCAAAGAAGGGATCCCCCTGGCCCCCCAACCAGCCCAGGGGGCCCTCGGCTTTGGTCGGCTCTGCGATCAGCTGGGGTGTGGGCCAACCCTGGGCCACCAGCACCTGGGCCACCACGGCGAGTCGCTGCCGATCGCTGGCATCACTCCAGATCCGCGGTGCCTTCTGGGCGAACATCCGATTCGAAAACGCGATGATCAGCTGGCCACCCGGGCGCACCACCCGCAGCAGTTCGGCGGCCACCTCCTCCGGTTGCTCCAGGTATTGCCAGCCGGCCACCACCAGGGCCGCGTCGATGCTGTTGGCCTCCAGGGGCAGCTGCTGGTCGCGGTTGAGGTTTTGCTTCCAGTGGCGATCCAGCCGCGGGTTGGCCTCCAGCTCGCGGCTGTTGAGGCCGTGGCCGATCACGCCGCCGTAGCGAACGGTTTCGGGCAGATGGCTCACCCAACTGCTCATCAGATCGAGCACCACCGCCCCCGCTGGGATCCGCTCGGCGTAGAGGGCGGTGAGCCGGGCCCGGAAGGCCGCATCGAGGTGCTGAACGAAGCGGGGTTCGGCGTAGAAGAGGGCGTCATCGGAGCGGTCGAGCTTCCAGCGCTCCGGCGCGCTGAGCACCTGCACGGCCATGGCGGCGGTCTGTCAATGCCCCAGTCAACCGCGCCCCGGCGGCCACCGTGGTGCCGTTGCCGTGGAGTTGCGGCCGCCTGGAGCAGGAGATGGTGCGGGTGCAGAGCGAAAAGATCCAGCAGATGGCCCAGTGGTACCGGAGCTGGTACCCGGCTGGCGCTCAGCGTTGATCCACGCGCCCACCAGGGGGCCCACAGCGGAAGTCCTGCACGTCACCGATTCCGCGGCGCAGGCGGAAGCGGGGATGGGCCGGATCTTCCAGGCTCCACCACCACTTGCCGTCGGTGAAACTGGCGGGGCCGGCGTTGTTGGTGCGCGGCAGCTGCAGGCTGAGCCCACGCCACTGCAGCACCACGAAACCGCCGACCGGCACCGGCGCCGTGCTCGGGTCGGGGATGGTGGGGTCATCCATGCCGCCCTTCACCAGCAGGGCTTCAAGGGGCTCGCCGTCGCACAGGTAGGCCACCGGCTTGGGGCCGCTATCGGCCAGGGCCGACCCCACCGGGACAAGCCCCACCGGGGCCAGTCCCACCAGGGCCAACACCAGCACCAAGACCGCGCCGATCAGCCCAGCGCCGATCAGCCCCGCGGGCCGCGCCAGGTTGCGCCAGGCTGGCGAAATGGAAGGCATGGCTTCGGCGGGCATGGCACCCGATTCTCCTGAACCGCTGGCCCCCCCCACAGGGCAGCCACCCGTGCTGGTGTTCGATGGCGGCTGCCCGTTTTGTCGCCATTTCGCCGAGCTCAGTGAATTGCGCAGCGGCATTGCCGGCCTGCAGATCCGCGATGGACGGGCCGACACGCCCCTGCGCCAAGCCCTGGCCAGCCGGGGCTATCACCTGCGCGATGGCGCCATGGTGATCGACGGCGACCGGGTGCTGCATGGGGCCGAAGCGATCGCCTGGCTCTGCGACCGGATGGCTCCAAGCGACCCCCTGCTGCAACTGCTGGCTCCCCTGCTGGCCCCCCCGCCCCGCGCCCGTCAGCTCTATCCGCTGTTGCTGCTGGCCAGGCGCCTGGCGCTCGGCCTGCGCCGCCTGCCGCTCGATCCAGACGACGGGGCTGCGGTGGTGGCGGGGGGGATCTCGGCGGGAAGCGCAGGCCTTGGGCGGTCCATCAGCTGAGGTGCTCGATCAGCTCAGCGGCTGGGTAGCGCACCTTGGCCAAAGTGGCGTACTTGTCTTCGGCGCTGTGGTAGCCGGCTGCGGCCACCACGGCGGTGCGATAGGGGCTTGCCTCCAGCCCCAGCAGGCGGTCGTAGTCGGCCGGTGAGAAGCCCTCGATCGGGGTGGTGTCCACGCCCAGCAGGGCCGCGCAGGTGAGGAAATTGCCCAGGGCGATGTACACCTGGTTGGAGCTCCATTGACCGATGGTCTGGCTGCGGGGGCCGTTGATCAGATCCTTGCGGATCAGGTCGCCATAGAACCCCAGCGATTCGACCGGTACACCCCGGATCGCACTGATGGCGCCGATCAGGCGTTCCAGATCGGCTTCCTCGATCTGGCGCTGGGCCAGGAACACCACCAGGTGGGAGGCGTCGGTGATCTGGGACTGATTCCAGGAGAACGGTCGCAACGCGGCGCGCAGCTCCGGATTGCTGATCACCAGGAACTTCCAGGGCTGCAGGCCGTAGGAGGAGGGGGTGAGCACCAGGGCCTGCTCCAGGGCCGACCAGGTTTCCGGATCGATCTGGCGAGTGGGATCGAAGGCCTTTGTGGCGTAGCGGTGCTGGAGGGTCTCCAGCAGGGCGGCGGAGGTCAGGGCCAAGGAAGCAGGTGCAAGGCGGTGTGTCTTGCGGAACCTAGGCCGGGGAGAGGCAAGCGGGTGGTGCTCAGCTGCAGCGCCGACCTGGATGGATCGGGGCAGAGTGAAGATTCACCTGCCGCTCCCTGCCGCTGGCCTGCGCTGGCGAGTAAAGAAATTGATCCGGAAATAGGTGCAAAGTGCCAGGATCAACACGCCAAGAGGTGGCGGCAGATAAAACATCCCATCAATGGTAACCATCAGCACTGCCGTGATCGCCGCCTTGCTGAGGGCGGTGCCATAGAGGATTTCGAGGTCCTCTTTGCGTTCGGGGCGTTGGCCTTGTTGCCGTTTTTCTGATTTGGCCAGAAAGGCCAAAAGCAGATATAAAACTAAAATCAGGAAAAGCAAGAAGGTTCGCGTACATATGAGAAGTTCTTTCGATTCACCGGCATGCAGGATGGCATCGGCGGCGTAGTGATTAACAAGATAATAAAATGGCGGAATCAGGCTACTCACAAACAGCAGCCAGCCCGTGGAGAGGGCAAAGAGGCGTAGCTTTACGGCATCAAAAAGAAGCGCCTTGTGGTAAGACCAGACGTCGTAAACGATCGTAAAAACAGAAAAATAGCCAACAATTAAAACGCCAATCAGGTAGGAAAGCGCGGTAACGGAATGGACGCGTGTGGTGACTTCCTTGATGGACTCCAGAATGATTGCTGGCAACTCGATGACCAGCAAAGTGAGGATAATCGCGTAGGTGGCATCGATCAAGCCGATCCAGTTATCGCCAGTCGTTTTACCAATTATTCTTGAGGGTATCATGCTGTTTGTGTTGTTTTGCTGGATGTTATCAGGCCGCTATTGGCTTGATGCGCCCCTTTGACCCGCTTCGATCCAGCTGCAGTGCTCAGCAGAAGTCTGTTCCGTTGGGGATGGCCTGTTGCGCGGGCGGAGAAAACCGTTGAAAGGGATCCACTGCTGCGGCAAGCCCTCCAGGTCGCCGGAGACCGCCGCTGAGCCAAGCATGGCGCTCAAGACGGGGCACCCACCCCCTAAAAGGCCGCTGAGCGCTGCAGAGCACCGCTAGACGTGTAGGCGCGAGGTATGTATGCTGGATAAATCTTGCAGCTACATTCCGTGCCCATCGCCGCCAACGAGCCCTCCCCTGTTGCCCAGCCGCTCCAGTACGTGGCGGCGAACGACGGTGCTGGGCTGCTGAGCCCTGAAGCCCAAACCCTTTGGCAGCAGGCCCTGGACGCGGCCACCAGCCTGCTGGCCGCGCTGCTCACCCGAGCGGATCGCGACAGCCTGCTGAACGAGGTGTTCGGCCGGGCCGGCACCGAGGCCACGGTGTTTGAGGCCAATAAGCAGGCGCTGCTGGAGGCGATCGGCACCACCGGTCTGCGGATCGCGACCGACCTGCGCAGCGGCACCGAGATGGAGGGCGCCACCGGCGCCTATGCCCAGGTGGGGCCCAATGGCAATGAGCGGATCTATATCAATGCCGACTGGATCAATGCAGGCAATCTCAGCCTCGAGCAACTCACGGCCGTGGTGCTGGAGGAATACGGCCACGCCCTTGATGTGCGCCTCAACCCCGGCCTGGAGAGCGCCGGCGACGAAGGCGAACTGTTCGCCAACCTGATCACCAACGCCGGCCTCAATGCCGATCAGATTGCCGCCATCAACACCCAGAACGACTGGGGCACGGTGCAGGTGGACGGGCAGACGGTGGTGGTGGAGAAGCGGGTTACTGCAACAGGCATCAACTCGACGACGCTTGGGACTGTTCTAACTGCGACTCAGACGATCAACCGAGCAACAGCTCAGGCGATCAGCGTCACTATCACATACAATGGAGTCAACAGCAATGGCGCCGATATCCTTATTGCCGCTTATAACGGTACAACCCTTATTGGATGGACTGTCTATAATCGCTCTACTAACCTTGACGCTGGCGGCAATGGTTCTACACTCACTTTAACGCTCACATTCAATCTTGCCCAATTCAATCCTAGCTTTTCCAGTGGCGGTCTGAACTTTCGAGCTTGGCAGGGAACAGCTGGCGGCGCAACAGCTGTAGGCACCGCGGATAACGCACTTCCTGTAACTGCAACGACGAGCGGAACCAGTTCCTCGGTTCCATTTGCTGTCAATACAACTACCGCGAACACTAGTGATGTTGCCATCCCAGCCGCAACAGACGGTGGTTCGGTCACTTGGACGGCTACATCCGTCGATGCTGTTGCTCCCACCCTGACCGCCGGCGATCAATCCGCCCAACTGGTGGAAGCCGGCAGCGGCAGTGCTGGCACGGATACAGCTAGCCGCACCCTCAGCCTCTCAGACGGAACCTACAGCACCAACTACCTCACCGATAACGGCTGGACAGCCGTCACGCCATCTTCTGTCAGCACCACCAATGCCAACGGCAGCGGGTACCACTACGAAATCAAGAGTGGGCAGGTCGGTTCCCAGAGCTTCACGCTCACCGGCAGCGGCACGTATGCACCCAGTGCGCTGCTGCTGGCGATTGCCAGGGAGACCGCAGAAACCGGTGCCAGCACTCTGCCGATCAAGGTCGAAATAGCCACCGCCGCATCTGGAGGCACTGTCCTCTTTGAGTGGTCCGGCACCGGCGCAACGTTTCCTCAGAACGCCAGCAAGGATGCACTCGACACCCGAACGTCAGTCACTCTGACGCGGCTCAACAATGCCACCCTGACATTCGGAACCCAGTATTTCATTCGGGTTTCCAGTACTGGCACCTTCGGTAAGGTCTACTGGTCCGGATCATCTACCAACCTGGCAGATTTGCCCGCCGGCCATGCCTGGGAAAACGGAAACACAATTTCCGACAAAGACCTCGAATACCAGCTCACCTACGCCTCTGATCCAACCTCCTACACCAAAACCGGCACCTACGGCGCGGCCACGCTGAACACCAGCACTGGTGTAGTGAGCTACACACTCAATAACAGCGATGCCGATACCAACGCGTTAGCTGCCAGCGCCTCTGTCAGCGACAGTTTCACGATTCGCGCTGTTGATTCAGCCGGCAACGCCACCGATACGCCGGTCTCTTTCGCGATCACAGGCTCGAACGACACCCCAATCATCACCTCCGCAGCCTCCGCCTCCTTCGCTGAAAACGGAACCGGCACGGCCTATACCGCCACCGCCAGCGATCCCGAAGGCTCCACGCTCTCCTATTCGATCGCTGGCACCGATGCGGCACTCTTCAACATCGACAGCAGCACAGGTGCTGTCACCTTCAAGAATGCACCGAACTTCGAAGCACCGGCCGATGCAGGCGCCAATAACGTCTACGACTTCACCGTCAGCGCCTCCGATGGCAGCCTGAGCTCTGCGGCCAAGGCCGTGGCGATCACCGTCACCAACGTCAACGAAGCACCGTCGATCACCTCCGGCGCTTCCGCCTCCTTCGCTGAAAATGGAACCGGCACGGCCTATACCGCCACCGGCAGCGATCCCGAAGGCTCCCCGCTCACCTATTCGATCGCTGGTACGGATGCCAGCCTGTTCAATATCAACAGCTCCACCGGCGCTGTCACCTTCAACAGCGCTCCGAACTTCGAAGCACCGGCCGATGCCGGCGCCAACAACGTCTACGACTTCACGGTCATCGCTTCCGATGGCAGCCTGAGCTCCGCTGGCCAGGCCGTGGCGATCACGGTCACCAACGTCAACGAATCGACGCCAGTTCTGACCAGCGTCACCATCAACCTCACCGAGGGCGAAACCAAAACGCTGGCGGCCAGCAACTTCGTGGTGAGCGATGCCGAAGGCACCACCAACTTCACCTTCACGGTGAGCTCCGTGGCTGCCGGCATCTTCCAGCTCGCTTCCAATCGCGGTCAGGCGATCAGCAGCTTCACCACCAGCCAGCTCAATGCCGGGGTGGTGGAATTCGCCCAGAACGGTGGTGAGGCGCCGCCCTCTTATCTCGTCACGGCCAGCAATGGCAGCAGCACGTCCAACATCCGGCCGGTGGTGGCCGTGATGTCGAACGTCAACGACGCCCCGGTTTTGGTGGCGGCCAGCCTGACCGTGGCTGAAGGCCAAACCGTAGCCATCAGCTCGGCCAACTTCAACGTGACTGACAGCGATAACGTCACTTTCACCTACACCGTTTCCGGCGTCAGCAACGGCCGCTTCCAGCTGAGTTCCAACCCCGGCCAGGCCATCTCCAGCTTCAGCACCGCCCAGCTCAACGCCGGCTTGGTGCAGTTCGTCCACAACGGTGGCGAAGCGGCCCCGGCCTACAGCGTGCAGGTGAGCGACGGCAGCCTCAGCAGCAACACGGCCGCCGCCGCGATCAGCTTCACCAACGTCAACGACGCCGCTGTGGTGACCGCCGGCAGCAGCATCAATTACACCGAAAACGGCAGCCCCGCCGTGATTGCTGGCTCCATCACCGTCAGCGACGCCGACAGCGCCAATCTGAGCGGCGCCACCGTGGCGATCAGCACCGGCTTCAGCGCCGGTGATCTGCTCAGCTTCGCCAACCAGAACGGCATCACCGGCGCCTACAACGCCGCCACCGGCGTGCTCAGCCTCTCCGGCTCAGCCACCGTGGCCCAGTACCAGGCCGCCCTGCGCTCGGTGGGCTACAGCTCCTCCTCCGAGAACCCCACCGCCAGCTCCGCCAGCCGCTCGATCAGCTGGGTGGTCAACGACGGCGCCGCCGTCAACAACCTCTCGGCCCCGGCCTATTCCACGATCACCGTCACCTCGCTGAATGATGCGCCTGGTGCCACCAGCAGCACCATCACCATCGCCGAAGACACCGCCTACTCCTTCACGGCCGCCAACTTCGGCTTCAGCGACGTTGAGGGCAACAGCCTCAACAGCGTGATCATCACCGCCTTGCCTGCCGCCGGCAGCCTGCGGCTGAACGGCGTGGCCGTGACCCAGAACCAGGTGATTGCCGCCGCCAGCATTGGCGGCCTGGTGTTCAGCCCGGCGGCCAATGCCAACGGGGCCAGCTATGCATCGATCGGTTTCCGCCTCCAGGACAACGGCGGCACCGCCAACGGCGGCAACGACACGTCCGCAGCGGCCAGCTTCACCTTCAACGTCAGCCCGGTGAATGATGCTCCGGTGATCACAAGCGGTAGCGGTGCCAGCGCAGCCGTGAGTGTGGCTGAGAACACCACGGTGGTGACCACCGTGACAGCCAGCGATATCGACAGCACCGGTCTCACTTACAGCATCAGTGGCGGCGCCGACCAGGCCAAGTTCAGCATCAACGCCAGCAGCGGCCTGCTCAGCTTCGTGGTGGCCCCCGACTACGAAAACCCCAGCGATGCGGGCGGCGACAACACCTACGACGTGATCGTGAATGTGGGTGATGGCAGCCTCTCGGCCAGCCAGGCCATCGCCGTGGCGGTGACCAATGTCATCGACACGGCGAACGAAATCCCCACCCTCACGATCTCCACCCCGGTCTCAGGCGGTTACCTCAACGCCGCTGAGCAACTCGTGCCCCTGGTGCTTTCGGGCACCAGCACGGGCCTGGCCAACGGCGCCAGCGTGACGGTGAGCGTGGCCGGCATCGCCTACAGCGCCACCGTGGCCAACAACGCCTGGAGCCTCAGCGTGCCGGCGGCCGACCTGCAGGCCCTCGCCCAGGGCAGCATCAGCGTGAGCGCCAGTGCCAGCGATCCTGCTGGCAACGCCGCCTCGGCTAGCGCCTCCTTCATCAAGGACACGATCAACCCCACGATCACGATCAACGGGCCGATTTCCGTCGATGGCTTCCTCAACGCCAGCGAGGTGAACAGCAGCCTCACGATCAGCGGCAGCAGCAGCGGCATCGACAGCGGCCGCGCGATCACCCTGGTCGTGGGCGGCTTCACCTACACTGCCACGGTGCAGGCCAACGGCAGCTGGTCCAAGACCCTCAGCTCCGTCCAGCTCCAAAACTTCGGCGAAGGCACCATCCCGATCACGGCCAATGGCACGGATGCCGCTGGCAATGCCGCCCTCGAGGCCAGCACCAGCCTGGAGAAGGACACCCTCACTCCCACGATCAGCCTCAACCAGCCGATCTCCGCTGGCTATCTCAACGCCAGCGAGCTGGCCGTGCCCCTCTCCCTTGGCGGCAGCGTCACCGACGCCAATGGCCAGACCGTGACCGTGACCCTGCTGGCCGGCAGCACCACCCTGGCCACCCTCACCACCACCGCCAGCGCCGGCACCTGGACCCTGAATGTGCCCACCGGCACCCTCAGCGCCCTGCCCCAAGGCAGCATCACGGTGCGCGCCGCCGTGAGCAACGCCGCTGGCACCGCCGCCAGCCCCGCCACGGCCAGCTTCATCAAGGACACCGTGGCCCCCACCATCACGATCACGACCCCGATCGGTGGTGATGGCATCGTGAACAAGAACGAAACCAATGCAGCCCTGGCGATCAGCGGCACCAGCTCCGGCGCCAGCAACGGCCGACCGGTGGCGGTGGTGGTGGGCGGCGTCAGCTATGCCACCACGGTCAACAACAACACCTGGAGTGTGTCGGTGAGCTCCACGGCCCTCAAGGCCCTCAGCGACGGCACGATTGGCGTGACCGCCAGCGTCAGCGATGAGGCTGGCAACACCGGGAGCCAGGCCAGCAGCTTCATCCTCGACACGGTGGCTCCCACCACGGCCCCGACGGTCAACCCCAGCACCACCGCCCCCTCCAGCTTGGCGGTGCTCAGTGGCACGGCCACCGTGCCTGAGGGCGGTTGCCTCGTGGTGACGGTGAACGGCGCTAATTACAGCCCGGTAAGCGTTTCCGGCGGCAACTGGACCCTGAACCTCGCTTCTGCCACGCCCTCGAGCGGCAACCTCGGCAGCTTCCTCGATGGCAGCTCCTACACCGTGACCGCCACCGTGTGCGATGCGGCCGGAAACGGCACGAGCGGCACTGGCAACTTGGTGGTCAGTACGCCTACCCCCAACACCCCCACGGTGAACCCCCTCACCACGGGCCTGGCCAACGGCAAACCCAGCAGCCCGATCACCGGTGGCGTCCAACTCCGCGCCGGCGAAAAACTCACCGTGACGGTGAGCGATGGCACGACATCCGCGGTGTACGACAACGTGCAGCCAACGGGCGGTGGCACGAGCTGGAGCATCAACCTGGGGAGCGCAACACCCACCTCCGGCAGCCTGCCCAACTTCGTATTGGGCAACTCCTACAACATCGTGGCCATGGTGACCAGTGCCAATAGCAGCCTCACCGCCACCGACACCAGCAGCGCTGAACTCACGATCGGAACGCTGACAAACCTCGGCACCCTCTCCGCGGCTCTCACCACCAATGGCGCCGAAGACAACGGTGCCAATGGCACGATCAGCGCCACTCCTACGGTGTTCACCTTCACCCGCACCCCGGCCACTGGGGTGCTGGCCGCCAACCTGCCGGAACTGATCGCCTCCTATACCCTCGGCGGCACCTCGCTTGGCGGCGTGGATTACGCCTACCCAGCTGGCTACAACCCAATCACTGGCAAGGGCACGGTGATCTTTGCCGCCGGGGCGACCACCGCCACCCTGACGCTGAATACGATCAACAACAGCATTGTGAACGGCTCCCGCAGCCTCAATGCCTACTTGGTCAAGCCTTTCGATTACACCCTCGCCACCATTTACAGCGCCGGTGCCCTGCTTGTTGACAACGATGGGGCAGCTGCTCCCGTGAGCCTGCCCGTGGTCAGCATCAACAGCACCAGTCTTGTGGAGGGCATAGCCGGCACCACCTCAACAGCCACGCTGCGGTTAACCCTCAGCCAGGCCTATAGCCAAGACGTCTCGGTGCAATGGACAACCACGTCCAGCCCCGGTGGATCCCTGCCGAATGCCACCGCCACCGCAGGCTCCGACTACGTGGCCGCCAGCGGCACAGCGGTGATCGCGGCCAACAGCACCACCGCCAACGTCAACATCACGATCAATGGTGATAACACCCTGGAAGCAAACGAAAACTTCTACGTGCAGCTCACCGCTGTCACCAACGCCACGCTCAGCCCCACGGATTCGACCGGCACCGTGACCATCGTGAACAACGATGCCTCCGGCAAGTTGATCGATAATTCCACCAGTACCACCGCCGTTACCCTGACCGGCACCGCCTACAACGACACCCTGATTGGTGGTAGCGCTAGTGACCTCATCACCGGTGGTATCGGGAATGATCGTCTCAAAGGTGGCATGGGAGGCGACCAGCTCAACGGTGGCACCGGCAGCGACACCTTCGAGTACGGCAGCTTGAGTGAATCAACCCGAGGCACCACCAATCAGGACTACATCGTGAACTTCGACCTCGGTTCCGATCGCATCAAATTGCCTTCCCTTCCCGGCAGTTTCTTCAATGCGGGCGCCATCACCGCCACCACGATCGATGCGGCGATCACCTCGCTCTATGTGGACAAGAACCGTGCCCTGGCTGGTAACCAGGCCATGGCCAGCGGCGATGCCGTGCTCTTCTCCTACAAAGCCACCGGAGCGTTTTTCGCCACCACCTACCTGATGGTGGCTGCCGGAAACTCAGCCAATTCCAGCGCCGACCTGTTCATCCGGATGGGCAGCGGTCTGACCGGCGTTGCCGTGGGCCAGGTGACCACACCCTTCTTCTCCACCACCTAATGGGTGGCATTGGACCTGGCTCTCGAAGCCTGGCCCCAAGGGGCTCGGCCGGTTTTCCGCCGCCATCGGCGCCCGTACCCGGCCATGGCCCGCACTATTTGCATTATAATGCAACAATACGACTCATGCGGCATCGACGTCGCCCCATTCCCATCCCCTTTTCAGCGCATCCATGACAGCTCCATCGGGCCGTTCCAAGGTTCGGCTCCGCCTCCTGCAGCTGCTGGCCTTGCCTGTCCTGGGCTTGGCGGCCCCGGCAGCCCATGCCGAAGCTGGCTTCACCACGCCGTTTAATCCTCAAAACTGGCTTGTGGTCAACACCACTGGTGGCCTTGTGGACGAGACGCTTGCTTACAGCGCATTCATGTGCAGTGGGAGTGGGGTCGAAAACCCTGGATCCAATGATGTTGCTTGTATCGCCGCTTACACCCCTACAGGCGATAACAATGATGTGAACCTCATTGGCTCAACGGTTGATGTGCCCGGTGGCGGCGTCGTTTCCAATACCGCGAGGTCTTCCACCCTCGTGTTTACCAACACCTATTGGCGACCGTATCTGGTTTCGTTCAATTGGTCGTTCACTGCAACCAATCTTACCTCGCCTCCAGGTGCCAACCAAAATGTGAGCTTTCTGGTTAATCCAGGTTTTATCTCACCTAACGGCACCTCACCGAATACCTATTCCTACACTTCTGATTTCGGAACTCTCTATCAAGATTATGGATCTGTTGCCTACGTGCCTCCCGGCGCAACCCTTTCTTTCAGCATCAACACTACCGATAATACCGGCGATCCAGGTATGCTGACCATCAAGGGCTTCACAACCACAGAAGTCCCCGCTCCCATGCCGATCACCGGCACGAGCGCCGTGCTGCTCTATTCCCGTCGTCTTCGTCGCCGCACCAGCCTGGCCTCCAGCCAGCCCCCGGCCCTCCATCCCAGCACCGGCAAGCTGTTGAGCCTGGCTCATCAACGCTCCAGCCATAAAAAACAGCTGGCCCTCAGCCACTACGGCACCATGCTTGGCGGACCGGTTCTATCGGGGCTGCCCACCTCCCTCCCTACCCATAAGTTCTAACTCTGGGTTGGTTGATCGGGCCCGCTGCGTGGCTCCAGGTCGGGATGGTCTTGGTGTGAGGGTTCGGAGAATTCGCCGCCATGGGTTTGGTCAAATTGGGCTGCGAACCGCTCCATGGCCTCGCGATGGCGGCGTAGTTGCCGTGGGCTGGGCCGCCCGACTTGCCGCTCAGCGTTGAACTCCTGCTCGGAAGGATGATTCGGACCATAGGCACCACCCATGGTGCCGAATTGCTCCAGGGCGATCCGCATCCGTTCGCGTTCCCTGAGCCTGCGCCGCGTCTGCCAGGGAGAGGCTTCGCTCTCGCCTAGATCGTCGTCATCGGTCTGCTCGTCCCTGATCAGGGGCTCCATCACCTGCTCGCCCTGGAATAGGCCCGACCTGCGCCGCCACGCCTCGGAGCGAATGGTTGTGGGTTCCCATGGTGCCGGTGGAAGCGGCGCGGGGGCGGCCGTGGGGGCGTTCATTGGTTCCGTTATCGGGCGGTTCGGCTCTGTTGCGGCCTCCTGGTCTTCTTTCTGCACAAACCTGCCGATCAGGCCGAGATAGGAGCTGGCCAGACATCGTTTCTGGAACTCGGCGAGGTCTTTGAGGCCGCCGATGTTGTGGGCCTCGGGATCCGTCGCGATCACCCAGGCCAGGTAGGTGGAGCTGAGTTCCATTTCGTGCATGGCGCCGGAGCGCATCCAGGTGAGCATCAGCCCCAGCAAGGTCGCCAGGCCAGCGTTCTGGATGGCCCGCCGCACAAACTGGCTGCGGGCCTGGGCGGCATTGCTGCCAAGCCGGGCGCGAACCCGCTGGCGCTCGTCCAGCAGCGACATCCGCACCTCCTGGCGGGTTTGCTCCAAGGTCCCGTTGGGTCTGGCGCTGAGGCGCACGCCCGTGATGGCGTCGAGGCGGCGCTGAAGCTCATCGAGGTTCTGGCTGCTGAGCAGCACC
>DAIQNM010000016.1:0-21508 GCA_036788375.1 Cyanobium sp. CTOTU6536 | reverse complement strand
CCGAAGATCAGAGCCGCGACGATCAGGAGAAGGTTCAGAAGCTCACCGACCGCTATATCGCCGAGCTGGAGAAGAATTTGGCGACGAAAGAAGCCGAGATTCTGAAGGTGTGAGCGCCCCCTCCGCCGATGTCATCGTTGTTGGTGCCGGTCCCGCCGGTGCCTCAGCGTCCTTTCAGTTGGCCAATGCCGGCCGCCGGGTTCTGCTTCTTGAGCGACAGGAGGCCCCGGGACTGGCTAACCCCTGCGGCGGTGGCATGGCAGCCTCGGTGCAGCGGCTCTTTCCCTTCGACCTAGGGCCGGCGGTGGATCAGGTGATCCGCCGGGTGCGGTTCAGTTGGTCGCTCACCGATCCGGTGATGGCCGACCTGCCCGGCGATGCGCCCTTCTGGATCGTGCGGCGTCGGAACCTGGATGCCTTTCTGGTGGAGCGGGCCCGGGAGGCGGGCTGCCAGCTGCGCTGCAGTGCCACCGCCGATGCGATCGGCCGGGAGGCGGGCCTCTGGAAGGTGCGCTTGGCCGGTGGCGAAACCCTGAGTGCTCCGGCCTTGGTGGTGGCCGATGGCTCCGGTTCCCTCCATGCCGCGGCCCTGGGTCTCGGCCCCGAACGGCCCCGTTTCGCAGCCACGGTTTCGGTGGAGGTGGAGGGGGCGGTCAGTGAACCCGATACGGCCCGCTTCGATTTCGGACTGGTGCACCATGGTTTCTGCTGGGCCTTCCCCCGCCAGGGCGGTACCAGCATCGGGGTGGGTACCTTCATCGGCCAACAGCAGGCCGATAGCCATGCCGTGCTGGCCGCCCTGCTGCCGAGCCTGGGCCTACCGCCGGATGCCGGGCAGCGCCGCCAGGGGCGGCTGCGGATCTGGAATGGCCACTACCCGCTGCATGGCGACGGCGTGGTGGTGGTGGGCGATGCGGCCTCCCTCTGCGACCCCTTTTTGGCCGAGGGCCTTCGACCCTCCCTGATGAGTGGTTGCCGGGCAGGGGCTGCCATGGACCTCTGGCTGGGGGGCGATCGGGCGGCCCTGGCGGCCTACACCAGCGCGATCCGCTCCGAATGGGGTGACTCGATGGCCTGGGGGAAGCGCATCGCCCAGGTGTTCTACCGGGTGCCGAAGGTGGGCTATCAACTCGGCATCAAGCGGCCCACGGCCCCCCAGCGGATCGCCCAGATCCTGTCCGGCGAGATGGGTTATGGCGATATTGCCCAGCGGGTGATCAAACGGCTGCTGTTCCAGCGCGGCTGAAGGGGGCTAAAGCCCCCCGCTTTGGCCGCCGGGCAAGTTGCGGACTCAGGGGCGGGTGCAGTCCTTCAGATCGCGCAGCCGCTGGTCGATCGAACCGAGCAGTTCGATGGCAAACATTGGCGACTCCTGCACGGCGAAGAGGAACTTCTCGCGGTTCATCACCAGCACACGGCAGGGGGTGAGGGCCTTGGCGTTGCCATAGCGGCGGTGGTCCTGGGTCACCAGGGCCCCGGCTCCGAAGACATCGCCGGCCTGCAGTTTTTCGTGGCCACTATCACCGTTCCAGCTCAGCTCCACGGTGCCCTCCAGCAGGCCGAACATGCAATCACCCGACTCGCCGGCACGGAAGATCAAGGTGCCGGGTTCCACATCCATCACCTCGCCGGTGCTGGCGAGGGCGCGCATGGTGTCAAGGGCGTGCACGGCGGCGGGCGCTGAGGTAGAGAAAGTCTGAGGCATCGCCTCAGAATCTTGGTTAACGAATGGCTGAACTGATGCGGGGGTATTGCGTCAGCGCCTTTTCAGCGCCCTCTTAGCGACTGAGGGCCAGGGGCGCCCCGAGGCCGCCGCGCACGTCCTCGGGTGCCAGCCGGCCGTCCTTGTCGGTGTCGAGGGCATCGAACACGGCATCGCTGCCCAACCATTCCTCGCGGGTGATGCAGCCGTCTCCGTCGAGGTCGTTGAGAAGGAAAATTTCGTGGACGGCGTGGGTGAAAGCGGCGCCACCCTCCAGTTCCACCAGCCGGTGGGCTAATTGGGCCTCGAGGGTTTCAATGGCCTTGGAGAAGCCCCGGATGCCCTCATCGAGTTTTTCGCTTGACATGGCATCCCCGGCCATCAAGGTCCGGAAGCCGGCTTCATCCAGGCTGATGCGCCCTTCGCTGGGGCCGGGCTTGGACCCATCCAGCCGGCGCTCGAGTAGTCCCTCGCTGGCCCGCAGCTGATCCATCAGGGAGGGGGCGATCGTGAGCAGGTCGCAGCCCGCCAGTTCAATGATCTCGTCGATGTTGCGGAAGCTGGCCCCCATCACCTCGGTGCGGTAGCCATAGGTCTTGTAGTAGTTGAAGATGCGGCTCACCGAGATCACCCCGGGATCTTCCGGCCCTGGATAGCTGTCGCGACCGGTGCTCTTTTTGTACCAGTCGAGGATGCGTCCCACGAAGGGGGAGATCAGGGTCACGCCGGCTTCCGCGCAGGCCACGGCCTGGGCAAAGCCAAACAGCAGGGTGAGATTGCAGTGAATGCCCTCCTGCTCCAGACGCTCGGCGGCCCGGATCCCCTCCCAGGTGGAGGCGATCTTGATCAGCACCCTCTCCCGCTCGATGCCCGCCTGGCCGTAGAGCCCGATCAGTTTGCGGGCCTTGGCCACGGTGGCTTCGGTGTCGTAGCTGAGCCGGGCATCCACCTCCGTGGAGACCCGACCCGGCACAATCTTGAGGATTTCCTTGCCGAAGGTCACGCTGATCTCGTCGAGCGCCTCGGCCACCACCGCATCGGCCCCGGCTTCAGCGCCGATGGCCTGCCGGGATTCCCGCAGGGAGCGGTCGATCAGGTCCTGGTAGGCCGGGATCTGGGCTGCCGCCAAGATGAGCGATGGGTTGGTGGTGGCATCCCGGGGGGTGAACTGGCGAATCGCATCGATGTCACCGGTGTCGGCAACCACCACGGTCATGGCGGCCAGTTGATCGAGCAGGTTGGCCATCGCATTCGCCTGCGCCAGGCAGGGACTGATCGACCCGCAAGTTAGCCAGAGGGCTCGCCCTTGTCGCCGGCTTTCAGAGGGTGGGTGCTGATTTCGGCATGGTCGCCAGCGGCTGGCTGGGGGGGATCTGCTCAAGCACCAGCAGGGCCTCGACGATCTGGCGCGCCACCGGGACCGCCACGGTGGACCCGTAGGCATTGCCGCCCTGGGGCTCATCCACCACCACCAGCACCACGAAGCGGGGGTTTTCCACTGGCAGCACGGCCACAAAGCTGCAGATGCGGGCGCCGGGGATGTAGACGCCGTTGTGGGCTTTCTGGGCAGTGCCCGTCTTGCCGCCGATGCGGTAGCCGGGGATATGCAATCCCTTGCCACTGCCCTTCTGCACCACCGTTTCCATCCAATCGATCACGGTGCGAGTCACCTTGGGATCCAGCAGCTGCACGCCGGTGGGGGTCCCGTGGTTGGCGAGGGCATCGCCGGAGCGCAAACCACGCGTGATGTGGGGGCTCACCAGGCGGCCCCCATTGGCGAGCATGGCGTGCAGCTGGATCAGCTTCAGCGGCGTGAGGGAGAACCCCTGGCCGAAGGCGGCTGTGGCGGGTTCGATGGCGCCACCAATGAATTCGGAGCGGCTCTTCAGCTGACCTGCGACGGCGCCGGGAAGGTCGGTATCGGGCACTTCATCGATGCCGAGGGTATGGAGCCAATGCCAATACCGGCTGCGGTTGAGGTGCGCCATGGCCTGCACCATCCCCACGTTGCTCGACACCTGCAACACGGTGGGGAAGTCAATCTGACCGTGGCCGCTGTGGTCGGCGTTGAAGATCGGCCAGCCGCCGATCGTGAGTTGCCCGCTGTCGTAGACGCTGCCACGGGGATCAATTGCCTTCTCCTGCAGGGCCAAGGCGAGGTTGATCGGCTTGAAGGTGGAGCCCGGTTCGTAGAGGTCCTGCACGGACCATTCGCGGAATAGTCCGGGGTCGTACTTCCAGTAGCGGTTGGGGTCGTAGGTGGGGCTGGACGCCAAAGCCAGCAGTTCGCCGTTACGGGAATCGATCACCAGGGCGACGCCCCGCTTGGCGCTCCACTGCTTCACCTGCTTGGCCAGGGCCTGCTGGGCCACCTGCTGGAGGCGGGCATCGAGGGTGAGCTGGAGGCGGAGATCATCGCCATAGAGCGACCCGGCCATCAGGCCATCGGGCAGGGGGGTGCCGTCACCGCCACGCCGCAGGGTGAGCCGCGATTCCTGGCGCCTCAGGTCGCGGTCGCGGCTTTGCTCCAGACCCGCCTGGGGCTGCCGCTCCAGGTTGAGGAAGCCGACCACGTTGGCGAACAGGCTGCCCTGGGGATAGACCCGCTGGGGGTAGGCCTCCAGATCGAGGCCGCTGATCCCGAGCTTGCGGATCCGGGCGGCGGTTTCCGGATCGAGGTTGGTGGCGAGCTTCACGCCGGTGCGCCGATCGCCGATGCTGCGAAGCAGCTGGTCGGCCGGTTGGGCCAGCACGACGGCCAGCTTCGCCGCCACATCGGCGGCAGGTCGCACCAGCTGGGGAGCGTCGCCCGGGAGGTTGAAGTAGCGGGGGTGGGCCCAGAGGGTATAGCGCTCTTCGTCGATGGCCACCAGACGGCCCGTGCGGTCGACCACGGTGCGGCGCTCACCGATCGGATCGATGGAGAGGGTCTGGATGGAGCGAGCTTTGGCCTGCAACCGTTGACCATCCACGATCTGCAGCCAGGCCAGTCTCCCGGCCAGGCCGGCCAGGGCGGTGCAGAGCACCAGAAACACCATCATCAGCCGCTGCGGCGAGCAAGGCTGGATCTCCTCCACCACGGCATGGCCGCCGGGGCGCTTGGTCCGTTCGGCGGGGCGGCGGCGTTCGAGCGATCCGGCTCCGGCCGGGGGATGGCGGCGGGTGGAGGTTCGCGCCATCAATAACCCGCTGGAATCGCTTGCTGGGGAAGGACCGCCAGGATGGAAAGGGGTGAGGCGGGCGGCTTGAGGGGGGGGCGCTGAAGATGGATGAGCTTTTCGCTGCTGGTGGGCACCAGCTGGCCTGGACGGCGGACCGCCGCCAGATGGTGGTGCTCGAGCAGGGCCGCCGATTCCTGGAGCTTCTGCTCCAAGGTCCGGGAGGCCTGCAGTTGGGCGTAATTACCAGAGAAGACATTCTGCCAGTGGAGACTGAGCGCGCTCAGGCCCAACACCGAAAGCCCCAGGCCGGCCAGAACGCCGGTGCTGACGCGATGCAGGCCCGCCAGTAGGGGCGACTGCCGCTCAACGCGGCGGGCGGACAATGATCCCTGCACCAGCTGCAGCGATCGGCGCGGGTTGGGCCGAGCCTGGGGTTGGCTCCGCTGCTGCTCGGTGGAAAGGATGGCGACCAAGGATGCCGTTCTGCGCTGCGCAAGTGAACCATCCATCGCGGTCGGCAGCAAGCCGCCGGCCCCAGCGATTTAGCTGGCCAGAAGCAGCAGATTCGCGAAGGTCAGGCCGTTCCAGAGGGCATGCATCAGCACGGAGGAAGCCAGCCTTCCACTGCGGAGTCGCAACAGGCCCAGGCCACAGCCCAGCACAAAGAGGGGCACCAGCTCCGCCAGGCTCAGGTGTGCGGCTGCAAACAAAGCCGCACTCACCACCACGGCCAGGCCCCCCCCGATCCAGCGACCGAGTACCGGCAGCAGAACGCCCCGAAACAGGGTTTCTTCAAACAGGGGGGCCGCCACCATCGCCGTGAAGGCAAAGCAGGCCAGGGCAACGCGGTCGGTGCCGGTGAGTACCAGGTCGAGCATGGGGTTGCTGCCACCCGGATCGCTCCAGAGGGTGTCGACCAGCCAGCCGCTCAGGGCCACCGGCGGCAATACCAGCAGCAGCATCTTGGCGGCCTGCCTGGCCGCCGTGGCCGTGGGTCGCCAGCGCCACTGGAGCCAGCCCTCCGCCGGTGCCCCCTGGGCCGGCAGCAGGCGCCAGAGCAGCAGCAGGGGCGCCACGGTGAGGCTGAGATAGAGCAGCAACACCTGAAGCCCCTGGCCCAGGGCCGGGTTGGGGGTGAGGCGCTGCAGGGCGAGCTGGAGGGGGGGCTGCAGCATTTCGGGCAGGAGCACCTCGCCGATCAGCACGAAGCCACCGGCGATCACCAGGGTGGTGTCGACCAGGGTCAGGGGCGGGCCCACCAGGGGCGGCGCGGCAGCCAACCGGCCGCTGCGCAGCAGCCAGAGCTCCCGGATCAGCAGGCCCACCCCCAGCAGCAACAGCACCACCGGCACCAGGTTGACGCCGATCAGGCGCAGGAGCAGCCCCCGGCGCTGGCGGGCGGCGGGGCAGCTCTGCTCGGGCCCGCCCAGCTGTTCACAGCTCAGCTGGGCCAGAAGGGTGGGGGCCTTCCAGGGGGCCAGCAGCCGGTTCTGCTCCTGGGGTGAAAGCCTTTGACCGCTGAGTAGGGCCTCCAGCAGGGGCCGACGAGGGGCATCCACCATCGCGGCCAGGTCCCGAAGGGTCTGGTCGCCATCGGCCTGGACATCCCCCCGTTGCAGCAGGGCCAGCTCCAGCCGCTGCACCGCCGGCGCCGGCGGATCGGCCTGGCTGATCTGGCGCTGGAGCTCGGCTGTGAGCAGGTCGCGGGGCTTCTCCCCCAACAGGGTGGCGGCCAGGGGTTGGGGAATCGTGCCCTCCAGCAGGGTGGCCAGCTCCAGCTGGTGCAGATCCAGGTCCCGGTTGACCGAGGGCTGCTTGAGGCTGCCGGCCAGCCCTTCCAACCAGAGCAGGGCGCTGAGGGAGAGGCTGAGCAGGGCCAGCAGCACCTTCCAGCTCGGGGCGGCCCCGGTTGGAGGCGCTGGGAGGGGCCCGGAAGGGGGTGGGTTCAACCGCTAGGCCTCGGCGAGATCGCTGCTTGGCCATTCTTCCTGCCCGTCCATTGCGATCGCGACCCCGGATCACCGTCTCCCGGAACGGTCCCAGCTGGCGCCCCCGATGGCCGGTCGGCCCGATGGAGCGCTCCCATACGATGGGAAGCCCTGCGGCGCAAGGCCCGTGCCCCTTCGGATCGTGCTCGTTCGCCATGGCCTGAGCAGCTTCAACCTGGACCAGCGCATCCAGGGCCGTGACGACCTCTCCACCCTCTCCGACCAGGGGGCTGAGCAGGCCCGCCGCACCGGCAACGCCCTGGCCGAGGTGCCCCTGGCAGCTGTTTACAGCTCGCCGTTGCAGCGGGCTCGCCAGACGGCGGCCCTGCTGTTGGCGGCCCATGGTTCCCCCCAGGATCCCCTCCATGTCGATGAGCTGCTGGAGATCGATCTGGCGCCCTGGAGCGGCCTGCGGCGCGAGCAGCTCAGGGCCCGCCATCCGGAGCAGGAACGCCGCTGGCGGGAGGCTCCAGAAACGATGGAACTGGACCACCCCGAGGGACGCCGCTACAACCCCTTAGCCGAGTTGATGGAGCAGGCCGGGCGCTTCGCCGATCGCCTGCTGGAAGATCACGCTGGCAGCCTGGATTCCGATCGCACCGACACCGTGTTGGTGGTGGCCCACAACGCCATCCTGCGCTGCCTGATGCTGCGACTGCTGGGTCTGCCGGCCTCCGGCTTTCGCCGGCTCCGCCTCGACAATGCCGCCATCTCCGTGCTCAACATCAGCCGTGCCAGCGGCGGTGGGCTCGATGTGCAGATCGAATCCCACAACGGCACCGCCCATCTGGAGGATCCCCTGCCGCCGAAGGGCCCAGGACCTCGGTTGCTGTTGGTGCGCCATGGCGAGACCGATTGGAACCGCCAGGGGCGCTTCCAGGGCCAGATCGACATCCCCCTCAATGCCAATGGCAGGGCCCAGGCGGAGGCAGCCCGGGCTTTCCTGGCCGCCGTGCCGATCCAGCGGGCCTACACCAGCTCCATGGCCCGGCCGCGCCAGACCGCCGAGGCGATCCTGGCTGCCCATCCGGGGGTTCCGCTCACCAGCAGCCGTGGCCTGATGGAGATCGGTCATGGCCTCTGGGAAGGCTGCCTGGAGAGCGAGATCGCGGCGGGATGGCCCGCTTTGCTCGACGACTGGAAACGGGCTCCCGAGACGGTTCAGATGCCTGAGGGCGAAACGATCCAGCAGGTGTGGGACCGCTCCATGGCGACCTGGAATCGGATCGTGGCCTCCCTGGACCCCCACGAAACGGCCCTGGTCGTGGCCCACGACGCCGTCAACAAGACGATCCTCTGCGCCCTGCTGGGCCTCACCCCGGCCGACATCTGGGCCGTGAAGCAGGGCAACGGTGGGGTCACCGTGATCGACTACCCCAACGGGGCGGATGGCACCCCCGTGGTGGCCTGCCTCAATCTCACCGGCCACCTCGGTGGCGTGTTCGACCGCACCGCCGCCGGCGCCCTCTGACTTTGACCATGTTCGCAGCCCCTGTTCCCGTCATTGTGCTGCTGCGGCAGGTGAACCTGCTGGAGGGACCCGAGCGGCCTACCCGGCGGGCCGATGTGCTGTTGGAGGGCCGCCGGCTGGTGGCGATCGGCCCGGGCCAGGCCGGGGATCCTTCCGGGCCCGGGTCGCAGCCCCAGGTGGAGCTTGATGCCTCCCATCTCTGGCTCGGTCCAGCCCTTGTGGATCCCCACAGCGTGCTTGAGGATGCCCGCCTGGGCCGGGCCGAAACCCTGGTTAGCCTGGCCGAGGCCGCCCGGGCTGGGGGCTACGGCACGGTTGCCCTGCTGCCCTGGGCCACCCCCTGGCGCGACCGTCCCGAGGCCCTGGATCTTTCCTGGCCTGCCCCGCTGCGGCTGCTGCTCTGGGGCGCCTTCAGCCAGGCGGGGGCCGACCAAGACCTCGCCCCCCACAGCGATCTGCTCGCCGCCGGAGCCTGCGGGTTGGCGGCGGGTTCGGGGCTTCCACCGCTAGCCCTGCTGGAACGGGGTCTGCGGCTCGCCGAGATGGGCCAGCAGCCGGTGTTGGTGGCCCCCCGCGACGCCAGCCTCACCGGCCAGGGGTTTGTGCGCGAGCGGGTGGAAGCGCTGCGGGCCGGCTGGCCCGTGGACCCGCCGCTCAGCGAGATCCTGCCCCTCCAGGCCCTGCTGACCCTCGCAGCCGCCCTCCCCTCGGCCCCATTGCGGCTGATGAACGTCTCCACCGCCGAGGGGGTGGCTCTGCTGCGCGGCGGGTCGCAGTCGCCGCTGGCCAGCGTGGGGTGGTGGCACCTGGTTGCCGACAGCGGACGGCTCGATCCCAGCGCTGAAGGTTGGCGCCTGGTGCCGTCCCTTGGCGGCCCTGGCGATCGGGAGGCCCTGATCGAGGCCCTGGCCGATGGCACCCTCACGGCCGTTGGGGTGCACCATGAGGCCCTGGATCCTGAGGAGCGACTGCTGCCCATTGATCAGCGGCGACCCGGCGTGGCCGGCCATGGTCTGGTGCTTCCCCTGCTCTGGGCAGAACTGGTGCAGGCCCGGGGGTGGACGCCCGCCCAGCTCTGGGGCGCCCTCTGCTGGGGACCGTGCCGCTTCCTCGGCCTGGAACCCTCCCGCCTGAGTCCCGGCAGCGACGACTGGATTCTGTTTGATCCCACCATGCCGACTGGATTTGGCCCAGGTCCCGATCCTTCCCTCGCCGCCAACCGGCCCGGGGGTGGGGGTCTAAGGGGTCAGGGGCGGGTGGTGGCGGCCGGAATCACGGCGCCGAAGGATTGGTTGGTTCCAGGGATCCGAACGCATTGAAGGGGAAGAAGCGGAAGAAGGCCCTTCCGATGATTTCGGTTCTAGGCAGTAAGGGTCCCCCTGGCCAGAAGCGGCCGTCCCAGGAGTTAGCCCGGTTATCGCCCAGGACCACTACCCGATCCGCTGGCACCAGCACGTTGAGGGTGCGGCAGGGGCCCATGCCGCGCTCGTCAACCGGGCAGTAGTTCTTGACGTAAGGCTCGGCCAGGGCCTTGCCATTGATCGTGACCCTTCCGCGGGGATCCACCACCAGCCGTTCGCCCGGCAGGGCGATCACCCGTTTGATGAAGGCATCGCAGGCGGGTTGCTGCAGACCGGGCATGGAGCCGATCAAGGGCAGGTTGACCAGCAGGCACTGCAGTGGCCCCCCCTCACTTCCCTGGGCCTTCAGCACCGGATCGAAATGGTGGGGTGCGTGGAACACGACGATCTCGCCGCGGCGGGGAGCCCGGTTGCGGTAACTGAGTTTTTCGACCAATAGCCGGTCCTGCAGCTGCAGGCCGGGGAGCATCGAACCGGAGGGGATGTAGCGCGCTTCGACCAGGTACTGGCGAATTCCCAGGGCTATGGCGAGGGTGATCAGCACGCTCCGCCAGAACTCCCACGGACTCTCCCCTTGCTCGGGGGATGGATGGCGACCAGCGGAGCCGTTGGAGGGGGCGCTTGGCCTGGCGCTGGAGGGTGGCCGGGGTCGTTCCCCTGGCGTTTCCCCTGGCGTTTCGATGGGCGTCAAGGCACTCCTGCTGCGGTGGCCGTCGTCGCCAGGCAGATTAGACACACCCCTGCGGGATCCCTTCGCGATGGCCCGGCCCCGCTGGCACGACAGCCGTCCCCGCCTTGGCAGCCGCCTGGGCCGCCAATGGGACCGCTTCGTGGCCCTCTGGGCGGCCCTCAATCTCCTCTTGGTGGTCTTCCACCTCACCTACGTGCCTCTGCGAACCTTCTGGTTGCAGCGCAATCTCTATCCGATTCCCTCGGTGCCCCTGGCGGTACCCCTCAGCCTGCTGCCCGACATCACCCCCTGGGTGGATCCGATCAAGGGCATCGAGCCCCATCGCGAAACGAGTGCCTATTTGCGTCAGTTTGATCAGCTGGATGCAGCCCTAGGGGCCGGTGTGGCCCCAGCCGCGCCGCTGCTGGCCCTCACCCCTGCCCAGCTGGCGCTGCTGCAGCGCCAGGTGGAGGCCACCGAGCAGATGATCGATACCAATCCCTTCCAGGCCTCCGGCGCCACCGGCACCCTCGAAAAGATCAAGGCCCGTCTGCGGCGCCGGGCCGACCGTGATTCCGCCAAGCAGGCGGCGGAGCTGCTCCTGAGCCCCGCTTGGTTGGCCAGCCACAGCTGGTCGGAGGAACGGCGCTTCTGGAAGGCCCAGGTGCTGCCCCTGGTGGCCACCAACTATTGGCGATCGATCGATGAGAACGGCCGGCCCACCGACCATTTCTGGCGCATCGACCTGCTGGTCTTCCAGAGCGTCTTCGCTTTCGACATCGTGCTGCGGGCGGTGCGCCTGCGGCGGCGGCTACCGGGTTTGGGCTGGAGGGAGGCCTTCTTGCGGCGCTGGATTGATCTGCCCCTGCTGCTGCCCTTCTGGCGCTGGATGCGGGTGGCCCCGGTGCTCGAACGGCTCCAGACCAGTGGGCTGATCACGATTGAGCCGCTCCGGGCGGTGGTGAGCCGTGGGGTGGTGGCCCTATTGGCGGTGGAGCTGTTTGAGGTGCTGGCGCTTCAGCTGGTGGATGGCCTTCAGCAGCTGGTGCGCTCCCGCCGTTGGCCCGAGCGGATCCGGGGCCTCCGCAGCCATCAGACCGTGGTGAGTCATGAGCAGCGGGAGGTGGTGGAACTGGTTCGGATCTGGGCCCCCCTGCTGCTGGTCCAGGTGGTGCCGCGCTTGGCGCCGGAGCTGGAGGGGGTGCTGGGCCATGCCCTGCAAAAGAGCCTCCAATCGACGATCGTGCCGCCTCCCTTGCGCCAACTCGAGCCTCTGCTGGGGGTAGAAAAGGGCCTCAGTCGTCAGCTAGCCGGCGGGGTGGTGGAGAGTCTGCTCGACCTCACCCGCACCACCGGTGCCCGCTTGGGCCGCCGGGACGATGAGCAACTGGAACTGCTGCAGCGTTTCGTGGATCGCTTCTGGGAGGAGCTGGCGGCCGCCCTGGAATCCGGGCCGGCCCTGCAGCGTTCCCAGGACCTGCTCTGTGCCCTGCTGGAGGAGGTGAAGCGCACCTACGTGGGCCAGATCAACCGGGCTGGCGTGGGGGGCCTGATCGAGGAACTCGACCAGCTGATCGTGGGCAGCGACCGTTCGGCTTCCCCTTCGGGCGGCCCTATGAATCTCCCGCCCCAACAGCGAGAAGGTCCGCCCATTCCTCCTGGCGAAAACCCGTGGTGATCCGCCCGTTTGGAGTGATCAGGAAGGGGCGTTTGATCAGCCGTCCGTCCCTGGCAAGGGCATCGAGGGCTGCCCCGTCGTCCATGGACCGCACCCGTTCAGCGCCGAGGGCCCGATAGCTCTGGCCGCTGGTGTTGAAGAGGCGCGAGCGGCCCCCTAGTTGCTGCATGGCATCCTCCAACTCGGCCCGCGAGGGCGGCGTGGTGGTGATGTCGATCAGCTCGGCACTCATGCCCTGCAGTTTCAGCCAAGCCAAGGCTTTGCGGCAGGTGCCACAGGCGGCATAGCTGTACAGGCGGGGCTGGAGGTGGGCCAAGTTGGCGTGGCCTGGGTTACTTGCCCACCAAGGCCTTGAGGGCACCCACCAGGCTGTTGGAGCCCTTGCCCACCCCTTCGGAGGGGCGGGTGCGCACGGTCACGTCGCCATTGACGCTGGTGCGGCAGCTGAGGCGGTAGTTGGCCGGACGGTCGGCCAGGTAGACCTCCTCCACATCGCTGCGGGGGGAGAGGTTGCGGGCCCCCTCGAGCACTTCCATCACACAGGTGCCGCACTGACCGATGCCACCGCAGTTGTTGAAATTGTTGAGGCCCTTGTAGGGGTTGATGCCCGCATCCAGGGCCGCCTTGCGGAGGTTGGCACCCTCAATGCACCCAACCTGCTGGCCTTCCTGTTCGAAACGGATGGTGGGCACGGTCGATCCGGGGTGACGGCGTCGCCCAACTTAGGGCACGCCGTGCCTCACCGCTTCGCCATCGGTGCGGCCTGATGCACGGATTGTTGGCGATTTTTTGGCGATGGGTCAGCCAGGAGAGGCTTCCTAGGCTGGGGATTCTCCACAACAGGACCGTGACACTGGCAAACGGCGCGGCGGACCGCGGCCCCCTCTCCGCAGGCTCCTCAGCAGCCCCCTCAGCAGCGGATGGGGGGCCTGGAGCGGAGCAAGGGGAAGCCAGCTACGACCGCATCGTGTCCCGGCTGATCCCTGGCTACGCCAGTCTGGCCAGGCTTGGGGTGGCCCTGCTGGCGTCCTCTCCCCTGGCGGGCGCCCCGGGCGCCGAGGTGTTGGTGGCGGGCTGTGGCAGTGGCGCCGAACTGTTGGAGGCCCGGGCCCAGCGGCCCGACTGGCAACTCACCGGGCTTGATCCCTCCGCCGCGATGCTGGGGCTGGCCCGGGCCCGGCTTGGCGGCGACGGCAGCATCGACTGGCACCACGGCACGCTGGAAGATCTGGCTGCCCAGGCCCGCTTTGATGGGGCCTTGGCGGTGCTGGTGCTCCAATCCCTTCCCGATGACGGCAGCAAGCTGGCCTTCCTGACGGCCCTTGCCCGCAGCTTGCGTCCAGGGGGGCAGGTGGTGCTGGTCGACCTGATGCAGGCCGAGCGATCCCCCCTGCAGAACCAGCTGCGGGATGCCCGGTTGGGGTTCCAGCGCGCCAGTGGCCTCGCCGACCCTGCCGGGGGCGCCCCCACCGGCCCTGCCGACCAATCGCTCCCAGCCCAATCGCTCCCAGCCCAGACGGTCACAGCCCAGACGGTGACCGCTCTGACGGTTGGCCTCCATCCCATCGGCCTCTCGCGCTTGACGGCCCTGGTGGCGGCGGCAGGTTTCGGGGATCCCGCCCCGGTGTTCCAGGCCCTCGATGTCGAAGGGTTCCTGTTGCAGCGCCGCGGTTAGGCCGCCGCGGCCGCCGCTGTGCACCGCTCCAGTAGCGGCGCCACCGCGTCCTGGTCACACCAACCCATGATCGTGCTGGCCTCACCGCCGATGTTCCGGTAGGTGCGGAAGAACTCGGCCACATCGGCCAACTGGTTCGGTGCGATCTGGCGGATGCTGTGCAGGGAGTCTTTGCGGCTGTCCGCCGTGGGCACGCAGAGCAGCTTGCCGATGCGGAAGCCCGACTCCACCAAGTCGAGCATCCCGATCGGCCTGGCGCAGATCAGGCAGCCCGCGAAGGTGGGCTCCTCCATGATCACCATTGCATCCACGGGGGTTCCGTCGAGGTCGAGGGTGTTGGGCACGAAGCCGTAATCGAAGGGATAGCGCACCGAGGAGTGCAGCACCCGATCGAGCACCATCACCTCGGCATTGGGGTTGTACTCGTACTTGTTACGGCTGCCGGCCGGAATCTCCACCAAGAGATTGACCAGTCCGGGGCCCGGGGATGCGGGCAGGCTGCGGAGGTTCATCACGCGCGCTGGCGGTGGGGAGGGCGGGCAGCAGGTCGCCGTTGGGCTGGTCGCTGCGATCGACTACCACACTGGCCAGGGGAACGACCAGCGTGAGGAGGGCAATCGCCATACCGCCAAGAAAACCGATGCCCTCGCCGAGGGGATTGGGCTCATTCAGGCTGGCAATCAGGCTTGGTGCGGGGCCCGAACTCGGGGGATCCCCATCACCCTCGGGCAGGTCTTCAACCGTGGGAGAGGGGGCGACACCGCTGGCAGCAACGGCCGGACGGGGGGGGGCGGAGCGAGGGGTCAGGGTGGTGGAAACAGAATCCATGGGGGGGTGGTCCAAAACGGTGGACCACGGAGGAGAGCTTCAGGGCAGGGGGCCCAGGACTCAGGGAGGGCCAGCAAAGGTGGCGATCGTTTCAGTCTGGCACCAAAAGCCCCGAGTGGGATTAGGCCGCCGGGCGGGATTGGTTGTGCTGCTGGCGATGGGCGGCCAGGTCGGCGGGCGCACCGTCGATGGCATCGAGGCGAAGGCGGATTGCCTTGAGCTCCTCGAGGATCGCGCCCAGCAGCTGCTGGGTGGCCGTGGAGGGGGAGTTGAGGACCTCCACGGTCACCTCTTTAATTCGCAGCACATCCCGGGCGAAGCGGGCCACTTCGTTGGGATGGAAAAGCAGGGCTTCTTTCTGGTCGCTGCGGTATTCGGGGTTGAGCTTGCGGGGGTTGAAGGGGGGGTTGAGGTTGCGGGGGTCGGTGTTGGTGTAGCGATACACCGAAGCCCGGGAACGGTTGAGCGCCTTTTGCACCTCATCGATGGGGATCAGCGCCTGGCCCTCGGCCCCAGTCGTCCCCTCGGCTACCGATCCCAGGCCCAAGCCGGTCGAGTGATCAGCCACCCCAGGGGCGGGGCCGGGGTGGCCTTGGGGGCCTGAAGGCGCCGGACCGGACGGGGAAAACATGAGACAGCCCTGCGACGGCTTGGATCGAGCTAGGGAACCTAGCAGAGGTATTCGGCGCCAGTCTGTGCTTCCAGCTCCACCCCCGGGGCCCCCGGCTGGGCGGTGATAGGGTCCGGCCCCAACCCCGTTTTGCTGCCGACCATGCGCGTCTCCCGCCTCCTGCTGGTGACGCTGCGTGATGACCCGGCCGAGGCTGAGATCCCTTCCCACAAGCTGTTGCTGCGGGCCGGCTACATCCGTCGCATCGGCTCCGGCATCTACGCCTATCTGCCCCTGCTCTGGCGCGTGCTGCAGAAAATCTCTGCGATCGTGCGCCAGGAGATGGATGCCACCGGCGCCCTCGAGACCCTGCTCCCCCAGCTCCAGCCCGCCGACCTCTGGCAGCGCAGCGGCCGCTGGGCGGGCTACACCGCCGGTGAGGGGATCATGTTTCACCTCATCGACCGCCAGGGCCGCGAGCTGGGGCTCGGCCCCACCCATGAAGAGGTGATCACCGCCCTGGCGGCCGACCTGCTGCGCTCCTACAGGCAGCTGCCAGTGAATCTTTATCAGATCCAGACCAAATTCCGCGATGAGATCCGGCCGCGCTTCGGCCTGATGCGGGGAAGGGAATTCATCATGAAAGATGCCTACTCCTTCCATGCCGATGAAGCCTCCCTGCGCCAGACCTACGCGGCCATGGACGGCGCCTATCGCCGCGTCTTCCAGCGCTGTGGTCTGCGCTGTGTGGCCGTTGAGGCCGACAGCGGTGCGATTGGCGGCTCCGCCAGCCAAGAATTCATGGTCACCGCCGAGGCCGGTGAAGACCTGATCCTGACCAGCCCTGACGGCAGCTATGCCGCCAACCAGGAGCGGGCCGTTGCGATCCCCCCCGACCCGCTCCCCCTGCCGGGGGGAAGCCGCGAGGGCGGTGCCGGTGAGTCCCTGGCCACCCCGGGACAAACCACGATCGAGCAGCTCACCAAGGCCCACGGCTTTGATCCCACCCAGGTGGTGAAGGTGCTGCTGCTGCTGGCCAGGTTTGAGAATGGCCACCGCCAACCCCTGCTGATCAGCCTGCGCGGTGATCAGCAGCTCAACGAGGTGAAACTGGCCAACGCCGTGTCGGCCCGGCTGGCGGAAAGCCATGGTGCGCTGCTGGGGATCGACCCCCTGACCCGAGAACTGGTCAGCGAATTGGCAGGCAAGGAAGGGCTACACCTGGATCTGGACGCCATCCCCCTGGGCTATCTCGGACCGGACCTGCCCGATGCGCTTCTGAGCCAGCCCCAGGATCCTGTCGGGGTCGGCGCAAGCCAAGCCCGGGTGGCCCCTGCGGGCGCCGCAGCTGCGTCCCCGCGGTGGTCGGCGGCATTCCTGCGTCTCACCGACCCCACCGCCGCCGAACTGGAGGCCTTTGTCTGCGGCGCCAACCAGGTCGGCAGCCACAGGGTGGGCGCCAGCTGGCAGGGCCTGAAGTTGCAGCCGCAGATTGTGGATCTGCGGGCCGCCCAGCCGGGAGACCGCTGCCACCACGACCCGAGTCAGGCCCTCACGGCGGTGCGGGGCATCGAGGTGGGCCACATCTTTCAGCTGGGTCGCAAGTATTCCGAAGCCCTTGAGGCCCGTTTCACCAACGAAGCCGGCAAGGAGGAAAGCCTCTGGATGGGCTGCTATGGCATTGGCGTGTCGCGGTTGGCCCAGGCCGCGGTGGAGCAAAACCATGACGGCAACGGCCTGCGTTGGCCGGTCGCGATTGCCCCCTTTGAGGTGATCGTGGTGAGCGCCAGTGCCCAGGATCCGGGCCAGGTTGCCCTGGCGGAGCAGCTCTACCAGCGGCTCCGCTCCGCCGGCATCGACGCCCTGCTCGATGACCGCGACGAACGGGCCGGTGTGAAGTTCAAGGATGCCGACCTGATCGGCATCCCCTGGCGCCTGGTGGTGGGCCGGGGGGCGGCCCAGGGGCTGGTGGAGTTGGTCTGCCGCGGTGATGGCCAACGCCAGGACCTGCCGGTGGAGGAGGCCCTCCAGCAGTTGATCGCCACGATTGCCGCCGCCCGAGACGGGCTGGCGCTGTTGGGCTAACAACCCCATGGCGGGCGGACTGGGCTGCCCAAGGCCGTCCTCCCAGCGGCCCGTAAGATCCATGGATTCGCATCGACGTCCATGGCCGCCCTCCTGCCACGCGTCTTCGCCTGGGTCGCCAGGCTTCGCTCCGCCTGGATGGCGATGGCCCTGCGGCCCCTGCTGGCCCTGGGGCTTTGCCTTTGCCTAGGGCTCACCGCCTGCTCCGGATCGGGCGGCGGCCTCACGGGCAATTACGTCGACGACACCGTCAGTGTGGCCACCAGCCTGCTGGGCATCATCGCCGTTCCCCAGGACGATCCCGGCCACCCGGAGGCCGAGGCCCAGGCGCGCCAGCTGATCAACAGCTACATGGCCCGCTACCGGCCCCGCCGTGATGTCAACGGTCTGGGTTCTTTCACCACCATGCAGACCGCCCTCAACTCCCTGGCGGGCCATTACACCAACTACGCCAACCGCCCCCTGCCCGACTCCCTGCGTAGCCGGCTGGAGAAGGAGCTCAAGCGCGCCGAAACCAACGTGATGCGCGGCGGTTGATCAGGTCGTCGGCCGCCTAAGGCGCCAGCCCCAGCCGTTCCTGGGCCGATCCGCTACCCCAACCTCATGGTCCAGCCCTTTGACGGAAGGGCCATCGGTCTGAGAGGCTCTCTGATTGTGCTTCCAAGCGGCTTCGGGCCGCTGTGTCCTTGGCCAACGTTGTCGTCATCGGTGCGCAGTGGGGCGACGAGGGGAAGGGCAAGATCACCGATCTGCTGAGCCGCTCCGCCGATGTGGTGGTGCGCTACCAAGGCGGCGTTAACGCTGGCCACACGATCGTCGTTGGTGAGCGTGTTCTCAAGCTCCACCTGATTCCATCGGGGATTCTCTATCCCGATACCACCTGCCTGATTGGTTCCGGCACCGTGGTGGATCCCAAGGTCATGCTGGGCGAACTCGACATGTTGATCGAGTACGGCATTGATGTTTCGGGCCTGAAGCTGGCCGGCACCGCCCACGTGACCATGCCCTACCACCGCCTGCTGGACCAGGCGATGGAGCAGCGCCGGGGCGACCGTCGCATCGGCACCACCGGCCGGGGCATCGGCCCCACCTATGCCGATAAGGCCGAGCGCAATGGGATCAGGGTGATTGACCTGCTCGATGCAGATCGTCTGCGGGATCGTCTGCTGGGTCCCCTGGCCGAAAAGAACGACCTGCTCCAGAAGGTCTATGGCCTCAATCCCCTCGATCCTGAGGCCGTGATCGCCGAATACACCGGCTACGGCCAGCGCCTGGCCCCCCACGTGGTGGACTGCACCCGCACCATCCACCAGGCGGCCCGGGCGCGCCAGAACATTCTCTTCGAGGGGGCCCAGGGCACCCTGCTCGACCTCGACCACGGCACCTACCCCTACGTCACCTCCTCCAACCCCGTCTCCGGCGGTGCCTGCATCGGCGCCGGGGTGGGGCCGACGCTGATCGATCGGGTGATCGGGGTGGCCAAGGCCTACACCACCCGCGTCGGCGAGGGGCCCTTCCCCACAGAACTGGAGGGCAGCCTCAACGACCACCTCTGCGATCGGGGTGGCGAGTACGGCACCACCACCGGTCGCCGCCGCCGCTGCGGCTGGTTTGACGGGGTGATCGGTCGCTATGCGGTGCAGGTCAATGGCCTCGACTGTCTGGCCATCACCAAGCTCGATGTGCTCGATGAGCTTGATGCGATTCAGGTCTGCGTGGCCTACGAACTCGATGGTGAGCGGATCGAATACTTCCCCAGCAGCGCCGAGGATTTCGCCCGTTGCCGGCCGATCTACGAGACCCACTCCGGCTGGATGTGCTCCACCGCCGACTGCCGCACCCTCGAGGATCTACCCGCCACGGCCCGCGCCTATCTGCGTTCCCTGGCCGAGCTGATGGAGGTGCCGATTGCCATCGTGTCGCTTGGCGCCCAACGGGACCAGACGATCGTGGTGGAGGATCCGATCCACGGACCGAAGCGGGCCCTGCTCAACGTCTGATCTGGCCCCTGCGACGGCAGGCCGCTCCAACGACTCACCCATCACCCCTACACCTTGACTTCCGTGACCTCCTCCGCCAAGACCCTCGATGTGGTCGGCATCGGCAACGCCATCGTTGATGTGCTGGTCCAGGCCGATGACGCCTTCCTGGCCGACCACGGCCTCACCAAAGGCACCATGGCCCTGGTGGATGAGCACCAGGCCGAACGCCTCTACGCGAGTGTGGGTCAGGGCCTGGAAACCTCCGGTGGATCGGCCGCCAACACCCTCGCCGGCATCGCCCAGCTCGGAGGACGGGCCGGCTTCATTGGCCGGGTGAGTAACGACCAACTCGGGGCGATCTTTGCCCACGACATCCGCTCCGTGGGGGCCCACTTTGAAACCCCCGCCGCCGTCAGTGGCCCCTCCACGGCCCGCTGCCTGATCCTGGTGACCCCGGATGCCCAACGCACCATGTGCACCTACCTGGGGGCCTCAGTCGGGCTCGACCCGGCCGACCTGGATCTTGCCTTGGTGCGCCAGGCCAAGGTGCTCTACCTCGAGGGCTACCTGTGGGACAGCGAGGAGGCCAAGCGGGCCTTCATTGCCGCCGCCCAGGTGATGCGCGAGAGCGGCGGCCAGGTGGCCCTCTCCCTCTCCGATGCCTTCTGCGTGGACCGGCACCGCCAGAGTTTCCAGGAGCTGGTGGATGGCCACGTGGATGTGCTCTTCGCCAACGAGATGGAGATCTGCTCCCTCTACGAGAGCGACAGCTTTGAGGCTGCGGCCGAGCAGGTGCGTGGCCGTTGCCGGGTCGCGGCCCTCACCCGCAGTGAAAAGGGCTCGCTGGTCCTCAGCGGCGGTGACAGCCTGGCCATCCCACCCTTCCATTTGGGCGATTTGGTCGACACCACCGGTGCGGGAGATCTCTATGCGGCCGGGTTCCTCTATGGCTACACCCAGGGTGCTGACCTGGAGCACTGCGGTCGCCTGGGTTCCCTCTGCGCCGGCCAGGTGGTGACCCAGCTCGGTCCACGGCCCCAGGGCTCCCTGCCGGATCTGGTGGCCGCCCATCTGGCCTGAAGGCTGGGGGCCCCTCTTTAAGGAAGCCCGATCCGCTCCAGCAGCTCCTCCCAGCCCAGGCCCTCCACCCCCGGCGGTTCGGCGGGTCGATCCAGCAGGAGTAGCCGCAGTTGGGCTTCGGTGGAAAGTCGCTGCCAGTGGGCCTCCGTGGGCCCCCCGGAGCGGCGGCAGAGAACGGCCTCGATCCCCCAACGTCGGCACAGGGCCCGCTCGATGGCCGCCTCCGTGCCCGGTCGCAGGCAGGCCACCCGCTCGGGCCTGAGCCCCGCCGCCATCGCTCCGGCCAGGGCGCTGGCGCTGGGCAGGATCCTGCAGTGGTGCCGGGCCCCGGGGCTGAGGTCCATCGCCAGCCGCAGTTGCCGGGCACCGATGGCCAGCAGCAGGGCCCGACCCTGGAGGGGCACCGCCCCCAGGGAGGCCAGGCGGGGCAGCAGCGTGGCCCCCTCTGCCGGCAGCAGGGGCCGCACCAGCCTCAGCAGGGGCTGCTGCAGGGCTCCACACACCCCCGCCAGGTCGTCACTGATGCGTTGGGCGAAGGGGTGGGTGGCATCGATCACCCAGCGGGGCGCCACCGCCGCGGCCCTGGCCTGCTCCAGCTTGTCGATCAGGTTGGCGGCATCGCCCAGGGGGTCCACCGCCACCTCCAGCCCCTGGCTGGCGGGATAGGCCAGGGCGGCGGCGGCGCTCACCACGAAAACCCGTACCTTCCATCCCCGCGCCAGCAGCGTCAGGGCCAGGGGGGGACCCTCACCGGTGCCGCCCACCAGCCATAGCCGATCGCCCTGCTGGTGCGAAGCGCCAGGGTGCATCAGGATGGGCGCTCCAATCCTTGGGTCTGGGTGTGAATCATTGCTTGCTTGAGGTGGAGGTGCTGGAGGCTCCGCAGGTCCGCTACACCCAGGACAACCAGACGCCGGTGGCCGAGATGACGGTGCGCTTCGAAGGGCTGCGGCTGGATGACCCACCGGGCCAGATCAAGGTGGTGGGTTGGGGCAGCCTGGCCCAGGATCTGCAAAATCGCGTTGAACCCGGTCAACGGCTGATGCTGGAGGGGCGGATGCGGATGAACACCGTGAGCCGCCCCGATGGGGTGAAGGAGAAGCGGGCCGAATTCACCCTCTCCCGTTTCCATCCCCTTGGCGCGGCGGCCGCGGCCCGGGAGGAGGGCAGTTTCGGCGCGCCCCCATCGGCCCCCCCGGCCCCCCGTGCCGCTGCTG
>DAIQNM010000015.1:0-21554 GCA_036788375.1 Cyanobium sp. CTOTU6536 | reverse complement strand
TTGACGAGGGAATCAACTGCCTTGCAATGGATGTCGGTTCCTCAGCAGGCCCTAAGTAGCACGCCCAAGGGCCATGCCCCAAGAATTTTTCTGATCAACTTGACCTGGCTAGGCTCATACCAGTTGGCGACCGCCTCCTTATGGCAGCCACTCCTACGCCGGGATCCCTGCTCCAGGCCGCTGCCGGCGGCGGCTCGCTGCTCTTCCGCCAGCTCTTCGACGCCCCCACCGGCACCTTCACCTACCTGCTTGCCGACGCCCCCACCGGCAAAGGGCTGATCATCGACACGGTCTTCGATCAGCACGGGCGAGACCTTGCCTTGATCGAGGAGCTCGGCATCGATCTAGTGGCCTCGCTCGACACCCACGCCCATGCCGACCACGTGACAGGAAGCTGGCTGATGCACGCGGCCACCGGCTGCAGCATCGGCCTGGCCGCCGCCGCCCGCGCCGAGAACGTGACCCTGCCGCTCAGCCACGGCGATCGGGTGGTCTTCGGCGGCCGCTCCCTGGAGGTGCGCGCCACCCCGGGCCACACCGACGGCTGCATCAGCTTTGTGCTCGATGACCAGTCGATGGTCTTCAGCGGCGATGCGCTGCTGGTGCGGGGCTGCGGCCGCTGCGACTTCCAGCAGGGCAACGCCCACACCCTTTGGAGCTCGATCACCGGGCAGATCTTGACCCTGCCGGACAGCTGTCTGATCTTTCCAGGCCACGACTACACCGGCCGCAACGTCACCTCCGTGGCCGAAGAAAAGGCCTTCAACGCCAGGTTGGGCGGCAGCGCCACCGAACGGGATTTCGTGGGTTTCATGGAGAACATGAAGCTGCCCCATCCCCACCGAATCGCCGAGGCCCTCCCCGCCAACCTGCGATCCGGCAAGCCGCCCAACCCCGAAACGCCACCGGCGTGGGCACCGATCCGGCACAGCTATGCCGGCCTGCCCGAACTACGGCCCACCTGGGTGGTGGCCCATCAGGGCGATGTCACCCTGCTGGACGTGCGCTCCACGGAGGAATTCAGGGGACCGGATGGCCATGTGCGCGGCAGCCTGCTGATTCCCTTGCCGGAGCTGGAGGCCCGCCTCGGCGAGATTCCGACGGAGCGACCCGTGGTGGTGCTGTGCCATTCCGGTAGCCGCTCCGCCCTCGCCACCCAGCAGCTGATCAAGGCCGGCCTCAGTCAGGTGGCCAACCTCCACGGTGGCCTGCGGGCCTGGATGGCGGAAGGCCTGCCGGTTGAACGCTCCAGCCCCGCCGGCAGCTAACGGGCGAGCTTGTGGGCGGCACCCACGAACGAATTCCGGCATCGCACCAACAACGCATGGCCCTGCCGTCGTGGTCCAGCCGTTGCGGGTCACCCAAGGCTGGGCCAGCTTGTCAAAATTGTGCGATAAAGGATCAGCGCCCGGTGAGCCCCATGAATCATTCCCCCTTCGCCCGGATTGCCCCGAGCAGCCTCCACCGCCCCCGCATCCCGGCCCGTGGCCCGCTGGCCCTGCGCAGCAGCCTGGGCCGCAGCGCCAAACCATTGCGCAGCAAGCATCAGCTTGATCCCTGGATCCGCCGCCGCCGCTTTCTGGTGGAAGGGGTGGTGACCCTGCTGGCCACCACCTTCCTCACCAGCGTGGCCCTCGCCCAGCCCGCCGTGCTGCGCGACTCCCCCGCCACCACCTTGGCCAACATTGGCGCCCAGCTCCTGCCCGGCCTGGCGGGCTCCCCCACGCCGCTTCTGCACGACTGCCCCTGATCACCCACGGCAGCGGGCGGCGACGCCGCCCATCACCGCTGGCGGGCGGGCTCAGGCCTCGTCCTCATCGTGGGCAAAGCGGTTGTAGAGGAAATCAAGCGCCGTATTGCGAAGCTCGTAGTAGCGGGGATCCTCCATGATGTCCTCCCGGCTGCGGGGCCGGGGGAAATTGATCGGCAGCACTTCACCGATGCCGGCGGCTGGGCCGTTGGTCATCATCACCAGGCGATCGGCGAGAAACAGGGCCTCATCGATGTCGTGGGTGATCATCAGCACCGTGCATTTCTGGGTGTTCCAGATCGAAAGGAGCTCCTCCTGCAACTCCTCCTTGGTGATCGCATCAAGGGCACCAAAGGGTTCATCGAGGATCAGCACCTCCGGCCGAATCGACAGGGCCCGGGCGATCGCCACCCGCTGCTTCATGCCACCGGAGATCTGGGTGATCTTCTTATCGGCTGCCTCGCTGAGGCCCACCATCGCCAGGTGCTCCATGGCGACCTCGCGCTTCTGGGATTCCGGCAGGCTGGGGTGCACCGAATCGATCGCCAGGTGCACATTCTCGTAGGCCGTCATCCAAGGCAGTAGGGCGTAGCCCTGGAACACCACCATCCGGTCGGGGCCGGGTTTGGTGATCGGCTTGCCCTCGAGCAGCACCTGGCCGGAAGTCGGGGTAGCGAAACCCGACACCATGTTGAGCAGGGTGGACTTGCCGCAGCCGGAGTGGCCGATCACGCAGACAAATTCGCCCTTGGCGACCTCAAGGTTGATGTTCTCGAGCACGGGATAGGGACCGCGCGGTGTGGCGTAGACCTTGCCGAGTTGCTCAAAGCGCAGCAGGGGAGGGGCGTTGCCTGCGCCTGAAATCGGGGCTGAGGCGAGGGGGGCTGTGGTGGTCATCGGGGGCAGGTTGCGGAGGGTGGAAGCAGGAGTTGGAAGGCTGAGTTAGAAGGCTGAGTTGGAAGGAGGAGAAAGTGAAGCAAAAAAGCGGTGAATGCTGCTGGACGGGGCGGCCTGGGACCGCCCCACCCGATCAACCCACCAGGGCGCGGGGTACCCCAATCGGGATCTCGGCCACGCTGAAATTGCGGTGAACCGTCACCGCATTGAGATAGCCGATCGGATCCTCCGTGTTGAACGGGCGGCCATCGAACAGGTCGATGCCACCGCGCTGGTAAGACACATCCTCAAAGCCCAATTCGCGGGCGGCGGTGCTGAACACACCCACCGCGCAGATCCGCTCAAGGATCTCCACGTAGTTGCGGGGAAAAGGAATCTCCGCCCAGCGGGCTAGCTGGGTGAGGATCCAGAGGTGCTCACTGCGGCTGGGGCGGTTCAGCCCGGGGCCGAAAAAGAGGTGGTGCGGCACGGTGGCGTTGCCATCGGCGCTGGCTTCGCTGAACCAGATCACCTCCTTCTTCATGCCCAGGTAGCGGCGATCGCTGAGCAGCTCGCTCAGCTCCGTCCAGTGCTGCGGCTTGGCGCAGTAGGCGCACGCCTCCAGCAGGGCCTTGACCAGGGCGATGTGGGTATTGGGGTAGGCCAGGGCCCAGTCCTCCCGCACCCCCAGCACCTTGCCCGGATGGCCCGGCCAGATCGCCAGGTCGCCCGCCACGGTGAAGCCGTGTCCGTCAGCCACGGCCCGATCCAACCAGGGGGCGCCGATGCAGAAGCCGTCGATACTGCCGTCCTTGAGGTCGGCCAGCATCTGGGCCGGCGGCAGGGTCTGTAGGTGCACATCGCGGTCGGGATCAATCGCATGGGCGGCCAGCCAATAGCGCAGCAGCAGGTTGTGCATCGAGGCCGGATGCACGATGCCGAGGGTGTGGGGTTCGCGGTTGTGGCTCTGCAGCCAGGCGCGATAGTCGTCCACGTTGTGGACGCCGGCCTCGGCAAGCCGACGGGCCAGGGTGATGCCATTGCCGTTGCGGCTCAGGGTGAGGGCGCTCACCACCGGGATCGGCGTGCCGCCGTGCCCTCCCGCCGTCATCCAGGCGGGCATGCCGGAAGGCATCAGGGCCGCATCGAGGGTGCCATCGACCAGGCCATCGGTGACCCCGCGCCAGCTGGTTTCCCGCACCAGCTGCACCTCATCGAGGCCGTGCTTGGCAAACAGGCCCTTGGCCTCGGCCACCGCCAGCGGCGCGCAGGCCGCCAAAGGCACGAACCCCAGATCGAGATTCACCTTCTCCAGGCCGTGGCGGGCCAGCACCTTGTGGGGCTTGGCTTGCCACTGCTTCACCCGCTTCTGGCGGTTGAGGAAGTAGATGATCTCGGAGCGCAGGCTGTAGTAGCTCGGGTGGTGCACCACGGTCATCCGCTGGCGCGGCCGCGGGATGTCCACCTCCAGGATGCCGCCGATCTTTGAGCCAGGGCCGTTGGTGAGCATCACGATCCGATCGGAGAGGAGCACGGCCTCATCCACGTCGTGGGTCACCATCACGGCGGTGAGCTGGTGCTCATTGCAGATCTGCATGAGCTTCTCCTGCAGGTTTCCCCGGCTGAGGGCATCAAGGGCCCCAAACGGTTCATCGAGCAGCAGCAGCTTCGGCTTGATCGCCAGGGCGCGGGCGATCGCCACCCGCTGGCGCATGCCGCCGGACAGTTCGCGGGGCAGCTTGTGGCCGGCATGGCCCAGCCCCACCATCTCGATGTGCTCCTTCACCAGGGCCTGGCGGTCCTCGCGGGAGAGGCCGGGGATCACTTCATCGATGGCCAGGGCGATGTTCTGCTCCACCGTGAGCCAGGGCAGCAGCGAATAGTTCTGGAACACCACCATCTTGTCTGGGCCAGGGCGCTTCACCGTTTCGCCATCCACCAACACCGTGCCACCCGTGGGCAAATCGAGGCCGGCGATCATGTTCAATAGCGTGCTCTTGCCACAGCCGGAGTGGCCGATCAAGGAGATGAATTCGCCTTTGCGGATGTCGAGATTGATGCCCTTAAGGGCGAGGTAATTGCCACCGCCATTGAGGGGAAAGTTCTTCTCGAGATCCTGGACTTCGACGAGGGTTGTCATGGTTTTGACTTGGGTGAATCAGGGCATTGAATGAAAGGCATACCAGCTGAATCCCACCACCATGCCGCTCATCAGCACAAAGCGCACAACCAGGAAGGTGATGGCGTTGGCAGGGCGACTTAGGGATTGTTCGACCGCTGTGACACGGCGGCTCAGGGGCTGCAGCAGGGATGGAAGGGCGCGGAACGGCATGGGGAGGATCGGAGGATTCAGTGATCGCTGGAGATGCGTTTCTGCAGCCAGGTCATCAGGCGATCAAGAATCAGGCCGATCGCACCGATCCAAATCACGCCGAGCACGATGTCGGAGACATAGCTGTTTTGGTAGGCATCCCAGATGAAGAAGCCAATGCCGGGGGTGCCGGGCATCACGATCTCGGCGGCGATGATCGCCAACCAGGCCAGGCCGATCGAGATGCGCAGGCCGGTGAAGATGTAGGGGAGGGCCGAGGGGATCAGCACCTTGGTAAAGAAGCTCTTGTTTGACATCTGCAACACCTGGGCCACGTTGCGGTAGTCCTGCGGGATCTGGCGAACACCCTCGGCGGTGTTGATCAGGATCGGCCAGATCGAGGTGATGAAGATCACGAAGATCGCCGCCGGCTGGTTGTTCTGGAACAGCACCAGCGCAATCGGCACCCAGGCCAGCGGCGCCACCATCCGCAGGAACTGGAACAGGGGATCGAAGGCCCGATCCAGGGACTTGTTGAGGCCAATGGCGATGCCCACGGCAATGCCCACGATCGCGGCCAGGCTGTAGCCGAGCGCCACGCGGCTGAGGCTGCTCATCGCGTGCAGAAACAGACCTTTATCGAGGCCGCCACGATCGAAGAAGGGGTAAAACAGCAGATCGCGGGTGCGCTCCTCGGTGAACAGGCTTAGGGGCCCGGCCAGTTTGGTGAGGCCCAGGCTGGAACTGAGCTGCCAGAAGAGCAGGAAGCCGCCGATGCCAAACAGGGGGGAGATGATTCCTTTGCGGTTGTTTTTCCACCAAAGCGCCACACCCTGCGGTGGGGTGCGCTCGGCGCTGTTGCTGGTGGGGCTGATGCCGGTTGTCATGGCGAAAGGTCCTGGAAGGGTAAGGAAAGGAGATGGACTGTTTGGCGGTCTGAATCAGGCGATGGGCTGAAAAGGATGGGCCCACTACCTGCCTGGGGAGCAGCGGGCCTGGAGCGATCACTTCTTGATCTTCAGAGAGTCGAGATAGGCCTTGGGATTCTCCGGGTCGTAGACGACACCATCGAAGAAGGTTTCCTTGCCACGGCTGGAGCTGGTGGGGATGTCCTTCTCGGGCACGCCCACCTCCTTGGCCGCCTGACGCCAGAGATCTTCGCGGGTGACCTTGTCGTTGATCGCCTTGGCCTGCTCGATGGTGTCGATGGTGCCGGGGAAGAACTTCCAGCGCATTGATTCGATCAGGAACCAGAGGGTGAGGCTCTTGTAGGGATACGAAATCACCCCGCGATCACTCGCCCAGTAGAGGGGACCCATCTTGGGATCGCTCTCCTGCGTACCAGCGGCACCGAGCTTGTATTGACCCTTGATCGATGCCTGAAGTACCGGCAGGGGCACGTTGAACCACTTGCGCGAGCTGAGGATTGTGGCGGCCTCATCCTTGTTCTCGGGCTTGTCGAGCCACATCTGGGCTTCAATCAGCCCCTTGAGCAGGGCCACGGCGGCCTTGGGGTTCTTGTTCACCCAGTCGGCGCGCACGGCAAGGTATTCCTCCGGGTGCACCTTCCAGATCTGGGCGGTGGTGGCGGCCAGGTAGCCGATGTTGTCCTTGACGATGCGCGTCGGCCAGGGATCACCGGTGGAGAAGGCCTCCATCGTGCCGTTCTTCATGCCCTGCAGGGTTTCCGGTGCCGGCACCTTGAGCAGTTCCACGGCCTTGTCCGGGTCCACACCGTTGCCGGCCAGCCAGTAGCGGATCCAGATCTCCTGGTTGGCCTTGGGGAAGGTGTAGGCAGCCTTGAATTTGCGGCCCTGCTTCTGGCTGAACTTGTCGAAGAAACCAGGCGATGAGGTCTTGAGATCAACGGTCAAGTTGCCATCCTTGACGGCGTTGGCGGCGGCGATGCCATTGCCCTGGCTCATCAACATCGCCAGGATCAGCATCGGCACCTTCTTGCCATTGGTGATCGCGCCTTCGCTGATCATCTGGGGCATCGGCAGTTGCCACTGGCCGCCATCGATGCCACCACCAGCGGCGCCCAGCACCAGGTTGTCGCGGGCGGCGCCCCAGCTGGCCTGCTTGCTGAGGTTCACCTCCAGGCCGTGCTTGGCGAAGAAGCCTTTCTCCACCCCGATCACCAGGGGGGCGGCTTCGAGGATCGGGATGTAGCCCAGGCTGATGGTCTTTACCTCCAGGTTGGCATTGCTGGCCACCGGGGTGGCTGTGGGAGTGGACCCTGTGCTGGTGCCGTCTCTGCTGGGGGGATTGCCGAGGCAGCCGCTCAGCACCACGGTGCTGGCCAGGGTGGCGCTGAGGAGGGCGAGAAAACGTCGACGCTTGGCCATGGTGACGATGAAAAACGACAGGAAGGGAAGGGAACTGGAGAGGGTTACGGAATGGTCGTTGTGGCAACAAATCAACTGGGATGGTGCTGGCAAAATCAAACTTGATTGCTGCAAAATTCACGCAGCAAAGCCAGGTCGATGTCATGCACCGATCAAGCCAACACCTTCATTCACGCCTTTCGATCGATCCATTCGGCGACATGCTCTAGCCGCAGCTCAGCAACCGCCCAGCGACCAGCAATGGGACAGCGCAAGCAACGGTGAACGACGCGCCGGAGATCAGCTCCGAAAAGGGTTCAACCGCTTTCTGCCAAAGGAATGGAGCGCAGCTCCACCTTCAGCGATGGAAGCCGCGGCCTTGGTGGCAAGGGCCGGGCTTCCGCTCAACTCTGCGGCAATTCATCACCACAACCCCGGGCATGGATGCGGCGCTGACCACGCCGGCAGCGGCGGGAACCACACCGTTGTCGCTGGGCGGCCTGAATGGTGGAGGACATGACCGTGCAGGGGGCTCAGGAAGGCAACGGGAATTCCGTTGGGTTGGAGTTGGCGAACGGTAAGGGGTGCAACGATCGATTGGGTCGCGCAGGCCGGAAGAATTGCGAATGCCAGCGATAAGCGTCCTTGATCAATGCTGCACCCCTCAATCCCAAACTTGCCGCCGCCGCTCCTAGCCTCCGGCCGCAATCTGGGCTGGTTGGATGGCACAGACCCGCGCCGCCGCATCCGCGTTCGCTCCGCTTCCTGGCCCTTATCAGGGCCAACCGGTGGCCCTGGCCACCCGCCACGGCAAGGAGCGGGTGCTGCGCCGGCCCTTCCGGGCGGGCTTGGGGGTGGAGCTGGTGCTGGCCCACGGCTTCGACACTGACAGCCTCGGCAGCTTCAGCGGCGAGCGTCCGCGGCCCGCCGATGCCCTCACCACCTGCCGCCTCAAAGCCGAGGCGGGCCTTGAGACCTGCGGGCTGGCGCTCGGCCTGGCCAGTGAAGGGAGCTACGGCCCCCACCCCACCATCCCGCTGCTGCCGGTAGGCATCGAGTGGCTCACCTTCGTCGACCGCCCCCGCCAGCTGGTGATCAGCGAACGGATGCTGAGCCCTCGGGTCTGCTGCAGCCAGAGGGTCCTGGCCAGCGGGGAGGATCCGGCCCCTTGGCTGAAGCGGGTGGGGTTCCCCGACCAGGGGCTGATCGTGCTTCCCCACCCACCGGCCGGCGCCGGGGGATCGCCGTCGCCAGCCGGAGCGATCAGCAAGGGCATCCACAACCTGGAAGACCTCGAGCGGGCTCGGCACCGCGCCGCCGCCCTGGCCGCCGACGGCCGGGTGCTGCTGCAGACCGACCTGCGCGCCCACCACAACCCCAGCCGCATGGCGGCGATCCGCCGGCTGGCCTTCCTCCTGGTGCGCCGCATCCAGACCCCCTGCCCGGCCTGCACCGCCCCGGGCTGGGGTGTGGTCGACACGGTGGTGGGCCTGCCCTGCGAGTGGTGCGGCAGGCCAAGCGCGCTGCTGGCGGCGGAGGTGTTCGGTTGCGTGGCCTGCAACCACCGTGCCCAGGTTCCAAGGCCCGACGGCCTGAGCCGGGCCCATGCCGGTCACTGCAGCTTCTGCAACCCCTGAAGGAAGCGGGCATGATGGCGCCGATGGATGGCAACCATGCAGCTCGACGAATATCGCAAATTGGCCGAAGTTGAGGATTCGATGTGGTATTTCCACGCCCTCAATCGGCGCATGTTGCTTCCCCTGGCGGACCTAGCCAAGCAAGAGGCCAGCATTCTTGATGCCGGCTGTGGCACCGGAGGATTAATCCGCACCATGCAGCAATTCGAACCACGCTGGCGGATCACCGGACTAGATATCTCACCTCTGGCCTGTAGCTATGCCCGGGAGCGAAGCAGCGCCTCGATTGTGGAGGGATCGGTTGAATCCCTACCCTTCAATGCCAACCAATTCGATGCAGTTGTAAGCGCTGATGTTCTTTATCACATCAACGATACATCGAAGGCCTTACAAGAGTTTGGCCGCGTTCTCAAACCAGGCGGCAGCTTGGTCATTAACGTGCCTGCTTACAACTGGATGTGGTCCTACCACGATGACCTAGTCGACACCAAACACCGCTTCCGCCGCAGCGAGCTCGCCTCCCTGCTCAAAAAAGCTGGCTTTGAGATCACCATCAGCAGCTACGCCAATCTGTTGATCTTTCCGCTGATCATTGCCCGCCGCAAGATCTTTGTGCCCGCCAACCCCAGCAGCGATGTCAAGCCCTACCCCCCCCTGATCGAAGCCCTTTGCGGCTCGATGGCGGCCCTGGAATACGGGGCGCTGCGCCGGGGAATCACCCTGCCAGCAGGGAATTCCGTGTTCATCGCTGCCCGGCGGCTGGGCTGAACCAGGCCGTCTTCCGATTCGGCCCTCCCCCAGCTCGCGGTGGTGCCCGGAGCCGCCCATCGGCGCGGTGAAAGCCAGTGCCCAAGCCCCTTGGGCCGAGCTCGCCAGCCCGGGTCGATCGGCCGGCGCTTTACGCATCGACATACACCAATGAGTAAATGTGCTTAATTCAATGGTGTCCCCAGTCCAATCCACGTATGGTCTGAGAACACACACATTCAAACGTCATGACGAACTGGAACAGCACCCCCTCCGGCTCCGTCTCCGGCGGCAACACCCACCAATCCTTCCATCCGGCCGAGCAGGACCAAGGAGTTGATGCGGTGGAGACCTACTTCGAATGCATCACCAGCTGCTCACTTGATGATGCGGAATGCATAACCGTCTGCACTGAGGTGCTGCGGGACAACAGCTAAAATAGGTCGCCACGCAACAGCGGGCCGGGCGTGATCAAGCTTGGCCCGCTGCGTTCAGGGGTCGGCCAGCAGGGCCTCCACGGCAGCCACCTTCTCCTGCAGGGTTTGGTCGCGATCAGTGCGGGTGTTGATCTTCACCACGGTGTGAACCCGGGCGCAGCCCATGGCATGCACCGCCGCATGGCAGGCCTCGATCGCGGCAAACACCGAACCCCACTCCCCCACCACTGAAGTGCCGTTGGCATGGAGCTGGATCTCCTCGAGCCCGGCACCCCGAAGCACCCGCTCACAGGCCGCCACATAGGGGGCCAGGGATGGTCCCACCCCCAGGGGGATGACACAGAGGTCAACAATCACCTTCATGGCGGCGCTGGGTGGTGGTCATTCCCATTCTGCGGCCCGTCCGGCGGCGGGGTCGGTTTCCCCTCCGTTCCGATCCGATTCACCGACCTCGCCGCGGCCGCCGCTCGCCACCAGAGTGGGATACCAAAATCTCCATGATCCGATTCGGATCCCCGCCGACCATGCATTCGCTCGATCAGTTGCGCGGATGGCTGGGCAGGAAGCTCGTTGCGTTCGGCACCCTGCTCGGCAATCCCCCCCCACCGCACGGGCCCGAAAGCGCCGAACGCCTTGCCCTGCCTGCGGCGGCGGCGGTGCGACCCAGCCCCCCACCTGTGGCGGTGTTCGGCCCCGCCAGCCGGGAACCCCTCTCGGTGGAGGCCGCCGTGCTCGGCCGCAGCATGGCCCTACTGAAACGTGAAGCCGCCGACTCCCTCGCCGCCCTGGGGGCCGCCCATGCCCTGGTGACCTCGGCCCGGCTGGCCCAGGTGCAGCAGCTGCGCGAACGGGTGGAGCGGGGTGAGGCCGATGGCGAAGACCTCACCGCCCTCGCCGCCGATTACCAGGGCTGGCAGAACGATCAGGTGCGGCTCTTCGATGCCATGGCCCTGGTGCTGCGGATGGGGGTGCCAACGGCCACGGCCCTGGAACTGGTCGAACCCCAGCTCCACGAACAGGCCCGGGCCCACCTGGCCAGCCTCTCGGCCGAATACCAGCGGGGGCTGTTGATCGATCAGTTCCGCGATACCCCGCTCAACTCCTAAAGGGCCGCCCTGCCGAAGCGGGTGGGCCGCCTGGCTCCGCTGGTGCGCCAATTGCGGGCCGAGCAACGTCAGGCGCAGGAGCGGGTGGCTGGATCCGGGCAAGCCGCCGCTCCAGCAGCAGCAGGCCCACCACGGTGGTCACCGTGACCATGATCACCAGGGCGGCGAACTGAACCGCATCGATCAGCCCCGCAGCCTGGGCCATGGTGGCAAACACCAGCCCCGGCAGTCCGCGGGGGATCAGGCCAAAGGCCACCACCCAGGGATCGACCCCCGCCGCCCGGTCGGCGGCCGAGACCCCCAGGGCACAGAGCAACTTGGCCAGCAGGGCCACCACCACCAGAAAGGCCGCCAACGCCCAGGCCCTCGGTTCCAGCAGGGTGGCGGCAGGCAGGCGCATGCCCACCCCGATGAAATAGAGCGGCAGAAAGACATCGGCCAGCAGGGAGAGCACCTGGCGGACCTGGGCTTCGGGAGGGGAGAAGCGTGCCAGCAGCACCCCGCCCCAAAGGGCGCCCAGGAGGCTGGTGAGGCCCGTGGCCTCCCCCACCCAGGCGGCAGCGGTGAGCAAAATCAGGATCGCGAGGGGGTCCACCGGCTCCGGTGGGCGCCGGCGCGCCCAGCGCTGGAAGCCCAGCCAGCTGAGGGCCGCCAGCAACAGGCCCACCAGCAGGCCCCCCGGCGCGGCGGTTCCATGGGGGGTGATGGCCCGGCCGGCGCTGGCCGAGGCCAGGGCGAGCAGGGCGATCGCCGGCAGGTCATCGAGCACCGAAACCCCAACCAGCAGTCGGCCCGACGGCGACTGGAGGGCCTGCCGCTGGGCCAACAGCCGCAGGGTCACCCCGGTACCGGTGGCGCAGAGCACCGCCAGGCAGAGCAGCACGGTGGGGGTGTCCATGCCGAAGCCGTAGCGGAGCGGCGCAAAGGCGAGCAGGGGCACCAGCACACTCAGGGCCACGGTGCGCAGGATGGCGCCGCGGCGGGAGGCCAGCAGATCGCCACGCACCTCCAGGCCCACCTGGAAGAACAGGGCAAGCACCCCCAACTGGGTGAGCCCCTCGAGCGGGGCGATGGCCTGGAAGGGCAGCACCGTGTTGCCCAGCAGGAAGCCCATCCCCAGTTCCAGCACGATGGCCGGTACGGCCCACCGCTGCAGCTGGCCCGCCGAAATCCGGGCCAGGCCCAGACCCACCAGCAGGATCAGCAGCGTGGTGAGCAGCGAAGGGGTTGCGAGCAGCGGGGAAGCGGCCGCCATGGGGGCTGGTTGGCAGGGTGAAAGGGGCCGGCAAAGAGCCTAGAAATCGCCGGCGGCCCCCAGGGGCCAGCAGACTGACTGCGTTTGCGAAGCGCGGTCCATGCCCCGCCGCCCTTTGATGCCCGGCTTGTCGAACTGGTTGCAGCCCTGGTGGAGCCTGCTGCTGCAGCGGCGCAACCAACTCACCGTGCCCCAGTTCACCGTGGTGACCGGCGCCCTGGTGATCATCGCGGGCACCCTGCTGCTGGCCACCCCCCTGTGCTCGGCCGAGAGCGTGGACCTCTGGGAAGCGCTCTTCACCGTGACCTCGGCCATCACCGTGACCGGCCTTTCGATCATTGACGTGGGCAAGGAACTCACCCTGGTCGGTCAGGTGGTGCTGGCGGCCCTGATCCTCACCGGTGGCCTCGGCCTGATGGCGATCACCACCTTTCTGCAGGGCTTCGTGCAGGGGCGTTCCGGCCTGCGCCACCGCCTCGACAAGGGCCGCGCCCTCGATGAATTCGGCGTGGGGGGGATCGGCCCCACCTTCCACCGCATCCTGCTCAGCGCTGCCCTGGTGATCGGCCTGGGCACGGTGGTGCTCTACGGCTTCGGCTTCACCGACATCGCCAATCCGGGGGAGCGGCTCTGGGCGGCGCTGTTCCATTGCATCAGCGCCTACAACAACGCCGGCTTCGGCCTCTGGAGCGACAACCTGGTGGCCTACCGAGGCCATCCGGTGGTGAATGGGGTGATCGCCACACTGATCGTGGTGGGCGGGATCGGCTGGAGGGTCACCAACGACCTGTGGAGCAACCGCCGACGCTGGTGGCAGCTGCGGCGCTTCAGCCTGCACAGCCGCCTGGTGCTGCGCAGCACGGCCCTGCTGATCGTGCTGGGCACGGTGGGGCTGCTGCTCACCGAGCAGTTCGCGCCCGATGGGGTGGTGCAGAGCCTGTCACTGACGGAGAAGCTGCAGGTCACCCTGTTTCAGTCGATCACCACCCGCACCGCCGGCTTCAACACGATTCCCCTCTCGATCACCACCCTCTCGGATGCGGGGCTGCTGCTGATGATCGTGCTGATGTTCATCGGGGCCAGCCCCGGCGGCACCGGCGGCGGCATCAAGACCACCACCTTCGCGATCCTGATGGGCGCCACCCGCTCCACCCTGGAGGACCGCGAGGAGGTGATCATCCACCGCCGCACCATCTCCGGCGAGCTGGTGCTGCGGGCCGTGGGGGTGACCCTGGCCTCGGGCCTCTTCGTGCTGGGGATGACCCTGCTGCTGGGGCTGGGGCCCACCACCGGCGGCGAGGAGCTCAACCAGAGCGTCAGCTTCATGGAGAAGCTGTTCACCTGCATGTCGGCCTTCTGCACGGTGGGGCTTGATGTGGGCCTCACGGCGCAGCTCAGCCGCTGGGGACAGCTGGTGCTGATCGTGGGGATGTTCGTGGGGCGGCTGGGCATCCTGCTGCTGCTCTCGGCTCTCTACGCCCGCCGCCATCCACCCCGGGTGGGCTATCCGCGCGAAGAGGTGTTTCTCTGAGCGGACGCCCTAAAGTGAGTGATCACTCACTACCCCAGCGTGCCCCGGGCCGTCGCCATTCCTGCCGCCGAGCGCCGTGCCCACGCCGTGAGCACCCTGCTGGAGCTGGCCAGCCACACCGCCCCTGACCAGATCAGCACAGCCGCCATTGCCGCACGCATGGGTGTGAGCCATGGCGCCCTGTTCCGCCATTTCCCGAGCCGCGAAGCCCTCTGGGCCGAGGCGGTGAGTTGGGCGGTGGCCGAACTTGAGCATCGCTTCGCCCAGGCGGCCACCGCCCCGGGCCCTGAATCGGGCAGCGCGATGCGGCCGATGGCCTCGGCAAGCCTCGACGCGGAACGCCTCAGCCAGCCCCTGGCGGAGGCGACGTCGCTGCTGGCCATCCATGCGGGCTTCCTGCAGCAGCACCCCGGCCTGGTGCGGATGCTGTTCGCCGAGCTGCAGCGGCCCGCCACCAGCCCGGCGCGGGAAACGGGCAAGGCCTTCATGCAGCGCTTCCGCCTGCGGCTGGCGGGCCTGATCGCCGCCGCCCAGGCGGAGGGCGCCCTCACCCCTGAGCACGATCCCCAGGAACTGGCCGCCCTGCTGGTGGCCACCCAGCAGGGGTTGATGCTGCAGGCCCTGGTGCACGACGGCTTTGCCGATCTCACCGAACGCTCCCGCCGCCACGTGGCCCTCGTCCTCAGGGCCGGCCCGGGGCGGACGCCTGGGCTGGGCGCCGCCCCAGCAGCAGCACCAGGGGAATGACCGCCAAAAAGAGCAGGCCCACCAGGCGAAACACATCGCCGTAGGCCAGCAGGGCCGCCTGGCGGTCCACCTGCAGGCTGAGCACCTGGAGGGCCTGGTCCGCCAGGGTGCCGCCGCTGCCGGCACGAGAGGAAAGCCAGAACTGCAATTCCACCAGCCGCTCCTGCAGGCGGGGATCGGTGATCGTCAGGGATTCCACCAGGTGGGCCCGGTGCACCGCCTGCTGGTGCTCCAGGGTCAGGGTGAGCACGGCGATGCCGAAGCTGCCGCCCAGCTGGCGGGTGAGGTTGTAGAAGCCGCTGCCGGCCCCCACATCCTCCCGGGGCAAGGGGCCCAGGGTGGCCAGGCTGAGGGGCAGGAACATCACCACCGTGGTGATGCCCCGAAAGATCAGGGGCCACCAGAGGGCATCGGTACCGGTGTCAGGCCCGATCGCCCCCATGGCAAACATGGTGGCCACCATGCCCATGGCCCCGGCGCCGATCAGCAGACGGGGGTCGATCCTGCTCACCACCCGCCCCAGCAGGGCCATGGTGACGCCGGAGGCCAGGGCTCCGGGCAGGATCAGCAGGCCGGTCTGGGTGGCGGTGTAGCCCAGCACCGTCTGAGCGAACACCGGCACCACGAACACGGTGCTATAGAGGCCCATGCCCAGCACGAGGGAGAAGGCGCTGCCGGCCGCCAGGGAGCGGTGGCGCAGCACCCGCAGATCCACCGCCGGGTTGCGCCGCCTGAGCTCCCACCACACGAACACCGGCAGGCTGATGGCCGCCAGCAGGGCGAGGTTGCGGATCAGGGCACTTTCAAACCAATCGAGTTGGTGCCCCTGCTCCAGCACCACCTGGAGGCTGGCCAGGCAGAGGGTGAGCAGCCCAATGCCGGTCCAATCGACGCCGCCGCGACCCACCCCCCACTGCACCCCGGCGGCCAACTGCTCGGCGGGGCGATCCGGCTCCAGGAAGGCCAGGGCCATCAGCACCGTGAGCAGACCGAAGGGCAGGTTGATGAAGAAGATCCACCGCCAGCCGAGGGTGTCGGTGAGCAGGCCGCCCAGGGTGGGGCCCAGGGCCGGGCCCACCAGCACCACCATGCCAAACACCGCCTGGGTGGTGGCTTGGAAGGCCCCCGGTACCGATTGAAACAGGATCGCCTGGGCCTTGGGCAGCAGCCCACCCCCGAGCAGCCCCTGCAGAATGCGCGCCACCACCAGCACCGTGAGGTTGGGGGCCAGGCCGCAGAGCATCGAGGCGGCGGTGAAGCCCACCAGGCAGAAGATGAAATAGGTGCGCTGGCCGAAGACGCCGCTTAGCCAGGAGCTCAGCGGAATCATCACCACAGTGGCCATGGCGTAACCGGTGACCACCCAGCCCACCTCGGCCAGGGTGGCGCCGAGGCTGGCCTGGATGTGAATCAGGGCCACGTTGGTGATGCTGGTGTCGATGATCTCCAGCAGGGCGCCGATCGAGGCGGTGATCACCATCGCCCATTGCCGCGGGGTGAGGCCTGTGGGCTCAGGCGTCAGCGGCGGGGCGGCAGACGAGCCGGCTTCGCCTGTGGCAGCCGCGGCGCTCATGGCCGCCGCACGCTCACCGTGGCCGAAAGGCCCGGCACCAGGTTGAGGCCCTTGGTGTCACGGGGGTCGAGGTCGATGCGGGCGCTGATGCGCTGCACCACCTTGGTGAAGTTGCCGGTGGCGTTGTCCGGCGGCAGCAGGGCGAAGCGGGAGCCGGCGGCGGGGGCCAGGCTGCTCACCTTGCCCCGCAGCAGCTTGTTGGGGAAGGCGTCGATGCGCACCTCGGCGGCCTGGCCGGGCTTGAGGGCGGTGAGCTGGGTTTCCTTGAAGTTGGCCTCCACCCAGGGGTTGGTGTCGACCACGGTCATCAGGGGCTGGCCGGGCTGTACCTGGCGGCCGGGCTCGGCATGGCGGGAACCGATCCGCCCGGCGCTGGGGGCCGTGATGCGGGTGTAGGAGAGGTCGAGCTGGGCCTGGGCGAAGGCGGCCTGGGCCTGCATCACCTTCGCCTGGGCGGCGGCAGCCTTCTGGCGATCCACCCCCACATCCTGGATTCGGGCCTGGACCGTCTGGCGACTGGCCTGGCTGTGGGTGAAATCGGCCTGGGCCTTGCGGTAAGTGGTCACCGCCCGTTCCGCCTCCTGGCGGGACACACCCCCCTGCCGGGCCAGCCCCACCAGCCGCTGGGCATCGGCGGCGGCGCGGGCCAGTTCGCTGCTGGCCGATTGCTGGTCGGCCACGGCCATCCCCTCCGCCGCCCGGGCGGTGCTCACCGAAGCCCCGGCCTGCCCCACCATCGCCTGGGCCTCGCGGGCCACCTGTTCAAGGTCGGCCCGGGCCCGGAACAGGCGAGCCCGGGCATCGCGGTCGTCGAGCTGCAGCAGGGGCTGGCCCAGCTTCACCGCCTGGTTGTCCTCCACCAGCACGCGGGCGATGGTGCCGTTGACCCGGCTGGAGATCTCGGTGAGGTGGCCCTGGAGCTGGGCGTTATCGGTTTCCACCAGGCCCCAGTGGGCCACCAGATAGGCCCCGCCACCGGCCACGGCCGCCAGGCCCAGTAGGGGGGCCAGCCAGCGGCGTGGGGAGGTCGGGGGCTTGGGGCGGGCCAGGGAGGAGTCGGCGCCCGCGGCAGCTGAGGGGTCCTCTGATGGGTCCGATCCGGCGGGGTTGACCTTGGCTCCGGTGGTGGCCGGAGCGCTGGCCGTCCCTCCTGCCGCCGGACTGGTGCCAGGGGAGAACGTTGACGATCCGTGTCCGTTTGGCGGCGGCGGCGCCCCATCACGGCTGCTCGCGGGCGCCTGGGGACCGACCGAAGGGGCGGACGCCATGGCAAGTGAGTAACTACTCACTCAGGATAAACCCCGCCTTCGCGAGGAGGCGGCCCGGGGTCGCCTCGGCTTGTCGGGTAACGAAGAAACCCCTTCGCCCCGGTGACCGACGCCACCAGGGCGCCTAAAACTCGAAAAGCCCATCCAGCTCCATGGTCTCTCCGCTGCCCCGATCGATCGCCAGACGGCTTGCCGGCCGCTCTTGTTCCCCCCTGATCGCCGCCGCCCTGCTGGCGGGAGTTGCGCCCATGGCTGGACTTCTGCCAGCGGCGTTAGCAGCCCCCCCAGCCCCCGCCGCTGGAGCCACCCTCTACACCGGCGGCCCGATCCTCACCATGGCCGGACCGCAGCCCAGCTACGCCGAGGCCCTGGTGGAGCGCGGCGGCCGCATTGTCTATGTGGGCCCCCTGGCCGGGGCGATTCGCGCGGCGGGGGGCGGGGCAAAGCGGGTGAACCTGGCCGGCCGGGCCCTGCTGCCCGGCTTCATCGATGCCCACGGCCACCTTCCCGATTACGTGGCCACCTGGGGCCGGCCCGACCTCAGCCCGCCGCCGGTGGGCAGCACCCGCCGCATCGCCGACATCCAGGCCACGGTGCGCACCTACCTGGCCAGCCACCCCGCCCCGGCCGGCCAGCTGCAGTTCTTCCTGGGCTACGACGACAGCCTGTTGGAGGAGAAGCGCCACCCCAGCCGCGCCGACCTCGATGCGGTGAGCGCCACGGTGCCGATCCTGCTGATGCACGCCTCCGGCCACCTGGTGGTGGCCAACAGCCCGGCCCTGGCCCTGGTAAAAATCGGCAAAGGCACGCCCGATCCAGCCGGCGGCCACATCCAGCGGGATGCCGCCACGGGCGAGCCAAATGGGGTGCTGGAGGAAACGGCCGGGCTGCCCTTCATGGCCCTGATCCCCCAGCCCGACCTGGCCGAGAAGCTGCGCCGCTTCGATCAGGTGCAGAAATGGTGGGCCAGCTACGGCATCACCACCGCCCAGGACGGCCTCAGCAACCCCGACAATGTGACCTTGCTGAGGGAGGCCGGCCGCCGGGGGCGGCTGATCCTCGATGTGGTGAGCTATCCCTTCTTCCGGGTGCTGGGCGACCTGAGCAGCCTCGATGCGCGGGCCAGCAGCAGGGCCGTGATCCACACACCCGGGAGCGACCCACGGGCCGTCGCAAACGGCAAGGCCGCATCTGCCAGCGCTCCAGGGACAACTGCACCGATCAGCTCATTGGTGTCGAACGCCGGCCGTGAATTCGCCAGCGGCGCCGAAGCGGCCACGCCACCACCAGCCGATGGAACCACCACCGCCAAGCTGGAGGTGGGGATCTACCGCAACCACCTCAAGATCGGCGGCATCAAGCTCACCGGCGATGGCTCACCCCAGGGCAAAACCGCCTACATGAGCCAGCCCTACACCTCACCCCCAGCGGGCCAGAAGGCCGATTACCGCGCCTACCCGGTGATGAACCAGCAGGAGGTGAGCGATTGGGTGGCCTTCGGCTACCGCAACAACATCCAGATCATTACCCACACCAATGGCGATGCCGCCCTCGACCAGTTCCTGGTGGCGGTGCAGCAGGCCCGCGCCACCTATGGCGCCAAGGATCTGCGCCCAGTGGCGATCCACGCCCAGCTGGCCCGCCATGACCAGGTGGACCGCATCAAGCAGCTGGGCATCGTGCCGAGCTTCTTCACCGCCCACACCTTCTTCTGGGGCGACTGGCACCGCCAGAGCTTCGGCGAGCAGCGGGCGGCGGGGATCAGTCCCACCGGGTACGCCTACGGCAAGGGCGTGATCTTCACCAACCACAACGACGCGCCGGTGGTGCCGCCCGACATGCTGCGCCTGGCCCAGACGGCCGTGGTGCGCACCACCCGCAGCGGCTTCGTGCTGGGTCCGGCGGAGCGGGTGAGCCCCTATGTGGCGCTCAAGGCGATGACCGACTGGGCGGCCTATCAGTATTTCGAAGAGAAGAGCAAGGGCACCCTGGAGCCCGGCAAGATCGCCGACCTGGTGATCCTGGAGCGCGATCCACTGAAGGGTGATCCCACCACCATCAGCACGATCAAGGTGGTGGAAACGATCAAGGAAGGGAAGCCCATCTTCCAGCTGGGGGTAGACAAGATCGATGCCGCCGCAGCCCAGGCGGCCAGTCGGGTGGCCCCCAATCCGGAGCTGGCGGAGCAGCGGATTCACGGGCATTGAGGGCATCGCCACGGAGGGCATCACGACGGAGCCATCACGACGGAGCCAGCGCGACCGAGCCAACGTCGCGGCAGTTGACTAAACTAAGGCTTAGTTTACCCCGAACCGCCGTGGCCTTGGTCAACGTGCATCAGGCCAAGACCCATCTCTCGCAGTTGCTGCAGGACGTGGAGCAAGGCAACGAGGTTGTGATCGCGCGTTCGGGGGTGCCGATCGCGCGGCTGGTGGCCTGGCAGGCTCCGGCTAAGCGGGTGGCGGCACCCGGAGCCATGCGCGGCCAGATCGAACTCCGTGATGACTTCGATGCACCCCTCGATGGCTTGTTCGAGGCGTTGCCATGACGCGGCTGTTGCTCGATACCCAGCTGCTGCTGTGGTGGCTGAACGACGATGGGCGTCTGCCCCCGCCGGTGGTGGAAAGGGTGCAGGCGCCGGACGCGGAGGTCTTCGTGAGCCAGGCCTCGCTGTGGGAGATGGCGATCAAGGTCTCGATCGGCCGGCTGCAGGTGGATCTGGTGTCCCTTGAGCGCCAGGTGCCGGAGCAAGGCTTCCGTTGGCTGCCGATCAGCAACGCCCACCTGCTGGCGGTGAGGGATCTGGAGAGCGATGGTGTCCATCGGGATCCCTTTGATCGGCTGCTGGTGTGCCAAAGCCGGGTGGAGCCGATGCTGCTGCTCAGTGGCGACAGCCAGCTGCAGCGCTATGGATCCACCGTGATCGTGGTGACCTGAGCGGCGATCCTCACAGCCTAAACATCACCTGGGAAATCACCACCCAGGCGTTCTTGTCGCCGAAGACGTCGTAGGTGGTGAGCTTGTAATTGCCCTCCAGACCCAGCTGCAGCCAGGGATTCACATCCCACAACGCGTTGGCGAAGATGCCGCTGTTGACCTTTAGGCCGAACAGCCCGGACTCCTGGGCATTGTCGATGCCATAGCCGAGGTTGAGGCGCAGGTTGTCGGCCAGGTACACGTAGAACTGGCCCCAGCCGCCGGCGGTGGGCACGGCCTGATTGGTGGCGCGGTTGTAGGTCTGGAGAATGCCGGCCATGTATTCGCCCAAGCCCTGGCCGGTGTAGAGCTCGCCGCTGAGGCCGAAGCGGCGGCCCAGGGCGATCTGGCCATCGATGGCGGCCCCCCACACGTTCACCGTGCTGCGATCGGACACCAGGGTGAGGGGATCGGTGGGGCGAATGTTGTCGAGCACCCGCAGCTGACCCACGATCCCGGACACCCCCAGCTCCACCGGCCGCAGGCTGCGGCCGCCGGCGCGGTCGGCGTAGGCGCCGAAACCGAAGTTCAGGCGCGCCTCCAGGTTGGGCCAGCCGTTGTCCTCCACGATCTCCTGGCTCTGGAGATTGGCCAGATCCACGTTGCTCGGCAGGGCGGTGGTGACCGGCGAGGAGGCCGCCAGCTGCACCACCCCACCGAAACCAGGGCCCGCCTCGAAGCTGCGTTCCAGCCGGAACTGGGGCCGGTAGGCGCCAGGGTTGCCGGTGGCGGCCAGCTTGCCGTTGGGCAGGGTGTCTGGATCGCGCGGAGCAAACACATCGAAGTTCTGGCCGGCGGCCACCCGCCAGGCGCCATTGCCGATCTCGCCGTAGGCCACCACCGGCGTGAAGCTGTAGCCCTCGGCCAGCAGGTTGTCCTGCAGCCAGAAGATGGCAAAGGCGCCGGGGGTCCAGGAGCCCCACTTCGGCCCGCGGAAGCCCGCATACACCATGCTCTGCTGGGCCGAGAGGTCGTAGGAGGGGGCCGGATCCTTCGGGCTCACGATCAGGGGC
>DAIQNM010000014.1:0-22748 GCA_036788375.1 Cyanobium sp. CTOTU6536 | reverse complement strand
CCGCCCAACCCTCCCTCCCATGACCAGGCTCGTCGGTCTGCAGGCCCCCGATTTCAGTGCCACCGCCGTGGTGGATCAGGAGTTCAAGGAGATCAAACTTTCTGACTACCGCGGCAAGTACGTGGTGCTCTTTTTCTATCCCCTCGATTTCACCTTCGTCTGCCCCACCGAGATCACGGCCTTCAGCGACCGCTACGCCGAGTTCAGCGGCAAGAACACCGAAGTTCTGGGCGTCTCGGTGGACAGCCAGTTCAGCCACCTCGCCTGGGTCCAGACCGAACGCAAGAACGGCGGCCTTGGTGATATCGCCTATCCCCTCGTCGCCGACCTCAAGAAGGAGATCGCCTCCGACTACGAGGTGCTTGATGAATCTGCCGGCATCGCCCTGCGCGGCCTGTTCATCATCGGCCCGGACGGGGTGATCCGCCACAGCACCATCAACTTCCTGCCCGTGGGTCGGAGTGTGGATGAAACCCTGCGGGTCCTACAGGCCTTCCAGTACGTCGACTCCCATCCCGATGAGGTCTGCCCCGCAAACTGGCAGCCCGGCGAGAAAACCATGAATCCCGATCCGATCAAGAGCAAGGAGTTCTTCAGCGCCGTCAACTGATCGGCTTAGGGTGAGCCCCCTGTTTGCGGGTCATCCGCAAAAAAGGTTCCATGAGTCTTGGGCTCCCTAAAGGGGGCCCTTTTGTTTGGCACAACGCAAGGGCTCAAAGCAAGGCCTCACAGCAAGGCCTCACAGCAACGTCAAGACGCCGCTATCACCATCGAGGCGGGCTTGGGCACCAAGGGGCAGGGCGAGGTTGGGCCGACCGTGACCCACGGGAAGCCGCCCCACCAGAGGAACTCCCAGGCTGCCGAGCCGCTCGCGCAACACCTCTTCGAGGCTGAAATCGCCAGGAAGAATATCATCCTGCTGCCAACTAAACCGCCCCACGCCCACGGCGGCCACGCCCCGAAGCACCCCGGCCGTGCGCCACTGGGTGAGCATGCGATCCACCCGGTAGGGCGCCTCCCCTACATCCTCCAGCACCAGCACGCAACCGGCCAGGGATGGAAACCAGGGAGTGCCAATGAGGGCGGTCGCCACGGTGAGGTTGCTCACCACCAGGGGACCGCTGGCCGCACCGCCGACCCAGCCCTGACCCTGCAGGGGTTCGTGTGGTTCGCGTCTGAGCAGACGCACCAGCCGTTGCCACTGGAGCGGATCGCCGCCGGTGCTGGCATGAACGCCGCCGCCCGTGCCGGCGGCCAGTTGGGCCAACAGCAGGGCACTGGTATCGGAGAAGCCCACCAGCCAGAGGGGCCGAGCCGGAGGGTGCCAGCCCATCTCCAGGATGCGGGCACTGCCCCAACCACCAGCCACGCAAAAGATCGCCCCCACGGCGGGATCGGCCCAGGCCCGATCCAGTTCAAGGCGGCGGCCTGTATCGGTGCCGGAAAACCAACGCCAGCGGCCCGTCGTCGCGCTTGGAACCTCCAGCAGCCATCCTTCGGCTTGGCAACGCTGGCGAAGCTGCTGAAGTTCGTCTTCTGGGTTCTCCCACCAGGTGCCGGGTGCCACCGCCACGATCCGGCTGCCGGGCCGCAGGGACGGCGGCAAGTCCAGCCGTCCATGAGGCCCGGAGGGGCGGCGTTGGGAGGCCCAACCAGCCGGTAGGTGGGCCACCCCTGCAGCGGCGGTCAGCCCCAGCAAGGCACGACGACGCATCGATCAGCCCAGGGCCGCCGCCAGAAGCCGACGGCCATCGAGCCCACCGAGGGCTGGATCACAGGCCCTTTCAGGATGGGGCATCAGGCCGAGCACGTTGCCCTGTGCATTGCTCAAACCGGCCACATCACCCACCGATCCATTCGGATTGTCCGCATAGCGGAGCACCACCTGACCGGCTTCCTCCAGGGCGAACAGCTGGCCAGGATCCACCTGATAGCGGCCTTCGCCATGGGCAATCGGCAGGGTGATCGCCTCCTCGCCTGTGTAATCCCTTAGCCAGCGGCAGACACCGGGGTTTACCGAGAGCTTCGCCGGTTGGCAGAGGAAATGCAGATCGCGGTTACGGGTCAAGGCTCCGGGTAGTAATCCCAGCTCGGTGAGCACCTGGAAGCCGTTGCAAATGCCGAGCACCGGACCGCCGGCCTCCGCGAAGCTCCGCACCGCCTCCAGCACCGGCGCGAAACGGGCGATTGCGCCGCAGCGCAGGTAATCGCCGTAGCTAAACCCTCCGGGCAGCACAACCGCATCGATCCCGCTGAGGTCCCGCTCCTCATGCCAAAGAAAGCGGGTGGGAATCCCCAAACAGCCCTCCAGGGCCCAACGCACATCCCGGTCGCAATTCGATCCGGGAAACACCACGATGCCAACAGTCATGGATGGTCCTCAGGCCTGTTGAGTGAATTCGAGGCTCCAGTCCTCGATCACGGGGTTGGCCAGCAGCCGATCCCCCAGCAATTCCAGACGGGCCTGGGCCTCGAGCTGGTCCGGGGCCTCGAGCTCCACCTCGATGGCTTTGCCGATCCGCAGGCGCTTGACGCCCTCCACCCCAAGCCGGGCGGCGGCCGCCCGGGTGGCTTCACCGGCCGGATCGAGCACCGAAGGCCTCAGGGAAACGAGCACGCGGGCTTGGAAGAGGGGCACCAGCGGAAGGCGGATTTCTTAAATCTTGGCAGCCCATCACCCCATTCGTCCGCGGCGGGCCCAGCCTGGAGGAGACCCGCTGTGAGCCTGCTGTGGCCCTGGCCGCTGGCCTTTTCCGGTGCCTGGACACCACGCTGGTGCTACTTCTGGCTATGGCTTGGCCGATTGCCGTCTACGGGAGCCAGTCGCCTCTCCGATCCACCCTGACCGCTCCGATCGAGGCGCCACCGACACTGCAGGCGCAGGCTGAGCCAGGGACCGCCATGCCAAATCTGACCATCCCGCTGGAATGTCGGCTAGGCAATGGGGCATGGCAACCCTGCCAAATGGAGGTGCTAGCCATCGGTCAGCACTGGTTTCTGGTGGTGGGCAGCCGGCGCTTGGAGTTCCGCCATGACGGCCGCGGCAGCCTGACAATGCACGGCTCTGGAGAAGGTTGGCGGTCGGTCAACAGCCGCTGGGAGCAGCCCCAGGATCTCTGCTGGGATGGCATCTGTGCCCGAGGCGCCATCCCCCTCGATTAAGCGGGCCCAGCCGCCAGCAGCTGGCTGAAGCCCGCATTAGAGAAGGGCGCAGGCCCGCTCAAGGCGATCGGCATCGGCGGCAGCACCAAGAACCACCAGCTCCAGGCCTGGTTGGGCCTGCTCCTGGAGAGGGTCTGGGGCGCCCTCAAACCAGCAATCAAGGCGCGGACCCACCGCCTGGATCTGCAGCGGAAGCCTTCGGCCGGCGAGCTGCAGTCGGCCCTTGAGGCGCAACACCGGTTCCCGCTGGATCAGCTGGCGGAGTCGCTCCTCCAGGTCCTCCCGCTGCCAGCTGCCGGGGCGGCGCACCACCACCGCATGCATGGCCACATGGGTGTGGTCGTGATGGTCGTGATCGTGATCAGCGTGATGATCAGTGTCGTGGTCGTGGTGGTGAGCTGCGGCGGCGGCGCCTTGATGCTCAACGTGATCCGTTGCCGATGGGGAGCGAAACTCCGTGGCCAGCAGCAAACCCGGATCAATTGCGCCGCGGGCCATCGGCAGCACCGGGGTTCCAGACCGCAACCGGGGCCGCAGGCTTTCGATCACCTGGTTGAGCGAATCGACGCCGAGGCGGTCCGAACGGCTGACCAGCACGAGATCGGCGGCCTCCAGCTGGTCGGCGAAGAGGTCTTCAATGGCACGGATGTGGTCGAGGCTGGGATCAGCCAGGCGTTGGGCTTCGACCGCTCGGGCATCGCCCACCACGTGGCCGGCCGCTAAGGCCTCGCCATCCACCACCGTGACCACCGCATGGACCCGAGTGCGGGTGCGGATCGTGGGCCAGCCGAAGGCCGCCACCAGGGGCTCCGGAAGGGCAAGACCGCTCGTTTCCACCACAATCCCGTCGAGCTGGTCGGCCCGTTCCAGCAGCCGGGTCATGGTGGGCAGGAATTCATCCTGCACCGTGCAGCAGAGGCAGCCATTGGCGAGTTCCACCAAGCGTCCCTCCAGCTCCTCGGCGGGACAGAAGCCACAGGCGGCCAGCAGCTCGCCATCGATGCCCATCTCGCCGAATTCATTGACCAACACCGCCAGGCGGAGACCGCTCTCCAGCAGCAGATGGCGAAGCAGGGTGGTCTTGCCTGCACCGAGGAAGCCGGTCACCACCGTGACCGGCAGCCGGCTAGGGGTTGGGGTGGCCATCAACCCACCAGGGCGGACCAGGTCCAGGCGGCACCGCAACCGAGCAACACCGCCGCCAGGGTGCGGGTGGTGGTGCTGGAGAGGGCGACGGCCGTGTGACGCAGGGCGCCCAGGGCAAACAGCAGCAGCAAACCCTGGCTGATCAGCAGACCCAGCACGTAAAAACTCATCGGGGCCGGGTTCCAGCCCAGCACCGTGGCGCTGAGCACGTAGCCATGGAGGGCGAAGGCCGGCAGGAGCAGACGGCGATCAAGGCGACCCAGCAGCACCAAAGCCACCAGCACCAAGGTGAAGGAAACCAGGGCTTCAGCAAAGGGAAGGCCCGGGACCAGCAGGCCCAGGACACTACCGGCCAGACCGGTGGCCAGCAGGGCCAGCATCCAGCTGGCGCGATGGCGCAGCCCCACCAGGGAAAGGGCTAACAAAAACAGGAGGTGGTCCGGACCAAGCACCGGGTGAGCCAGACCGCTGATCAGACCCGTCAGGGGCGTGGGCTTGAGATGCAGCAGGTGGATCAGGTGGTGGGCTTCCGCCGCCGGAGCCAGGAGCAGCAGGGCCGCCGGCAGGCCGAGGGCCAGCACAACGGGTGCGACGGCAGGGCCGAGAAAGGGCTTGCGCCCTTTAGAGATTGACATCGTTGGGAGCCGGTCCGCGCCGGGCTTGGGAGGGATCAAACCGGCGGGCGTTCTGACTGGACCACCGGAGGTGGTCTTCACAGCTGCGGGACAGTGCCGGACTTGGGATAATTCCCCCGCACCGGGCTTTCCCCGTTTCCTCCGCGGGCTGATGCCCCGCAGAACCGGTCAATAAAAACTCTAGGTCAACCCGCCACAGCGGAACATCGACTTAGCGGCAGCGCAGGCTCTCTTGGGTGCTGACACCGGTCTGGGCGTTGGTGCCTGTGGCGCGGGCGCAGAGCGCCTTCTGCTCAGATCGATCCAGCACCGCATCGCTGAAATCGGCGCCATCGATGTTGGCGTCACGAAAGTGACTCTGCATGAGCATGCCGTTGCGAAGCACCGCGCCCCGCAGGTCGGCGCCATCGAAGCGGCTGGCAAAGGCCACCACATCCTCCAAATTGGCGTCGCTGAGATTGGCCCGGCTGAGGTTGCTGGTGTTGAACACAGCACCCCGCAGGTCGGCGCCATGGAGATCAAACCCCTCCAAGGCGGCTTTCAGAAATTCCTGCTGGCGCAAATCCCGGCCATGCAGATCGGCATCAAGGTTCTGCATCGACCGTTGGCCCCGCAGTTCGGGGGCGGTAATGGCCAAAGCAGGGGACGCTCCAGCCAGCTGGGGTGGCAAGAGCAGATGGACAACCATCAACAGCGGCAGTGCCAGCCAAGCGAGGAGGCCCGCCCAGGCCCTTGGCACCAAGACAATGGCGCGATCTGCGACCGAAGGGGTGGCGTGGAGTTGCCCCGTTTTGGAGGCTGGAGCCTGACCGTTGTTTTGCCGGATGCTCAAGGCCCTGTCGGTACGCTGCCCACACAAGGTATCTAGGCATGGCCATGTCTCTGCGGGTGGTGGTTCCCCCCCACCCCCTGATCGCCCACTGGCTCACCCTGTTAAGGGATGCCGACACCCCCTCGCCCCTGGTGGCCACGGCCATGGCCGAATTGGGTCGTTGGCTCACCTATGAGGCCCTACGTGATTGGCTGCCGCAACGGGAGGTGCCGGTTCAGACCCCCCTCGCAGCCACCACAGGCACGGTGATCGATGCCTCCATTCCCCTGCTGGCCGTGCCGCTGCTGCCGGCCGGTCTCGGTTTGTGGGAAGGGGCCCGCCCCGTGCTGCCGGCGGCGGCCGTAGCCCCCGTGGCCTTGGAGACGGGCAGCAACCCGGCTGGTAAGCGCTGGCTGCTCGATGGTTTGCCGCCTCGCCTTGGTGATCGGGTGGGCGTGCTGGTGTTCCTGCCGGCCATCGCCAGCGGCGCCACCCTCCTAGCGGTGCTTGAACGGCTGCGGGAACTCGGGGTTGAAGGCGTGAGGGTGCGGGTGGTGACCGTGCTGGCGGCCGCTCCCGGTTTGCATTTGCTTGGCGAGCGCATGCCCGAACTCACCATCTACTGCGCCTGCATCGATCCGGAGATCGACAGCCAGGGAAGGGTGCGGCCAGGGTTCGGGGATGCCACCACCCGTCTCACTGGAATCCAGCCCCAGAGCGGCCTAGGCTGCCCCTGATCCCTTGTTTTGGTCATGGCGGATTCCAGGGCTGATGAGCGCTATCGCCCCCGCAGTTCCGGCGGCAGCCTGCTCCTCACCGCCCTTGGCGGGGCCGTGCTCGGTGCGGCGGGCCTGGGATGGTGGCTGCTCTCCGAAGCCGACCGGCGGCGCCAGGTGCGTCCCTTCGCCCCGCTCCGGCTGGGCCAGCCCCTCCGACCCATCGTGCCTGCATCCCTGACCGTCAGCCCTCCGCGAAGCCAGCCCGTAGGCAAACCCAACGGCGACACCCGTCTGCAGGATCGCGTGCAGCAGCTCAACCAAGCCATCGATGAAGTGCGCCGTCAGCTCGAACAGCTTCAGCCGCTCCCCTAAAGCGCAAAGCGGTCCGTTCGAGACCTCGTCACCCCGTTCCCGCCGCCGTTCGGTCGGTCTCGCCGGTCGGTAGGTTTCCCGAAACCCGATCGACTGCCGCCATGCTGCGCTCCGCCGCCATCACCCAGGGGATCCAGCGCTCCCCAAACCGCGCCATGTTGCGGGCCGTGGGTTTCGGCGACGACGATTTCAACAAGCCGATCATCGGCATCGCCAACAGCTACAGCACCATCACCCCGTGCAACATGGGGCTCAACGACCTAGCCCGTCGTGCCGAACAGGCCGCCCTTCAGGCCGGTGCGATGCCGCAGATGTTCGGCACGATCACGGTGAGCGACGGCATCTCGATGGGCACCGAGGGAATGAAGTATTCCCTGGTGAGCCGCGAGGTGATCGCCGATTCGATCGAGACCGCCTGCAACGCCCAAAGCATGGACGGACTGCTGGCGGTGGGTGGCTGCGATAAAAACATGCCAGGCGCCATGTTGGCGATGGCGCGCATGAACATTCCTGCGGTGTTTGTGTACGGCGGCACGATCAAGCCCGGCAAGCTCGGCGCCTGCGATCTCACCGTGGTGAGCGCCTTTGAGGCGGTGGGTCAATACAGCGGCGGCCGCATCGATGAAGCCGAGCTCACCGCCATCGAAAAGAACGCCTGCCCTGGAGCCGGCAGCTGCGGCGGCATGTTCACCGCCAACACGATGAGCGCCGCTTTCGAGGCGATGGGCCTGAGCCTGCCCTACAGCTCCACGATGGCGGCCGAGGATCCGGAAAAGGCCGATAGCGCCGCGCGCAGTGCCGAGGTGCTGGTCGAGGCAATCGCCTCGGGCATCCGCCCCCGCGATTTGATGACCCGCGAGGCCTTTGAGAACGCCATCAGCGTGATCATGGCGGTGGGTGGATCCACCAATTCCGTGTTGCATCTCCTGGCGGTGGCCCGCACCGCCGGAGTGCCGCTCAACATCGACGATTTCGAGACCATCCGCCAACGGGTGCCGGTGATCTGCGATCTCAAGCCCTCCGGTCGCTACGTGACCGTGGATCTCCACAAGGCCGGCGGTATCCCCCAGGTGATGAAACTGCTCCTGGATGGCGGCCTGCTGCACGGCGACAGCTTCACCGTGGAGGGCCGCACCCTGCGGGAGGTGCTGGCGGAGGTGCCCGCGGAACCGCCGGCCGATCAGGACGTGATCCGGGCGCTCAGCAACCCGCTTTACGCGAAGGGACATCTGGCGATCCTCAAAGGCAACTTGGCCAGCGAGGGCAGCGTGGCCAAGATCAGCGGCGTCAAGACGGCGGTGCTCACCGGCCCGGCGCGGGTGTTCGAGAGCGAGGAGGAGGCCCTCGCCGCGATCCTCGCCAAACAGATCCGCGCAGGGGATGTGGTGGTGATCCGCTACGAGGGTCCGGTCGGCGGACCGGGCATGCGCGAAATGCTCGCCCCTACCGCCGCGATCATCGGTGAAGGCCTTGGCGACAAGGTGGCCCTGATCACAGACGGCCGCTTCTCCGGTGGCACCTACGGCCTGGTGGTGGGCCATGTGGCCCCCGAGGCAGCCGTCGGCGGCACCATCGGCCTCATCCAGGAGGGCGACAGCATCACGGTGGACGCCCACCAGCTCCTGATCCAACTCAACGTGGAAGAGGCCGAATTGGAGCGTCGCCGCTCCACCTGGCAGCGCCCCACACCCCGCTACACCACGGGCGTGCTGGGCAAATATGCCCGCCTGGTGAGCAGCAGCAGCCTCGGGGCGGTCACGGACCAACCCTGATGGGGCCAGGGCCCCGGAGCTCGCTGCCTGCGGTTCAGTCCAGATCCGCCAGGAGGGCCCGGAGCCGACGGGCTAGGGCCTCCAGAGGCAGCCCATCCTGGGGCCGTTCACAGCGCAGGCCGGAGGGATCCATCCAAACGGCGTGGCTGCCGTGCCAGAGCATCGGTCGGCTGTCGTCCTGCAACCAAGCCAGGGTGAGATTGAGGCTCATCTGGTGCGATGAGCCGCTGCGGTAGATCTCCAGTTCAAGGTCGTGCTCCGGCTGGCGCTGGCCATCGGCATCGCGAACTTCCAGGCGCAGGCAGCAATCCGGGTCGCCTTCGGCACTGGTGAGTACCACACCATGGCGTAGGGGCTTGCGGGTGAGATCCGCCGCTGCCGCGACCAGCTGGCTGAGGTCGGCATTGGGGGCAGCGCGATCTTCGAAGGGTTGGTGCTCCCTCATGGCTCCGCAACAATGGCCCTCAACTGCAGGTGGAGTTCGCCGGGACGAAAGCCGGGATTGGGCCCCCCGTCATCGCCGAAGCGGGAGTGAAGCAGTTGGAGGCGGGTGATCCGAGCCGGGTCAAAGCGCAGGGGCAACCCGAGCGGCAGGCCCTCAATGGGTTTGGCCCGTACCGAAGCGGTGAGTTGGTCGAAGCCAATGCGCACCTGGCTGAAACCTTCCGGTTCGGTGGCAAATTCATGCACCCAGCGCACCCCCCCGGGGATCAGCTCGGTGAGGCCAGCAACCCCGTCGGCACAGGCCACCGCCAACTTGAAGCGGCGGCCCTCGCCGGCAAGCTCCAGCCGCAGGGCGCCAAAGGCCGAAAGATCCAACGGCGGTGAGAAAAGGGGTGATCGCACGCTCACAAATCCGCCGCCTTCCTCTACCACCTCAGCATCGAAGCTGAGGCCACCGGGCCCTGTACGGCACTCTCCGCTGCTTCGGCCGCCCATGATCGTGTCGTTGAGGGCATGCCAGGCCGCAAAACCAGCACCACCGACCACCAGCAAGCTGCCCTGCCCTCCTTGCGGTTCTCCCATTGGGCCCCGATCACGCGAATCAGGTCCCAGTCTGCAGGGTGCGGGTGGCGATCAAATCAACCCTTCGGCAGCGGCGGCATCAGCCAGGATCACCAAGGGCGAGCGGGGCTGTACCAAGCGGGCAGGGGTGCGCTCAGCTGGCTCTTTGGGATCGAGCAAACGGCCCAAAGCCTGGCGCTTGCCCGCTCCACACACCAGCAGGATCACCTGGCGAGCGGCGGAGAGCACCGGTGCAGTGAGGGTGATGCGGGGCAAGCCTTTGCCCTCTCCAACGGTCACGGAGCGATCCGTCACCAGGGGAGCGGCCGTGCCCGGGAACAGGGAGGCGGTGTGACCGTCGTCACCAAGGCCAAGCAGGATCAGATCAAAGATGGGGGGTTGGCCGGGGCAGAGTTTGGCGAGCAGATCTGCGTAGGCCTCTGCACTGGCCTCCGGGGTGGGGCGATCGGTAGGGACTTCGTGGAGCGAGGCCCTGCTGGCCGGCTCCTGGGACAGCAGGGTCTGGCGCAGCATTCGCAAGTTGCTGGCCGGATCTGTCGGGGGCACCCACCGTTCATCGCCAAGCAACACATCCACCCGCTCCCATGGCAGGTGTTCCTGGCCCAGGCGCCGATAGGAAGGTCCGGGCGTTTCGCCACCGGCGAGGGCGATCTGGGCCCGATCCCGTTCGGCCAGGGCGAGGTCGATCGCCGTAGCAATGCGTTCAGCGGCCTGGCGCTGAAGATCCTCAACCGAAGTGGCCACCAACAACAGGGTGGTCAGGTCGCCCCGGGGAAACTCCCGCTGCAGAGGTGTCATTCCAGCCACTCGGTGTGGAAACTGCCAGCCATGTCGGTGCGCTCGTAGGTATGGGAGCCGAAGCAATCACGCATGGCCTGCACCAGGTTTTGGGGAAGCCGACCGCTGAAATAGCTCTGGATGTAGTCGAGGGTGCTGCTCAGACAGGGAACCGGGATTCCGGCCTGGGCTGCCCCGGCCACCACTTGGCGCAGGCCGGGAAGGCGGCTGTTCACCTGGTCGAGGAACCAGGGATCTAACATCAGGTTGGGCAGATCCGCCTGGGCGTTATAGGCATCCTGGATGCGTTGGAGCAGGCGAGCTCGGATGATGCAGCCTCCCTTCCAGATCCGGGCGATCGAGGGGAAATCGAGCTGGTAATCATGCAGTCGTGAGGCCTCCTGCAGCAGGGCCATGCCCTGGGCGTAACTGGCGATGGCCGCAAGAATGGCCGCATCTCGAAGCGGAGCCATGCCATCGGCTGGGGTGCCAAGCTCAAAGCCAGGGCCAGCCGCCACGCTGAGCAGCGGTTCAGCCGCCAGCCGCTCGGAGCGCAGGGAGCTCAGCACCCGGGCATTCAGGGCGGCATAGATGGTGGGAACGGGGACGCCCATGTTGAGGGCGCTTTCCACGGTCCAGAGGCCAGTGCCCTTCTGGCCGGCCGCATCAACGATGAACTCCACCAAGTCAGCCCCCGTAGCCGGGTCCTTGGTGCGCAGGCAGACCTCGGTGATCTCGACCAGGAAGGAGGCCAGCTCCTCAGTCTGGTTCCAGCCGGCGAGCACCTCGGCCATGGTGGTGCCGTCAAGTCCAGCCACCCGCTTCATCAGGTCGTAGGCCTCGGCGAGGATCTGCTCAATGCCGTACTCAATGCCGTTGTGCACGGTCTTGACGAAGTGGCCGGCACCACCGGGACCGACGTAGGTGACGCAGGCGCCATCCACCACCTTGGCGGCCATTTTTTCCACCAGGGATTCGATGGCGTCGTAGGCACTTTTGGTACCGCCCGGCATCATGCTGGGCCCCTCCAAGGCCCCCTTGGCTCCACCTGAAACGCCCATGCCGATGAAGCCAAAGCTGCGACTCTCGAGCTCTTTGACGCGGCGTTCGGTGTCGGTGTAAAGGGAGTTGCCACCATCGATCAGCAGGTCTCCTTCCTCCAAGAGGGGGGAGAGGCTGCTAATCATGTCGTCCACCGGCTGGCCCGCCTTCACCATCACCAGGATGCGACGGGGCCGCTCAAGGGCCGCCACGAATTCAGCGAGGTTCTCGGCACCGACAATTTGCTTGCCAGCCCCCCGACCCGCCAAAAATTCCTGGGTTTTGGCAAAGGTGCGGTTGTAAACAACGCTGGAAAAACCATTGCGCTCAGCATTGAGAACAAGGTTTTCTCCCATCACACCGAGGCCGATCAGGCCGAAATGTGCCTTGCTCATGGTGCCGCTCAGGTTCCGTACGCCCTAGTTTGAACAAATCCAGACCGATCTGCTGCCGTCAGCCCCGGCCTGTCAGCAAAGGCTGGCGAAAGCAGATCAAGGGTCTGGGCTTCAGATCACGGTGCCATCGGCGATGGTGCCGTTTTTGACCACAACAACGATCCCATTGCGGATGTAAAAATTAAGCTCCGGCCGATCGGCCTCTTCAATGCGGTCCCGGTTGGTGATGGTGACGTTTTCGCCGATCCGCACGTTTTTGTCGAGAATTGCCCCTTTGACCGTGGTGCCCTTACCGACGCCGATCGGAATGCCGCCCCTTTCGCGCAGCACCAGGCGCTCCTCCATGGATTCAAAATAATCGGCACCCATGACCAAGCTGTCTTGGAGTACAACCTCATCCTCGATCCGGGTCCGAACGCCTAAAACGCAGTGGTGAATGCTGCAGGCCTTGAGCAGGGACCCTTCGCCGATGATCGACTGGGTAACATGCGCGTCCTGCATCTTGCTGGGGGGCAGATAGCGGGGTCGGGTATAAATCGGAAACTTTTCGTCATAGAAGGAGAAGGCGGGATTGGGTTGTTCAGTGAGGGCCAAGTTGGCTTCAAAAAAGGCGCCAATGGTACCGATGTCCTCCCAGTAGTCATCGAAGAGAAAGCTTTGCAGCTTGTCGCCGCGCGCCAGCGAAGCGGGGATAATTTCCTTGCCAAAATCTGTGGCGCTGGGATTGGTGTTGAGCAGGTCAAACAACGTCTCCCGGCTAAAGACATAGATACCCATCGAAGCCAGGAAAGGGCGTTTGGCGGCTTCCTGGGGCGATAGGCCTAAGCCTTCGGTATCGACCCGCATTGCCTCAAGGGCTTCACCCTTGGGCTTTTCGCGAAACTCTTGGATTCGGCCATCAGGGCAGGTGCGCATCAAGCCAAAGCCTTCGGCTTGGGCCGCATCCACCGGCAGCGCTCCCACGGAAAGCTGGGCACCGGTGGCGATGTGGTGCTCCACGAAAAGGCTGTAGTCCATCCGGTAGAGCTGGTCGCCCGAGAGGATCAGGTAGTGGTCCACGTCCCACTCCTGGAAGAGCCATTGGTATTTGCGCACGGCGTCGGCGGTGCCCTCAAACCAACTGGGGCTATCGGGGGTCTGCTGGGCGGCCAGCACCTCCACAAAGCCTTGGCCGAAGCCGGCGGAGAGGTTGTAGCTCATCGTGAGGTGACGATTAAGCGAAGCGCTGTTGAACTGGGTCAAGACATAGATCTTGTTGATCTCTGAATTGATGCAGTTGCTGATAGGAATATCAATCAGTCGATATTTACCGGCTAAGGGAACGGCGGGCTTTGCCCGCATCCTGGTGAGTGGATAGAGGCGGGTACCGGCGCCCCCGCCAAGAATGATGGCTAGAACTCTCTTCATCAACCTGCACCCCTTTGCTTGGCTGGGCAGACCGTACAGGAGCGGGGAGGAGGGTTGCCAGTAACGGCGACACTTCGTTGCTGGGGGTGCTGCATGGCGATCACTCAGGTTTCGGATTCGTTGTCGTTCAGCTCAAACAGCTCCTGCACCACCTTCATGGCGCTATGGCGCTGCTGGCGCGGCTGGGGGGCGCGGAGGTTGGTCACGGGAGTGTGGAGAATCTTGTTGATGATCCCCTTGCTCAGCGCCTCCACCACCTTGCGCTCCCGGGCGGAGAGATCGGGTCCCATACGGCTAAGGGCCTTCTGGAGCTCCTGCTCACGGATCTCCTCGAGGTGGAGCCGCAGTCGGTTGACGAGGGGAACAGCCTCAAGCCCATCCCACCACTCGAGAAAGAGTCGGGATTCCTCCCGCAGCAGACCCTCGGCCTCGGCAGCCATTTCGCGGCGGGCCTCCTGGTTGCGGGCGACCACCTCCTGAAGGTCATCGACGTCGAAGGCGTCGACACCGGGGAGCTCGCCGGCGTCGGAACTGATGTTGCGGGGCACGCCGATGTCGACCAGCATCAAGCTGGAACGACGGTTCAAGCCTTGGAGGCGCTCAGCGGTGATCACCGGCTCCTCGGCGGCGGTGCTGGTAAACACCAACGAACAGGTGCTCAGGCAGTGGTTGAGGTCGGTGAGGGGCCGGCACTGGACCGGCAGGTCGGGAAAGTCGGCGGCGAGGCTTTCAGCGCGGGCCACGGTGCGGTTGAGCAACACGGCACCACGGCATCCCTTGGCCTGGAGGTGCTGAAGCAGCAGGCGGGCCATTCGGCCGGCTCCCACCACCGCCACCTGTTCCTGGTCGAGGGATACAAGCTCATCGAGCCCCCGGGCCTGGCCCACCTTGAGCTGGGCGAGCTCCACGGCCGCTGAAGAGATCGAAACGGCTCCAGTGCCGAGGTTGGTTTCGGTGCGGACCCGTTTGCCGGTGCTCACGGCCTGGTTGAGCAGGCGATTGAGAATCGGGCCCACGGAGCGGTATTCCTGCCCCAGCCGCACCATCTTCTTCACCTGGGAAAGGATTTGGCCCTCCCCCAGTACGAGGCTGTCGAGGCCGGCGGCAACCCGCAAGAGGTGGCCAACCGCCTCCTCATGGTGGTAGGTGAACAGATGGGGATTGAGCTCTTCGGAGGAAAGGCCCGAAACCGCCGAGAGAAAAGAGCCCACCGCATCAATCCCGTGGTCGGGATGGCGCAGCAGGGTATAGATCTCCAGCCGGTTGCAGGTGCTGAGGATGGATGCCTCCAGCACCTGTTCGTCGGAGCGGAGTCGCTGGAGGGAGGCCTCCAGGCTCTGCTCCGGGATGCTCAGCCGTTCACGGATCTCCACAGGAGCCGTGCGATGACTGAGGCCGACGACGGCAATGTGCATGGAGGCGGTCGCTCGCTGGGGCGGATGGATCAGCGCAGGGCGATGCTCTGGGCACCGGGCTTGATGTGCACGGTATCCGTGAACCGTGCGGTGCCATCCAGGGTGCTGATCACCAGCGAAGAAGTGCGCACGCAGTCCTTCTCAAACTTCACCCCGTGGAAGAGCAGACCATCGGTGATGCCACTGCCGGCGAACACGACGTTCTCGCCGGAGGCCAGCTCCTCGGCCTCATAGATTTTGTCGGGGTCGGTGATGCCCATCTCAGCCAGGCGAGCCAGGTTGCCCTCACGGGTGAGCCCTTCCCATTCCTTGGTCTGGGCCACGGCCGGGTCATACACCAGCTGGCCCTGGAAGTGACCGCCCAAGGCCCGCAGGGCGGCGGCGGAGATCACCCCCTCGGGTGCGGCGCCGATGCCCATCAGGCAATGGGTGCCGGTGCCGGCGAAGCCGCAGGCGATGGCGGCCTGCACATCACCATCGGAGATGGGCTGCACGCGGGCTCCGGTGGCGCGGATCTCGGCGATCAGGTCCTTGTGGCGGGCCCGGTCCATCACCACGATCACGAGCTCGCTGGCGGCCATGCCGAGGCACTGGCTGAGGATCGCGATGTTTTCGGTGGCCGACTTGCGGATGTCCACCTTGCCCTTGGCGGCCGGGGGAGCGGCCAGCTTCTTCATGTAGAAGTCGGGGGCGTTGAACAGGCCGCCGCGGTCGGAGGCGGCCAGCACGGCCATCGAACCGCGTTGGTTGTTGGCGCAAAGGTTGGTGCCTTCGCAGGGATCCACGGCGAAATCAACGCCAGGGCCTGTGCCACTCCCCACCTCTTCACCGATGTAAAGCATGGGGGCTTCGTCGCGTTCGCCCTCGCCGATCACGATCCGACCCTGCATCTGAATCTGGCCCATGCGCTTGCGCATGGCCTCCACCGCTGCTGCATCGGCCTCATCCTTCAGGCCCAGGCCGGTGAGTCCGGCGGAGGCGATGGCGGCCTGTTCAACGACCTCGAGAATTTCCTGGATGAGAGTGCGATCCACGGGGTTGCGGCGGTGGGGTAAGGGTGGGGGGCTGGTTTGGGTCAAACCAAGCCTGGGAAAAAACGGAGCTCAGGAGGGCTTTGGCCCAGCTGGGCTGGTCCTGATGGGGAAGCGCCTGCCAGGAGCTGGGCCTGGCCGGATTGGCTTCCTTGAGGCTCGATCAATGGATGGGCTCGGACTGGAGTCTGGCAAGGCCAGGTTCTGAACCGGGCCTGGGATCGAAAGGGAAGCGACCAAGGGTCACCGGAACCGTTCAAGTCCAAGCCGCTGCAGGACATCCCGGTCCCGGAGCGGCGCCATCGTATCAGCGCACACGGGATTGGCCCTGGGCAGGCTTGGGACACGACGGGTCCGTACAATTGACTTCCATTCCCTGTGGCGGATGTCCATGAGCACCAAACCCCTGGTGATCTCCCCCTCGATCCTCTCGGCCGATTTTTCAAGGCTGGGTGACGACGTGCGGGCCGTGGATGCCGCCGGCGCCGACTGGATTCATGTGGATGTGATGGATGGCCGCTTCGTGCCCAACATCACGATCGGGCCCTTGATCGTGGAGGCCTTGCGCCCGGTGACCGCCAAGCCCCTTGACGTGCACCTGATGATCGTGGAGCCGGAGAGGTACGTGGCTGATTTCGCCAAGGCCGGCGCCGACATCATTTCGGTGCAGGTGGAGGCTTGCCCGCACCTGCACCGCAACCTCAGCCAGATCAAGGACTTGGGCAAGCAGGCCGGCGCCGTGCTCAACCCCAGCACGCCGCTGAGCACCCTGGAGTATTGCCTGGAGCTCTGCGACCTGGTGCTGATCATGAGCGTGAACCCTGGCTTCGGCGGCCAAAGCTTCATCCCCTCCCAAGTCGAGAAGATCCGCCAGCTGCGCCGGATGTGCGATGAGCGGGGTCTGGATCCCTGGATCGAGGTGGATGGTGGCATCAAGGCAGCCAACGCCTGGCAGGTGATTGAGGCGGGCGCCAACGCGATCGTGAGCGGTTCAGGTGTATTTGGTCTGCCCGATTACGCCGAAGCGATCCGAGGCATTCGCAACAGCAAGCGGGCGGAGCCTTCACCGGTCTGACCCAGGCAAAAACAGAAATTCCATTCATCAACAAAACCCCCGATAAGGAGGTTTTCAATGTTAAACAGTACAATCTTTGATAACTGGAAGGAATCAGGCAGTGGTAATGCACTGTCTGATTCTGCGGGACCATTCAAATTCTGCCATGCCTCCTAGAAGAAGCAGAGGAGTCGGTACGCTCCCAGAACCTAGACTGACGGATGTTGCTTCCAATCCGCCAAGGTTTGGGCCGAAATAGCTCAAAGATCCTGCAGCCCCTGCGTAAGGCTGATATTGTCTGAAGAAGAACAAGGCACGCCTGGAATCACGTTCTTGGTCATTGTTATTGCCCCATTCTGCAGCCCTTGGGCGAAATATAGATTATCATTGATGTTGCCTGACTCAACGGCAAATGGCTTGCGCCTTGCCAGGAGTGCATAGCTTTTACCAGAAGTCAAAGTCTCCAGTGTAGCTGCATCGCCTACACAGCAATCATTTCTATTCAAACCGTCGGAAACGGTACATGTAAATTTACAGGGTTGGTACTACCTAAAACCAAATCTTGGGCAAAAATTGCCTACCAGCAGATCCATCAGTGACCCCAGTAATATCATACAAATAGACAGAACTTCTTATTTTGCGCACAGCAGCATTGGTGAGCTATACGTTTATTTGCTGTAGGTAGCCTGGTAACCGCTTCCAATTTTGAAAGTGGACCCTCGCCGAACACCTACAGGACCAGCTGTGTTGGTGTAGAAGTTATTGAAGGCACCAAGCTCATAAATATCGGCAGCAAAAACTGGCTTTTGCAAAATGAATGACCAACGAATTGAGGCTACGGCAATGCTGATCAAAACTTTATATTTTGCACTGTTCACATTGATGCCCAAAGGGATGTGGTTTCCAACCTATGGCACAGTCAAGGGAAGGGGTCTTGAAGGGCGAATTTTCAGAGCAGATTCACATCGATAATGCTTCTGGAGATGGTACTGGGCTGTGAGCAGGCTCCAGCTACCAACTGGCTTCAGTGGGGGCTCACCCCCCAAAAAACCAGCCATAGCTGTGAAGACCGATACCGAGCAGGTTGACGCCGATGTAGCAGACGGCAATCACCACCAGGCCTACGGCGGCGACCACGGCGGGACGACGTCCCTGCCAACCGCGGATCAGGCGGGTATGGAGGTAGGCGGCGTAGACCAGCCAGCAGATCAAGGCCCAAGTTTCCTTGGGATCCCAGCTCCACCAGGCGCCCCAGGCCTCATTGGCCCAAACGGCACCGCTGATCAGCCCCACGGTGAGCAAAAGGAAGCCCACCGTGATCGTGCGATAGCTGAGGCTGTCGAGTTGCTCACTCAGCCGGAAACCGGTGCTAGAGAGGGCCACCTCTTGGCCGTCGGGGGTTGCCAATTGGGCTTGGCGGTAGCCGCCGCTGCCCATCGAGCTGCTGCGCAACTCCAGCACTTCGCCGCGGTCGGTCAAGAGCACCGCCACCGAAAGCAGCGACCCCACCAGCAGAGCCGCATAGCTCAGCATGATCACGCTCACGTGCATCACCAGCCAGCTGGAGCGCAGGGCGGGCACCAGCGGTGAAGCCTCCTGAAGTTTGTCAGGCAGGGCGAAACTGGCAAAGGCCACGCAGCCCAAGGCCATCGGGGTGGCAGCCGCGGGCACCAGCGGACTCGGCCAGCTCCGCTCCACCAGCAATTGGACGAGGGTGCAGCCCCAGGCCAGGAAACAGAGGGATTCATAAAGATTGCTGATTGGGAAGTGGCCCGACTCCCACCAGCGCAGCACCAATTGGGCCGTGAGGCAAAGGTTGGCCGCTGCCACCAGCAGGCGGACGGCTGGGCTGTTCTGTTGGCCGCTGAGGGCCCAGAAGGAGAGGGGCAGCACCAGCAGAAGCAGACCGAAGGCCACCAGGCCCAGGGCCATCACCGGATCGTTCACCGCAGCGGTTCAGGAGCGCGTCCAGTCTGCCCTGTGGGGGGGGCTGGTGGCGGGCGGAGATCCCCCATTTGCGGAGACTCGTGGGTTTAGCGGCTGGCCTGGCGGAGCAAGTGAATACCGCCGGCCAGACCAATCAGAACCGGTCCCCAGGCCGCCAGAAAAGGTGTGAAGGTGCCGGAGATACCGAGCGAACTGAAAATGAACGACATCAGGTAATAGCCAAAGATCAACAGCACGCTGATGCCAAAACCCTGGCTGCGGCTGGTGCGATTGTGGGGGCGAACCCCCAGGCTGCTGCCAATCAGGCCGAAGACCAGGCAGATGGCGGGGAAGGCGAATTTCTCCTGGATCCTCACCCGCATGCGGCGGGCCTCTTTGGCGTTGCCGGCCTCCTCAAACAGCCGCTCAGCCCTGAGGGCCTGGCCCACGGTCATGGCAGCGGGGTCGGTGGGGATCTTGGCCAGATCGACTGGGCTGCGGCTGAGGGGGTAGAGGTAGCGATCGAAACGAGCGGAGGTGGTGGAGCCGGATTTCTCATCGAGATTGACGATGTGGCCGTTGCTGAATTCCCACATCCCTTCGCTGTCGTTCCAGCGGCCGCTCTCGGCCGTGAGCATCTGGCGCTGGCCACCGCGGGAGAAATCGATCACGGTTACGTCCTCCATCGCTCCCTTGAGGTACTTGCGCGAATAAAACAGGTGGGTGAGCTGCTTCATGCTCTCGCCCTCCACCTCCTTGATCCGTCCAAAACGGGAATAGAGCACGTTGTTGCCCTTCTCGGTGGTGAGCGCCTTACCGAGGGCCACCTCCAGAGTGTTGGTGGCGGCCAGGTTGGCCTTGGGCACGATCAGGTCGTTAAACAGAAAGGTGAGCCCGCTCATCAACAGGGAGAGCACCAACGCCGGCAGCACCATGCGACGGGTCGAGACCCCGACGCTGCGCAGGGCGGTGAGTTCACTGCTGCCGGAAAGGCGGCTGTATGCCAACAGGGTGGCCATCAGGGTGGCCATCGGAAAGGCCAACACCAGAAAACCCGGTAGGCGCAACAGCAACACCTGCATGGCCGCCAGAAGGGGCAGACCCGATTCGGCCACCCGGCGCACCAGCTCGAACACCACGCCTACCGACAGGGATACGGCGGTGAAGGCGGCAATGCCAAACAGCAGGGGCCCGATCAACTCGCCGACCAGCCAGCGGTCCATCAGCGGAATCCGCTGCCAACGCAACAGCGCCGGCAAAGACTGCAACACCTGGGGAACGGCGCGCTGGACCCCCTGCAACTGTCTCAGACGCAGAGACAAGGTCACAGCTGGAAGCCCTCGCCGAGGTAATGGCGTCGCACCAGTGGATCGCTGGCCATGGCACGGGAACTGCCGGACGCCAGGATGCGCCCCTCGGTGAGGATGTAGGCCCGATCGGTGATGGCCAGGGTCTCGCGCACGTTGTGGTCGGTGATCAGCACCCCCATGCCGCGACTACGAAGCCCATTGATCAGGGCCTGCAGGTCAGCGACGGCCAGGGGGTCCACCCCGGCAAAGGGTTCATCGAGCAGTAGATAGCGGGGGCCCTCACGCCCTACGGCCAGGGCCCGGGCCACCTCGCAACGGCGTCGCTCGCCGCCGGAGAGCTGGTAGCCCTTGCGGTGCTGGAACGGCACCAGGTGGAACTCGACAATCAGGCTTTCCAGCCGATCGCGGCGAATGTCTTGGGGAGCTCCGCTCTCCTGCAGCGCCAGTTGGAGGTTTTGGCGCACGGTGAGGCTGCGGAACACACTCGCCTCCTGGGGCAAGTAGCCGATGCCAAGGCGCGCCCGCTGGGGCATCGAAAGCTCAGCGACCGGCTGGCCATCGAGGTGCACCGCTCCGCGGTCGGGCTGGAGCATGCCCGTGACCAGGTTGAAGGTGGTGGTTTTGCCGGCCCCGTTGGGCCCCAGTAAACCGACCACCTCGCCAGGGTTGAGGTCCAGGCTCACGTCGTTGACCAGGGCCCGGCCCCCCAGGGTGATCGAGACCTGTTCCAGGCTCAGACTCATGGCATCGGTGGCTTGGGGGCCTGGCCGGAAGGACTTTGGAGACGGAGCTTGCTCACCACCTGGCGGCCCGAACCGGGGTCGGCCTGTAGCCGTTCGCTGTCGAGTCGATAGACCAACCGTTCGGCCCGGATGCGCTGACCATCGGCATCGATCACATCCACATCACCGCTGAGCACCAGCCTGGCTTCTTTCGAGAAATACTGAGCCTGGCGGGCTGTGGCCCTGAGGCCTCGCTCGGGATACACGATCCGAACGTTGCCCGTGGCGGTGACAATGCCGGTGCGGTTATCGGCCTGCTGTTGATCCGATTCGATGGTCACCATGCCGCCGCTGGCGGCGGCCATGGTGGAGCCTGGGGCGGCAGGGCTCGACTTGGTAGCACCGGAGGCCGAAGCCGGGGGAGTTGGAGTGCGCGAGGTCGGCAGCTGGGGGGCCGATGGGGTATTGAGGGCTTGGGCAGTGGCCCGGGGTAGGGCGAGGATCGCCATCAAGAGGCTCAATCCGCCGGCAGCAACGGAGAGGCCCAAGGTCCATGTCAACGGCGGGCGGGCCCACAGGGACTGGCAGGCACGGGGGGCTTGTGGCAAGGGCTCGGCGCAACGGCGCTGCTGAATAGTGAATCTACCGGGCTACTAGGCAGACCTTGCCAGCCTCGCTTGCCAGCTGGGGCCCCCGGCGACCAAGCGAGCCCATCCAGGACTTGCGACTTCAAATCACCACCCGTTCAAGCTTGGGCGGCGGCAAGGAATCCGTGGCTTGATGGGTCTGGAGGGCCTGAAGATGGGGGGCCGTGAGCTGACGCAGCGACGCCAAATTGAGGCCCAAGGCCCGGTCGCCAGCATCGGCCAGACGACCCAGCCCTTCACCCATCAGCACCGTCGCTCCCCGCAAATTGCCCCGCTCCAGGTGGATCTGGGCTACGGCAATCTGAAGGATTCCCTGCAAAACAGGCCGCATCGGTCCACTGGTTTCATGCCAAAGGGCTTCAAAGCCGTCGTGGCAGGGATACCAGTCGGCAGCATTGAACAGGTCCACGGCGTCCCGGAGGCGGGGATCTGCTGCCAGGACATCCTCCTCGGAACTGACCATGGCCTCGGATTCGCGGCGGAGCTCAGCGCTTGGCCGGCTTCTTGGCGGGCAATTTGCGCAGGCGGATCGATTCGGGGGTCACCTCCAGCATCTCATCGGGGCCGATGTACTCAAGGGCCCGCTCCAGGGTCATCTGGACAGGAGCTTGGAGGGTGTCGAGTTCCTCAGCACCAGCGGAGCGGATGTTGGTGAGCTGCTTGGCCTTGCAAACGTTGATCTCCATATCCTGCGGGCGGTTGTTTTCGCCGATGATCATTCCCTTGTACACCTTGGTGGTGGGTGTGATGAAGAATTGGCCGCGATCCTCAGCGTTCTTGAGGGCATAGAAAGTGGCGGTGCCCTCCTCGAAGGCAATCAGCACCCCATTACGGCGGGTGTCGAAGTGACCCTGCATCGGGCGGTAATCGAGGAAAGAGTGGCTCATGATTCCCTCACCGCGGGTGGCACGAATGAAGTCGCCGCGGAAGCCAATCAGGCCCCTGGAAGGAACAACGAATTCGAGCTGGGTGCGGCCGTCGTTGGTGTTTTCCATGTTTTGCATCTCGCCTTTGCGGATGCCGAGCTTTTCAATGCAGGTGCCCACTGACTCCTCCGGCACATCCAGCACCAGGGTTTCAAAGGGTTCGTTAGGGCTGCCATCGATGGTGCGGTAGATCACCTGAGGTTGGCTCACCTGGAACTCGAAGCCCTCGCGGCGCATGGTTTCAATCAGGATGCCGAGGTGGAGCTCGCCACGGCCGCTGACGGACCAGCGATCCGGCGAATCGGTGTCTTCCACCCGCAGCGCCACATTGGTCAGCAGCTCCTTCTGGAGGCGATCACGGATCTGGCGACTGGTCACAAACTTCCCTTCCTTGCCGGCAAAGGGGGAGTCGTTGACCACGAAGGTCATCTGCAGGGTGGGTTCATCCACCTTG
>DAIQNM010000013.1:7117-22921 GCA_036788375.1 Cyanobium sp. CTOTU6536 | reverse complement strand
GAGCCCACGGTGGTCATCAGCGGTTCGCAGCTGGTGCCGGGGCGCACGCCGCCTAGGCCGCAGGCTTTGCCCACCATCTTTTGGGCCAGGGTGAAGCCCTTGCCGGTATCGGTCGGGGCCACCGGGCGGATGAACAGATCGCTGGGGGCAAGGCCCAGCTGGGCACGCACCTTGTCGGTGAGGGAGCGGCCGATCAGCAGAGGAATGCGACCGCCGGCGCGCACTTCATCGGCGATTGTGCTGGGCTTGAGCTCGAAGCGGGCCACCACCTCACCAGCGCCAGGCTCACCGGCGGCGCGCTCGATCGTGCCGGCGTAGGGCCGGATGGTGATCACATCACCGGAGTGAAGGGTGCTCACATCACACTCGATCGGCAGGGCGCCGGAATCCTCGGCGGTGTTGAAGAAGATCGGCGCGATTTTGCCGCCCAGGATCACACCGCCGCTGCGCTTGTTGGGCACGTAGGGGATATCGGTGCCGGTGTGCCACAGCACCGAATTGATCGCCGATTTGCGGGAGCTGCCGGTGCCCACCACATCGCCGACATAGGCCACCGGGTGACCCTTCCCCTTGAGCTCGGTGATCAGCTCTAGGCCACCGGGCATGCGGGTTTCCAGCATCGCGTTGGCGTGCAGGGGGATGTCCGGGCGGGTGGTGGCGTGGGTGGCGGGGGAGAGGTCGTCGGTGTTGGTTTCCCCCTCCACCTTGAACACGGTGACGGTGATCTCGGCGGGTAGTTCTGGTTTGGCCGTGAACCATTCGGCGGCGGCCCAGCTGTCCACCACCTGCTTGGCATAGGGGTTGGTGGCCGCCAGGTCCAGCACATCGTGGAAGGCGTCGTAAACCAGCAGGGTGCGACTCAGGCCTGTGGCGGCTTCGGCGGCGATCGCCGAATCGGGGCTGGAGAGCAGCTCGATCAGGGCGCCCACGTTGTAGCCGCCGATCATGGTGGCCAACAGCTTGGTGGCCTCGATCGGGCTCACCAGGGGGCTGGTGGAGCTGCCCTGGGCGATGGCGCTGAGCCAGCTGGCCTTCACGTAGGCCGCCTCATCCACCCCGGGGGGGATGCGTTCGCTCAAAAGGTGCAGCAGGAAGCCCCCTTCCTCGGCGGGGGGCTGCTCCAGCAGGGCGGTGAGGGCTGAGGCTTGGCCAGCGTTGAGCGCCAGGGCCGGCACCCCGAGCTCCTCCCGTTCCAGGGCGGCCTGGCGGTAGCTGGGCAGCAGGTCGGCGGGGGCCAGGGGGGTGGTCTCGGGCATGGGTATGGACGCGGCGCTCGCCGCTGCTGGGCATCGGTTCTTCCATTCTCAACAACAGCGGAGCCCCTCTTGGTGACGACCGCTGCAGAACGGCGGAGGCGCGCCCATGCTCCTGGGCGCCCCGATGATCACCCTGGCCCGCAGGCTCAGCCTCACCCCAGATCAGTTTGCGCCGGTGTGTGGGGCCAGGTTCACGAAGGCAGGGTCGGCCAAGGAGCCATTGGAGCTGATCGCGATCGAGGTTGGGCGGGAGACACCCGAAGTGTCGCTGCGGCGGGCCCCGAGCTCCCGCGCCGTGCCGAGGATGTGGCCGGCGAAGATGTCGCGGTTCACCCTCAGATTGGGCACCTGGAAATAGGAGCCGTGGGCACAGCCGATCTCGTAGCCCCCCCAGAACTGGCGGGCACAGGTGGTGGGATCGAGCTCGAGGTACTCCCGGGTCACCGGGAAGCGGCCCCCCAGAGGCCCGCCCACCGGATCCCCCTTGGCATCGAGATTGATCCAGGCGTCCACCAGGGCCGGATAAGGAGCCCGACGGCCGTTGGCGGGACGGTTCTCCGGCCGCAGGCGGCCCTGTACCGGTGCGATCGAGAGCGCGCTGCCTGCGGTGAACCAATTGGCGACCCGACCGGACAAGCCGCGCTTCTCCAGCTCCCGCAGGCCCTCGTAGGCCACCACCGTGCCCCAGCTGTGGGAGATCAGGTCGATGCGGGTCCCCGCAGCGAGCAGGGGGCCCACCACCCGGGTGAAGCGCTCCAGGATCCGGCGGCGCATGCCGTCGTCGAGCATGTAGACAAGGAAATCGTCGATGGCGATGGCACTGCCCCGGGCGACGGGCAGCTGATCGAGCCGACCGCTGCGGGAGGCTTCATGGCTTTGCCGGTCGTCGATCACATCCAGGATCGACTGGCGCAAGGCGTTCACCTCCTCGGCGGGCAGGCTGCGCTGGAGGCTGCGGCTGCGGTTCACAAGGTCGCTCCAGAGCACCTCCTGCCTTCCCCTCCCCAGATCGCTGGGATCGAAGCTGGCCCCCACATGGGGGGAAAGGGCCTGCCACCAGCTGTTGGAATAGCCGGCGGGATGGTTGCCGATGCCATGCACGGTCACCAGCACCCGGCCTGTCGCCCGCAGGCCCCGCTCCGGCAGGGAGACACCCTGCAGCGCCGCCATGGTGTCGAGGAATTTCATGTGGGCCCGGTAGACCATCTGCTGGGCGCTGAGGGCCTCCGCCTCCGCATCCGAATCCGCAGGTTGTTCGGCTGCCGGATCCCCGCAGGAGCCAGGAACCGATGGCGCCTCATCGGAACCGTTGTTGGTCTCAGCGGCCTGCCCGAAGATCGGTGCATCCAGCTCCCGGCCCTCGTGCTGGGGCACCTGTTCGAACTGCCCCTGTAGCTGCTGCACCACGGCCTCGATCGCTTCCCGACTGCCGAGCTGCCCGTTGCCCCGCAGCACCTGGCAGAAGTGATAGGTGAAGGCGCCGTGGAACTCACCCTCGATCGGGGCATCGGCGGCCGTCTGGGTTTCCATGCAGGCCATCAGGCTGGTCTGGGGAACCTCGACGAGCCGCGTGGAGCGCGTGGTTCCCACCTCGCCCCGCCAGGCCCTGGCGGGGGCCTGGGGCGGTACCAGGAAGCGGGCGTTGCTGATGCTGCTCTCGGGGGGCGGGTCGCTGGAGCGGCGGCCCTGCAGTTCCGCAGGGTGGGCCAGCACGACACGCTCCTGCCCGTCCGCGCTGCGCACGCCGATGAAGCGGGCACTCCCGCCGGAGTGGCAGGTGTCCTTGAGGATGATCAACTGAACGGCGGGGTCGACCCGCTGGGCCAGCTCATACCATTCGTCGTCGGTGAGATAGGTGGCGGGATCGTTGAAATCCATGTCCTGCAGACAGGTGATCTCATCGCGCATGTCCGGCTCTTCGCCACTTTCATCCGGCACATAGGACCCGTGCCCGGAGAAATGAAAGACCAGGATGTCTCCCGCCCTGGCTCCGCTTGTCAGCCAGTCCCATTGCGCGAGAAGCTCTGTCTTGACAACCTGCTCATCTTCTAGCGTGTGGATTTCTTCTGGTCGGAAGCCGAAGTGGGTAATCAGAAGATCGCGGATATTATGGGCATCATTCACGCAGCCCTTGAGGGGGGCGGCTGCATAGCTGTTGATGCCACAGAGAACGGCTTTGCGTGTCATGGGAGGTATGGAGTTGATTGCTGGGTGAAAAATCTGACGGCAATCGACTGATAAGCATCAAATCACCAGCCGCAACTGCTTCATTTAACCCTAGAGAGGATTTGGCCTGGAAGGCCTCGACCATTGCAATTTCTTCGCACACCCTCTTCTGGTCTCCCCAGCCCTGGCGGCCACGACCCATTCGTGTTCCGGATCATCACGGATCAATAGTTTACTGGCCAGTTGGGTCGCCGCCACCAAGCTTGGCGAGATCGTCAGTGCGTTTCGCCAGTTCTATTTCCGCGAGGTGCTCATCATCGACAGTTCAAGGCCTTGAACGATCACTGGATCGTGATGATTTCCGCCTCTTCTTCTCCACCCGTACCCTCTCTGGCACCAGCGGCGGACCCGCCAGCCCCCCCCTGGCCGGCCGTTGGCCCCAATATCCGCTGGGCAAGAAGATCCAGGCGCTCGGCGATCAGCCTGGCCTGGCCGGCCAGACGGGTGTTGCCGGCCAGACGGGGGTTGAGGTGGCCCTGCGCTTCGAAGAGCACCTGGAGGATGCGTAGATGCTGCAGCACCGAATCCAGCTCCCTTGCGGTTCCGCTCACGTGGGCCAGGGCATCGGCATAGGTGTTCTGCACCTCGGTGAAGCTGGTTTCGCCGGCTCGCCCCCTGCTGCCAAGGGAACGATCGAGCAGGCGCTCGGTCATCAGCGCTTCGGCCGGCATCACCGCGTTCCAGAAATCCGGGTTTGCACGCCAGGCCGCACGGGCCTGCTGGGCACAGCCGCGTGCCAGCTCAAGGGAGGCCGGCGGCGCCTCGATGCCGAAATCCCTCACCGCCTCCAGAGCGAGGAGGTTCAGCACCTGATAGGGCTGCGTTCCGGCCTTGGCGTACCAGTCGATGGCCTGCTCGAGGGCAAGGAGAACATCCCCGCCTTCCTGGTCGTGATCCTGGCGCAGCTTCCCCGCCAGCACGGCGGCCAGCCGCTTGTAGACACCTCCCAGCAGCGCGGCCCGTTCGGGATTGCTGAGCGCTGGCGACCCTGTTCCGTTGTTCTGTTCCGCAGGATCCAGGGTGGTCGCTGCCAGCTGAACGAGCCCCTCCAGGCGTCCCTTGGCGGTGTTGATCAGCGCCGCGTTGGCTGTGGTGTGGCCGGTGCGGGCTTCGAGATTGGCCAGCTGTTCGATCGCACGGATCGGAACCCCTCCGCTGCTGTCCTCCAGGCGGATGGCGGCCAGGTAATGCTCCTGGGCCTGGTCGAAGTAGGCGTCACCGAGTTCTGCGTAGACCTCGCCGAGGGCGAAGCGCACCGCCGGCAGGCTCTTCCATGCATCGGGACAGGACTGCAACGCCATGTCGACGGCCCCCGCCAGTTCACGGCTCCGCTCGGGCGACGGTGGATCCCCACCCGCCGCTTTCGTGGCCAGTTCCCTGAGCCGCTGCATCAGCTCCTCTTTGGTCACGGGTTTCCAGCCTTCCACCGTTTCGGAGTCGGCGCGGTCGCGCAGGGGATCGATCACGAAGCCGGGATCCCCGTAAGCCTGGTAGGCACCCCAGGTGTTGAGGCCGGGGAACTCCTCGTGGGTGCGTGAACGGGCCGCGAACACGGCATCGCCGAAGGGTCTGTTGCGGAGGATCTGGCTATAGAACTCCTCGGCGAACACCCGGGCGGCGCCATCGTCCACGGCCCAGCCTGCCGCCACCACGGCCCTTACTCCCATCTCGATCAGTTCGCGGGAGATGCTGTAAGCCAGGCGGTTGAAGGCCACCGGCCGAGCATCCGCCTTGGCGAGGTGGCAGCAGTTGAGGAAGACCAGGTCGGGAACCGTTTCCATGGCCCCGATCTCGGCGGCGGTGATCAGCAGCCCATCGGAGAGCACCACCCCGCTGCGGGAGCCGCCGTCGCGGGTCTGCTCGTCGTAGACACCGTGGGCGGCGATGTGAACGATTCGATAGAGGGATCGGTAGAGCTTGTTGATGATGTCCACGGCCTTTTCACCACCGATCGCCTCCTCGCAGTCGTAGCCGTACTGCCGCAGCACGTTCACCACCGTCTGCGCTTCGTTTCCAGCACCTTCGAGGCTATCGAGGGCTTCGGGAGCCTTGCGGGTGGGGCCATCGGCGAAGACCTTGTTGAATCCCTCGGTGGAGGGGTTGCCGATCACATAGGCGCGCTTTTCGAGCGTCTGGCGCACCTGGGTGCGATAACGGGGCGACTGCAGTTGCCGCACCATTCTCGTCGAGAGGGCCAGGGGCTTGTCGTCGGCTAGCAGCAGCTCCCAGGGAAGGTTGGCGGTGTAGCCATCGAGCACCAGCACCATGCGGTCCATCTGCCGGGCCTGGTTCTTGAAGTCATGGGGCACCAGCAGCTGGAACAGGGTTCTGGAGAGATCCTCCACGTAGGTGGACTCCCGGATCGAGGACGCCACCAGGGACTCCACCAGTCCTGGCTGCCGCTGATGCAGGGTGGTTTCCGAGCGTGCCCGTTGACCGAGGTAGGCGAACCGGAGTCGTTCGGCGAAGGCCCGGCGTGGCTTGGCGGCCAAGGGTTCGGCACCCTCGGGCGGGGAGAGGCACTCCTGGCGCTGGTCCGCATCGGTGACCTCGAGCCGCGGCCAGTAAGCCACACCCTGGCTGGCATCGAGTCGCTGGCTGAAACCTTTGCCCTGGCGGAGCTCCCGGTCGGCTTCGACGCGCATGCCGTAGCGGGCGCCATCGCGGTTGATCTGCTCGGCCACCCGCACCAGGGCCCTCGCAGCCGTGGCGGCGATGTCGAGGTAGAGCTCCACGATCTCCAACTGGGTGATCCGCACCGGAACGTCCGGCCGTGCTTCGCAGAACTGATGGTTGGCCGCCAGCACCCCACGCACGAGGGCGGCCACCGAATCCTCCACACTGATGTTGGTGGTGGAGTTGTAGCCGAGCAGCAGGGCGGAAAGCGGCGCTTCGATGGCCTCGGGGGGCCCGCCAGATTGCCGATCCACCAGCTGGAGCAGGTAGCGGAGGCTGCCCACCCTCACGGCTTCCGTGAGCGTGACCGCGCTGAGTTCGCCGTAGGAGCCGAGCCCGATCACCACCGCTCCGCGGGTTCTGCCCCGTCGCCGTTCCTCGGCGTTGTTGGTGAGCAGAACAACCGTGGCCGTGCCCTGCGCTCCGGCATAGAGGCCGAGGCGATGGCGCATCGAGAGTTCACGGCCGACGATCTCGCGGTCGATCAGGGCCTCGGGCCCGGAGATGGCATCCTGCAGGTAGTGACCCACCAGCACCGGTTGGCTGACGAAGCGCAGATCCATGGCCTTGCAGCACACCTGCAGGCAAGGGGCCGGCCGGGCCTGGAGCGGCTGGCGCTTCCGACCGCCGAGCAGGCTGAGGGCCACTTCTTCCTCGGTGGGATAGGGAATGGGGCCGGCGTCATAGACCACCGGTGCCATGGATGAGCGCAGCGTGGGCATGGTGTTCACCGCCCTCAGCCTGGCCGGCTCGGTGCTGCCCGTGGCGAGAAGATCGATGATCGCGGCGAAATGCACCGCACTGTTGCAGAGGGCAGCGTGCTCCACGGGCATGACATAGAAACTGCCGATGCCGGCGATGGGGCCGGAGGCCCAGGTCACCGCACCGTCGCCCGCCGCAGTTCCGAGCATTTTCAAGCGATCGTTCTGCTCCAGAAGGCCGCAGGGGGTCATGCTGGCCTGGCCGTAGACATAGACCACCTTCTGCTTGTGCTGTTCGGGCAGCTCGGGGCCCTCCTGATCCCACAACCAGCGCGACTGGGCAAGCACGGCCTTGCTGGGAGTGGCTGCTGTGCCGTCTCCAATCCAGCGGTCCTGGTTGTGCTGCTTCAGCTCCTGCCAGACCTCCGCCTGGAAGTAGTCGTCACGCTGCGGAACATCTCCGGCTTCCCTGAAGCCGGGCTTGGGCAGAAGCTGAAGCAGGCCGGGGAAGCCGGCCATGATGGTGAGGATCTGCTGCATCGAGTGGCTGTTGTCGATGCGCGTCAGCTTGCGGATCAGGTCTGACTTACCAAGCAGGGTCTCCACCATCTGGTGTGATCCCTGGTTCGGCGTGCCGAGCATCACGAAGCGGGCACCGCTGCGGCCCATCAGCTCGTTCCAGAGTGGTTCCTCTGTTTTCACCAGGGCGCGCACCACGAGTCCCCCCATGCCGTGGGCCAGGAGGCGCACCGGTTGGCCGGAAGCCGCCGTTTCCTGCAGCAAATCCTTCAAGCAGGTCGCCAGTTCGACGGCGGTTTCCTGCAGAGGTCGGCGCCAGTCGTAGGCGAAGCGCACGACGCGATGGCTGCCGATCAGCGACTTGCAGAGTTCGCCGTAGAACAGGGTGAAGAGCTTCTCGGCCTTGATGGAGCGATCGGCTGCGTTGCCGGTGGCGATCTTCTCCAGCCCGCCGAGGGCCAGGCTGCCTGGATCGAACCAGAGGCGATCGCGGCCTGCTTCGTTCCAGAGGTGGGAGGCCAGGCAGTCGGGCAGCACCACGACCAGTGGCAGGGTCTGCTCGGTGGCCGCATCGATCCCGGCGGAGCTTCGCACCGACCGCTCGTCGGCACGATCGCTGTCGAGGCTGCCTTCGTCGATCAGGCCGGAGAAGGGATGGAAGCCGGCGATGCTGGTGGTGTTGGTTTCGGTGAGCCAGCGCCGCAGGGCGCCGCGGGAGGAGGCATTGGCGAAGTAGTTGAAGTGGCTGACCCGGGGGCCCTGCTCGAAGAGCTGATGGGCGTTGCCGGGTCGGGCAATGCCCGCCCCCATCGAATCGGTGTCCACGACGAGGTCGTTGTTCACCCCTTCGAAGAAGATGAAGTCGGTGAACAGCACCCCCAGGCGCTTGAGCAGGTGCCCGCCTTCGATGTCGCCGGCGATCACGGCGAGCTGAAGCCCCTCGGCGGGCGTTGCCCTGGCCAGGAAACGCCCCAGCGGGGCTTCCGGCAGCATGGCCTCAATGCCGGGAACCAGCCGTGGATCGGTGCGGTGCCGGGCGATCTCCAGCACCACCCGCTTCACGCAGGAATAGATCGGGTTGCCCGCCAGGTAGGGCACGGTGCCGAGCAGGGTGAGCAGGGCGGAAAGGAAGGCATCCAAGTTGCCGCTGATCAGCAAGGTGCCGCGAGCGGGCGCCGCCACCCGCACGTAGCGCTCGATCCGGAAGCCGTGCTCCCGCCCCAGCAAGGTGCGCAGCTCCCGCAGCTGTTCGCGTTGCTCGGCGTAGGCCCACTCGCCCTCCCGCTCGAGGCTCTCCCGCCGGCCGGGATCGTCTGCCGTGAAGGGGGCGGAACCAGGGCGGAAGCCATCGATGAGGTCGTCATCCACCTGCCTTAGGCAGAGGAGATCGCCCACCAGCCCGCCCCGGGAGTGGGTGACCAGATGGATCCGGGCCCCGGCCGGGAGGATCCGGGCCAGGGCCAGGGCGTTGTCGATGGGGCTTTCGGAGAAGGTGTAGTGCTCGAAGGTGTAGATGCGTTCCCCATAGGTGGCCCGGAGCGCGCGCCAATCCTCCTCACTCGTCTCCTGCAGATCCCCAAACGAACCGGCGCCGTTGGATCCGGTGCCGTGGATGAAGACGAGCAGCGGGCCTTGCAGGGCCTCCTGGGCCAGCTTCGGATCCGCCGCGCCGAAGACTTCTGAGGGGTCCCGGGAGCGGCCGGACCAGCGGTAAAGCCCGGGGCTGACGCGCAGACGCTTCTCGATCGCCCACATCAGGGCCTTGGTGCCGAGCCAGGACACGCCGAGCTCGGCCACCTCGCCCAGCTTTTGCTTCGCCTTCTCCCCCAGCCGTTGCTTCGCCCACGCGAGCGCCTTGGCCTTGGCCTCCTCGATCAGGGCATCGCTGCCGAGATCGAGGCTGAACAGCCGGGTGATCAGCTGGCCGGCGCTGCTGCCGCGGGAAGCCGCGCCGGCCAGGCCCCGATCCTCCAGACCCAGCAGGGATTCTGCCCCGATCTGCTGCAGGGTGGCTGCCAGGTTGCCGGCTGAGGTGATCACGGTGATGCCCTCCACCATCTCCAGCACCACCACCTGATCGGGCGGCAGGTCGAGCGGGTTGAGATCGGTGCCACCGATGTCGCGGGATGGGCCCGAGAGATCGAAGCCTCTCTCAACCTTCAGGAATCCGGTGGGGAGGAAAGGATCCTCGCCACGGAGCTCCGTCCCCCGTGTGGCCTGCGCCAGCAGGCGGGGCAGGGGGGGATCCTGGAGACGGGTGCCAGGAACGCTGAGGCTGATGGCGTTGCGTTGGGGTTCCGGCATGGGATTCCGGCGGCCTCAGGCGAGAACGTTGAACTGCAGCGCACTCCTGGCCGCCATCACCTGGGGCACCTGGGGGTAGTTGGCCGAAGGCAGGTAGCGACGGATGGCGGCGTGCCAGTCGGCATAGGTGGCGGCGGCGGGGAGTGTCTTGAGGGTTTTCAGGGCGTAGTAGGTGAAGGCGCCATTGGAGCGGTTGTTGAATTTGGCGTCGTAGCTGAACTTGTTGGGGCCTTCCTCGCAGCCGGCCATCAGCAGATCGCCGCCAGGGGTGATCACACCGGCCCAGGGGGAGGTGGTGATGCTGATCGGGAGGGTGGTGAGGGGGCGGCCACTGGCAGCCCGGGGGAGCTGATCCTCGGGAACCCAGGCCCCCATCGGTAGGAAGCGCACCCTGGGAGCATCCGCATCGGGATCGGAAGGCGCATTGCGCAGCACGGTGCCGGAATGGCAGCTGTCGGAGATCAGGATCACCCGCACGCCGATTTTGCGTTGCTGGAAGAGCTGGTGGAGCTCGTCATCGATCAGCACATTGCCTTGAACGATGTCATAGGGACAGAGGGCCTCATCGAGGCCATCCGATTCGTCGCCGCTTGTGTCGGGGGCATAGGTGCCGTGCCCCGAAAAGGTGATGGCAACGGTGTCGCCGTTCTGGGCGCTGCCCACCAGGCCGGTGATGGCGCTCACCATGGCTGCCTTGGTGGCCTGGGCATCGAGCAGGAGCCTGGTGCTGAAGCCCTTCCCCTGCAGGACGGCAGCCCAGTCGTTGGCGTCGTTGACGCAGCCCTTGAGATCGCTCTGGGTTCCCGGATAGTCGTTGATGCCGATGCAGAGGGCGTTTTTTGCCATGACTCTTCTCGTGAAGTGTTCTCGTGAAGTGTGAGGATTCCTTCGCCAGAGAGGTGCCAGACGGGCCGACTCTGGATCTCCAGGGACCAGCTTTCTCCAGGCAGATCGAAAGGCGAGATCTGCTGCATCTTTCTACATCTCTTGAAACACGATAGAATCTCTTGAAACACGATAGAATTTCTTGAAACACGATAGAAGAATCGAAACGACTTCACGCCAACTGCAGCGACAGCAACGGCAGTTCTCTCCCGTGCCGTAACTCCCGGCTGATCGTGCCCTAGGTCGGAGATTCGCCGCAGCCCTCCGCCGCCGTGACGATGGCCTCGCATCCTGCACAGAAACAGGCTGCCGGCACCGCCCGTCCTTTGCGGGTGCCCTACCCTCACCACCAGAATCCCGCCGCATCGGAACGGCCCCCGCCTGGCGGTATGCGATGACCCCTCCTATCCAACGTGATCAGCTGTTCATCAGCTACAGCCACGTTGATCGGCAGTGGGTGGAGCGGCTGCAGACGATGATTCGGCCGCTGGTGCGCAGCCATGGCCTGCGTCTTTGGGACGACTCCCAGATCAAACCCGGTGACAAGTGGAGGCAAGAGATCGAAACGGCGCTGGCTGCGGCGAAGGTGGCGCTGCTGCTGGTGAGCTCGGATTTCCTGGCCTCCGAGTTTGTGACCAACTCGGAATTGCCGCAGCTGCTGACGGCGGCAGAGGAGGAAGGACTGCGCATCCTCTGGGTGCCCCTGCGGCCCAGCCTTGTCAGGCGCACGCCGATCGATGCGTATCAGGCTCTATTGGATCCGGGCCGGCCTCTGGCGCGCATGGACCCTGTGGAACAGGAGGAGGCGCTGGTGGAGATCGCCCTGGCTATCGAGAAGGCGCTTGCACCCCGCCAGGATTCGCCACCAGGAGCAGGGGCGAAAACACAGGGCGACAGTGCCGGAAGACCTCGGCAGGCTGCTGCCCCCAGGAGCGGGTCATCGGTTCTTGCCGGCGCTGATCGACAGGCCGTTGCAACTGCCCGCTCAGGCGCGGCCCAGCCCGAGATGGCCCAGCCCGAGGTGGCGGAGCCACCTCCTGCCACCGTTCCCCTGCAGCGCTTCCCCACCAGCACCTGCCTGTTGCGCCAGGAGGGCGGCCGCTGGAGCATGGAGCGCCGCTCGCTGCAGGTGGAGGGCTACCGGGAGGACCTGGGCGGGGGGGTGGCCCTCACTATGGTGAAGATCCCAGCCGGCAGCTTTCGGATGGGCTCTCCTGAGGACGAGCCGGAGCGTTTCGAGCGTGAAGGCCCCCAGCACGAAGTGACGCTGGGCGCCTTCTTCATGGCGCAAACACCGATCACCCAGGCCCAGTGGCGGGCGGTGGCGGGTTGGCAGAAGGTGGAGCGCGACCTGGATTCAGATCCTTCTTATTTCAAGGGAGCGAACCGTCCGGTGGAGCAGGTGAGCTGGTTTGATGCGCTGGAGTTCTGCCGCCGGCTGAGCCAGCGCACGGGCCAGCGTTACGGCTTGCCGAGCGAAGCCCAGTGGGAATACGCCTGCCGTGCCGGCAGCACCACACCGTTCCATTTCGGGGCCACGCTGACGCCGGAGCTGGCCAACTACAACGGCAATCACGTTTATGGAAACGGCCCCAAGGGCACTTATCGCGAGCAGACCATCGACGTGGCCAGCTTCCCGGCCAATGGCTGGGGCCTGCACGACCTGCACGGCAATGTGTGGGAGTGGTGCGAAGATCACTGGCATTACAGTTACAACTTCGCCCCTGGCGATGACCAACCCTGGTTGATTCCTGCTGCCGCTGATGATGAACGAAGGCTGCTGCGCGGCGGGTCATGGAGCGGCAACCCCAAGAACTGCCGCTCGGCCTACCGCTACTACTACCCCCCGGGCGACCGCCTCTACTACATCGGTTTCCGCGTCTGTTGCCTCCCCCAGGACTGATTTCTTTACCCTTAAACTCTTTATATCTTTACACTCGGCTGTTTCTTGGCTCTGGCTGTTGGCTGTTGCGTGTGGCGACGAAGGCGCCGGCAAATTTTTTTATCTCTCCCCGAGTTTCCACCAGCAAGATCCCAGCCAAACGTTCCTGCTGCGAAGCCCGACTTGATCCGATCCCGCGGCAGGGGCCCATCTCCCCCAAACCCTTTAGCCTGAGATCACCCGTTCCGCAGGGCTCCCATGCTCACCCTGCCTCGCTCGCTCAGCCTCACCCCTGATCAGTTCGCGCAGGTGTGTGCCGCCAATCCGGAGGCGGTGTTGGAACTTGCTGCCGATGGCACCCTGATCGAGATGACCCCAACCGGCGGCAACACCAGTGCCCGCAACTCGGCATTGGTATTCCAGCTGCAGTCCTGGGCCCGAACCGTCGACGGCTGGATCGTGTTCGAGAGTTCCGGTGGCTTTCGGCTTGCGGATGGTTCCGTGCGCAGCCCAGACGCCAGCCTGGTGCGGCTGGATCGTTGGCGCGCCCTGAGCGAGGCTGAAAGGGAAGGCTTCCCGCCCCTCTGCCCGGATCTGGTGGTGGAGCTGGCCAGCCCGTCGGATCAGCTGGAGCCATTGCGGCAAAAGATGGCGTCGTACATCAGCAATGGAGCGCGGCTGGGCTGGCTACTGCTGCCGCGGCGGCGAACCGTGGAGGTATGGAGTTCGGACCCCGCCACCCAGGCGACTCGGTTCAGCGCCCTGCGTGATGCCTCCCGGCTGGAGGCGACTGCGGAGTTTCCCGGCTTGGTGATCGAGCTCGAGCAGATCTGGGCTGGCTGAGCCATCACCACACCGTTGTCAACTCGATTCCAGTGCCATAGTGGAAAGATGGCCCACTCAGCTGAATCCACCACCGAGGCGAATGCCAGTGTCAGTGGCACTGCCATTACCACTACCAGTTCCACCGTCGCGGCGGCAGGCGATCTGGATTCTGTGGGAGAGGGCGCAGCGATGCCGGCCGCGGAAACCAGACTGATCAAGCAGGTGGAGCTGCTGCTGCGTGAGTCGGCCAACCCCGAACCGTTTCATGCCGCCGCCTGGGTGGAGCGCTGGTTGCGCCGCCCCAACCATGCCCTCGGCGGCGCCGCCCCCGAGCTCTACCTGCACACCCCACAAGGCGAGGCCTTGCTTTCAAACTTGATCGGCGCGATGGCGGCGAGCTCCTACATGTGATGCGGCGGCGGTGAGCGGGGAGATCAGCATCTGGCGCATCGCCAGCCAGGGCCTCACCTGGAAAGCGAACGACCTCAGCGGCAACGGCGCCGCCCGCTACCCGGGGCGCTGGAACTCCCTCGATCGCCCCATCGTCTACAGCTCCAGCTCGATCGCCCTGGCCTGCCTGGAAACGGTGGTGCATCTGGCCGGCGATGATCCGCTGCCATTTCCGCGCCAGCTGGTGCGGATCACCATTCCCAGCCACCACTGGCGGCAGCGCAAGAGGTTTGCCAATGAGGAGTTCAGCGGCTGGAACAGCGCCCCCACCCCTGAGCACGCCGAGGATTGGCGGTGGCGCGCTGGCAGACGGCGGCAGGAGACCCTCCCTGGGAACGGGAATTGAATCCCGAGCCTTCCTTCTTCAAGGGCGATTTGCCCGTGGACAATCGGCGCCCCGAGCACGATCGGCGGCCGAACGTCCCCGCTTCGAGGCCTGTCTCGATCTGATCCGCCAGCAATGCCCCATCTTCCTGAACCCCCATTAACCTCAACTCACCCATCCCGCAGGGCCCCCATGCTCACCCTGCCCCGCACACTCAGCTTCACTCCTTCCCAGTTCGCGCAGGTGTGTGCGGCCAACCCTGAGGCGGTGCTGGAGCTTGATGCCGATGGCACCCTCATCGAGATGACCCCCACTGGCGGCAGCACAGGTGCGCGCAACAGCCGCCTGGTGGCTCGGCTCGAAAACTGGGCCGTGGCCGCCGATCTCGGCTGGATCGTGTTCGACAGCTCCACTGGCTTCCTGCTCCCTGATGGCTCCGTACGCAGCCCCGACGCCAGCATGGTGCGGCTCGATCGTTGGCAGGCGTTGAGCGAGGCCGAGCGGGAGGGCTTTGCGCCCCTCTGCCCGGATCTGGTGGTGGAGCTGGCCAGCCCTGCCGATGAGCCGCAGGCCCTGCGCCGCAAGATGGCCGCCTACATGGCCAATGGGGCCCGCCTCGGCTGGCTGCTGCTGCCGCAAAGCCGCAGGGTGGAAGTTTGGCAGACAGGGACAACCGGAACAGCCAACTCTCCCCTGGTGCTCAACGATCCAAGCCGGCTGGAGGCGGGCCTGGAGTTTCCCGGCCTGGTGATTGATCCGCGCCGGATCTGGGAGGTTTGAGGGCGCAGCCCCACGCCAGCGCTGGGGCAAAACGGGCAACAATGCCGTAGTGCTCCTGAGGCCTCCCGGCGATGAAGCCCGCTGCTCCTGGCGATACCCAACCGCTCAGCTCCGCGCAGCCACCGTTGCGGCTGCTGCGCTGGCAGGCCCGCACCCAGGTGTTCCACGAGGAGCTGGGAGGAGCTGAGCGGCTAACCATGGTCCGAATTCCGGCCGGCAGCTTCCAGATGGGGTCAGCCGAGCAGGAGCCGGGGCGCCATGCCAACGAGGGCCCGCTGCATTCGGTGTCGCTGGCTGAATTTCTGATCGGCCAGACACCAATCACCCAGGCCCAGTGGCGGGCGGTGGCGAGTTGGGAGCCCCACAAAGGGGAACGCTGGGGCCGGGAGCTCAACCCAAAACCAGCCAAGTTCCAGGGCGAAGAGGCCCGCCTGCTGGCAGGGGAGATGAACACCGACGAGCGGCCGGTGGAGCGGGTGAGTTGGGAAGATGCGATCGAGTTTTGCTCTCGGCTCAGCCAGCGCACGAGGCGCAATTACACGCTGCCGAGTGAGGCGCAGTGGGAGTACGCCTGCCGGGCGGGGACGAGTACGGCGTATTGTTTTGGACCCATCATCTATTCAGATTTAGCCAACTTCGAAGGGAAGAAGATAGCTGATGAAGATTCACTCGATTCCTCTGATCCACAGCCACTCGGGAGGGAACAGACCACACCGGTCGGGATGTTCCCCGCCAATGCCTGGGGCCTCTATGACATGCACGGCAACGTGTGGGAGTGTTGTTTGGATTCCGTGTACGACAGTTACGAAGGAGCGCCCGGCGACGGGAGTTCCTGGATGGATCCTCAGCCCCCCAAGGAAGCACGGAGAATCGTTCGTGGCGGCTCCTGTTTTTCGTCACCAAGAAGGTGCCGCTCGGCCTGGCGAGGACTCACCGTACCGGATTCTCATATCGGCCCTTTCGACGATATCGGCT
>DAIQNM010000013.1:0-7107 GCA_036788375.1 Cyanobium sp. CTOTU6536 | reverse complement strand
GGGCGTTTGTACAGAATCCTAATATTCAAGAGCTGAATTACGTATTTGACGCAACCGTTCTTTGGGTGGACGACAATCATGACAACAACGGGAGTGAACGTTCCGAGCTCGAGAAGCTTGGCATCAAGGTTCTCCAGGCAGGTTCAACGGAGGAGGCCCTTGCGGTTCTTTTGGACCAGCCTATTGATGCGATTATTTCTGATATGTTGCGCCATGGGCGGCCCCGCGCCGGATTGGAGTTACTCCAGGAGATCAAGGCCCGTGGCCGATCCATCCCGGTTGTCTTCTATATGGGAGTGAAGCGACCCGAGCTTGAGGCCGAGGCTATGGAGCTGGGTGCTGCAGCAGTGATCAATCAGCGTGATCAACTTTACGCTACAATAAAGTCTATTATGTCAAAGAGGTGATTAACTGGATCTCCTTTGCATTGGCATGTAAGCCAGCTCAGGTGTGGATGCAAGATGGGCAGGTAGTTCCAAGACATTAAAGTGAGAATTAAACCATTGTTGACGGTCAGGCATCACCAGTCACTCCGCCTTTGTCTCTGCGCTCACTGCTGAGCTGGTCAGCCTGCGCCTAGGGTCTGCGTGCGATACGCGGCAACGTGTGGGAGTGCTGCCTAGATCACCGGCACGTATGGCTCCACTACAGGCTGCAGCTCCCCATCTAGAACCATGCGGCGACAGCCAGTCCGCTGCCTCCCAGATTGCCAGCATCAGCCTGCGGAAGGGGTAGTCTACCTAAGAACTCATCTGCACCCGATGCGCTCGAGCGCCTTCATTGGTTACAGCCATAAGGACAAGCAGTGGCTTGAGAAGCTGAATGTAATGCTCACGCCTTTCACGCGGGATGGAATGAACGTGTGGAGTGATCAGAATATCAAGCCTGGCGCTCTTTGGGCGGATGAGATTCGCAAGGCTCTGGCGGATGCAAAGGTGGCAATCCTGTTGGTAAGCCCAGATTTTCTGGCATCAAAATTCATTGATGAAAATGAGCTGCCGCCTTTGCTGGCAGAGGCTGAGCGTGGTGGCCTTGTAATTCTCTGGATACCGATTCATTTCAGCAACTACAAACAAACCAAAATCAAAGACTATCAGGCTACCTGGGAGCCTTCCCAGCCACTGGCCAGTCTGAGCAAGTCCAAATTGAATCAGGCTTTGGTGTCCATCAGTGAAACAATCGCAGAGGCAATGGGGCGTTGAAATGGCTGCTGAAAAGGACTTGGTATTTGTCTCCTTTTTCGCCAACGCAGGAAGTGCAGCGCAGAAATCGTGTGAAGCGATAGTAACTCAGCTTAAACCCTTTACGCGTAGGAACGACAGGTTTGAGCTTTGGGATCGAAGCATGATCCAGGCCGGGAGTAACAAGGATGTCGCGATCAATACCGCGATTGGACGCTGTAGGGTTGCGGTTGTGTTGGTGAGTTCTGAATACTTGGCCTCCGAGCACTGGGATAAAGAGGCGAAGCCGTTGTTAGCGGCTGCCCAGACAGGTCAGATTCATTTATTATGGCAGCAGGTCTCACCTTGCAATTGTGAGCAAGAGGAAATCAACCAATACCAGCAGGTGATTTCAGGATCTGTATTGACGAAATGCTCGCGCGCCGTTCGTGAACAGCATGAGCAGAAGATATCGGAGGTGGTTTTCAAGGCCTGGGAAGAATTCTCTGCTGTCGCTCAGCGCCTTGGTGCGCTGGCTATCGATAATCTAGGCCCGAGTGCACCCCCATCCGCACCGTTGCGCACGGCGTGCGATGCCGTATTGCTGGTGCTCAACTCCTCAGGAGAAGAAATAGAAACCGAGCGCTGTTATCAGTGGGGGGCGTTTATCCAGAAGGCTGGAGAGGATCGGTTTCAACAGATACCCAGTGGTGCTATTGGTGCCAAGCCTTCCTACCCTAAAGAGTCGTTGGAGGAGCTACTACAGCGCCTGCAATGCTGGATTGATAATGAGCTTGAGGATGAACCGGTACTGGAGATCTTTGCACCCGATGTTCTGCTTGATCAGGATTGGGGGAGCATCAGCACTCATGCTGGCGAGGATCCCAAGCCACTGCACACCTATCAACCCTTTCTCCTGCGCTCCTCGGATCGCCTGCTCAATCGCCAATGGAATAAACGGCGTGGAGCGTTAAAGCGGATGTACCAACACCTCATAGAGGGAACCGGGGCTTGGCTGCCGCAAGATCAGCTCATCAAGGCACAGATCCTCGAAACTCTGGATGGGCAAACTCAGGATAGAGATGCCGGTGACGCCGTGATCGCCGCGATTTGTTTGCTGCAATCCACCACCTTGAAAAATAGAGCGACCTGGCTCAGATCAGTTCTGATGTCCATGGCTCCTCTTGTGGTTTGGCCCTCTCTTAGGAGTTCCCTAGGGGAAGAGCAAGTGCAGCTCTGTTTGCGTCATCTACACTTGATCCGAGAAGACACAACCCAAGAGCACACGGTGGAAAGACCCCATTGCCCGGATCTGGCACGCCTCGCCAAGGCACGACAAAAGTGGAGCCATCCTGAGGTTGATTTGCGTGGCCTCACCATCCTGGTGGACCATCCCGACCGCGCTCCTGATCGGACAATGCTGCAAGCGCTCTTTTCGCCCGCTCGTCCAGACCTCTCTAGTGCGCCACCAGGAGAACGCCCTGGACCTCAACCTGCGCTCCTCATTTCTTCCTGAGCATGCCCAAATCGCCCCCCAACTCCTGGGACATCTTCACCAACAACGGCAGCCAGCGTTCTGCCGGTGCCCCTTGGCCCCCTTTGCCCCCCTGGCGGGTGCGGCATCTGCCGGAAGGCCTCGAAGCCCAAGCAGTGCCCTTGCTTGAACCAGCCTCTAACACCGAGCAGCGGGGCCGGGCCTTTCGCTTGCCCCGTAAGGACCAGGCCATCACGCCCTTGGGGAAGCGGCTGCGCCTGGCCGTCAACGCAGCGATCCATCTGCGCCGGCCACTGCTGGTGACCGGCAGCCCTGGCACCGGCAAAACCAGCCTGGCCTACGCCATCGCCTGGGAACTCAACCTCGGCCCGGTGTTGCGCTGGTCGATCTCTCCCCGCAGCCAGTTGCAGGAGGACGGGCTGTTTCAATACGACGCCATCGCCCGTCTTCAGGATTCGCAGCTTTATCCGAAGGACACCTTCTCGGTGGCGGAGTACATCCGCCTGGGGCCCGCCGGCACGGCCTTTCTCCCCTGGAAGCGGCCACGGGTGTTGCTGATCGATGAGATCGACAAATCCGATATCCAACTTCCGAATGAACTGCTGAGTCTTTTGGAGGAGGGGACCTACACCATTCCTCCCCTGCAGCGGGAAGTGGACCGCGCCAGACGGGAAGCGGAGCGCAACAACCAGGCGTTGCCTCCCCCCGAGGACGTGCCGGTGCGCACCGCCGATCTAAACGGCACCGCCCTCGTGCGGGCAGGCCTGGTGCAGTGCAAGGAGTTTCCGATTGTGGTGATGACGAGCAACCGGGAGCGCGATTTTCCGCCCGCTTTTAACCGCCGCTGCATCCGTGTGGAGATGCCGCACCCCAGCGAGGCCGACACCCTCAAGGAGGTTGTGCTGGCCCATTTCCATCCCAAAGACGCTTTGGGGAAGGGCGCCAAGGAACACAGCTTTGTCGTAGATTCGCCTGTGCCCGAAGAGATCGAGGCGTTTCTCAACAAGGATGGAAACGGTGATCTGGCCACCGATCAACTGCTCAACGCCCTGCACCTGCTCACCTTGGAGCAGACCAGCCAGCAGCTTTGGCAAACCCCTGATCCCGATGCCGCTGATCAACTGCGCGCCATCCTCTATCGGGAACTGCATGGGCGCGATGGCGCCGATCGTGATGGGGGCAACTGATGCCCGCTCGCCAGCCTGGTTCCGCCCATCTGGCCGAGGCCCTGAGCTGGATGGTGGCCCACAGCCAGGCCAGCGGCGATGAACTGACACCCGGCCCCCTGGAGCTTGCCGAGGTGCTCTGGCTGGCGGGGCGTCTCCCGGAGCTTCCCAAGCGCCGCAGGGTTGTTCACACGTCGCCTTTGCCTGATCCAGGCGATCCGGCGCTCGGATCGATCAGTCCACCCCCTCAGCCCGTGCCGCCCAAACCGGAGATCCGGCCCGAAGCCCCCTCCCTGCCGCCCGATCCCTCCCTGGCCACCCCCTTCCCCGGCACCTCGGCTGAGCCCGTGCCGGAAGACCCCCTGTTACCCGTTGCCGTGCTGCCGGACGAGCAGGACGTGGCAAGGGATCTGGCCGGCATGGTGCTGCCGGGCCAGGTGCGGGAAGAGGAGCCCCTGGGCGATCGCGACAAGCTGCTTCGCGCCCTGGCGCCCCTGCTGCGGCGCCGACCGGATCCCCACCGCCAGCGCTTCGATGAGGAGCGCACGGTGCATCTCTACGCCCAGACCGGCTTGTTGCTGCCGGTCCTTGAACCTTGCCAGGGCCCGGCCTTTGATGAGGTGCTGCTGCTCCGCGATGGCGGGGTGTCGATGCAGGTGTGGTGGCGGCAGGCGGAGGAGCTGCAGCGGGTGTTGGCCTCCACCCAGGTGTTTCCGAGAGTGCGGCTTCAAGAGCTCCAGCCTGCGCCTGTGGAGCGAGCTAATGATCCGGCCGCCCGTCAGAAGGCGGTGGAGCAGCTGACCCGAACGGCCAAGCTGCAGCCGGGAGGCCGGACGCTGCTGCTGTTCCTCAGCGACACCGCCGGCCGCCACTGGTGGGATGGGCGCATGTTTGCGGCGCTGGAGAGCTGGGCCCGTACTTGCCCCACGGCGATCCTTCAACCCCTGCCGATGTGGCACTGGAACCGCACGGCCCTGGCGGCGGTGGAGCGGGTGACGGTGCGCAATTCAAGCCCCGCCGCAGCTAATCCGGCCTATGGGGCCGAGCCCCTGAACTGGTGGGAAGAGCCGTTGCCTCCGGGGCGGGATCTGCCACTGCCGGTGTTGCCCCTGAATCGCGAGGCTCTGGGCACTTGGAGTGCCGTGCTGATGGGCAATCCCGCCTATGCCACCCCAGGCGTGGCCCTGTTGCCCGGATTCCTGATACAGAAACGGCTGGAGCAGTTGCTGGGCGATCGCGACCTTTCGGCGCCGGCGCCTGCCCCCATGCCCCTCACTGCCGAGGCGGCCGCAGCCCGCTGGGAGGCGTTTCAGGCCATGGCCTCTCCCGAGGCCCAACAATTGCTGATGGTGATGGCCACAGCTCCGCTGCTCACCCTGCCCGTGATCCGCCTGCTCAAGGCGGCGAAGCTGCCGGAGGTGGCCGATTCGCTGCCGATCGCGGAGGTGCTCACGGGCGGCCTGGTGTTGCGCAAGCAGGCCCCTTCTGGCTTGAAGGCGCACAACGGCAAGTCGTTGCGACCGCAGCACATTCAGTTTGAGGTGCTGCCGGAGGTTGCCGCCCTGCTGCGGGATCAGCTGCCAGCGGCCGAACGCCGCGATGTGATCAGCCGCGTCAGCGCCCTGGTGGAGCGCCGCTGGAACCGCAATCGCAAGATCGGCGAGCCCTCCTTTGAGGCGGTGTTGTGCGACCCCACGGTGTCGCCGCCCGAGGGGTTGGAGGGCGTGGTGCAGTTCGCCTCGGTCACGGCCCGCCTCCTCGACACCCTGCCCGGCGAGGAGGCCCGGGCCTTCGCTGAGCGCATCCGCGCAGGCAGCGGCTTGCCGCCGGGATCCCCCTGGCCCGCCTCGATGGCCTTTGGGGAGGTGGCGTACGAAGCGGCCCAGCTGGTGGACACCCCCGAGCTGGAGGCGGTGACCTTCAGCACGGCCCGGTGGCACGAGGTTGAGCTGCGGCAGGTGCTGTTCCAGACTCTGCGGCCGGCTGATCTGGCGACCTTCCTGCGGCAGGTGGAGGAGGAAGGCGGCGCAGCGGCCCCGCGCCAGCCTGCCCACCGCAACCGCCTGGGCCTTCTTCGAACCCCTCCAGCGCGATGCCCTTCCCTTGGGCGCTACGGCGGCGACTGCCGCCCCCCTCAGCCTCACCCTCATAGAAATCACCGCCGGCAGCTTCCTGATGGGTTCCCCCCCGGAGGAACCCGAGCGTTCAGACAATGAAGGCCCCCAGCATGAGGTGACGCTGGAGAGCTTCTTCATCAGCCAAACGCCTATCACCCAGGCCCAGTGGCGAGAGGTGGCGCTCTGGCAGGAGCGGCCGGGTGAAGAGTGGGGCAGGGAGCTGAAGCTGGATCCCTCAAGCTTCCAACGCAAGGGCGAGAAAGCGAACAAGGTGGTGCGCCTGTTGGAAGGCGAGAGCAACACCGACCAACGCCCCGTGGAGAATGTGAGCTGGTGGGAAGCGATGGAATTCTGCCATCGCCTCAGCAAGCGCACCGGCCGTACTTACACCTTGCCTAGCGAAGCCCAGTGGGAATACGCCTGCCGGGCGGGAACGACAACGCCCTTTCATTTTGGGGACACGATCAGCCCAGAGCTGGCTAACTACCGCGGCGACTTTGCCTTTGCCGACGGGCCTCAAGGAGCCTATCGAAAGCAGACTACGCGTGTGGGGATGTTTCCGGCCAACGCTTGGGGCCTGCATGACATGCATGGCAATGTATGGGAATGGTGCCTGGATGAATGGCACAAGAGTTACGAAGGAGCACCCACTGATGGCCGGGCCTGGGTGGATACTGCGGAAGGGGAAAAGAGTACGGAATCAGTAAAGACCAAGCTGCTGCGCGGCGGCTCCTGGTACAACGATCCTGTGTTCTGCCGCTCGGCTTTCCGCGACCACCTTGTTCCCCACTATGCCGACGACGTCGGTTTCCGTGTGGTCTGCCTCCCCCAGGGCCATTCCCTCAACCCTTAAACCATCAATCCCTCAACACTCGGCTGTTTCTTAACCCTGGCTGTTGGTTTGCGGCCGTTAGTTTGCGGCTAGGTATCTATCGGCTGCGGGCTGTTCCCGAATGGCGCCGTAGGCGCCTCGATTTCATGGCGCTTCATGCCATGCCGGCATCCCCATCGTCTTGCAGCCCCTGGCCCATCAGGGTGAGGAAGGCCCGCAATCGGGCTCGGTTGGTTGGGGAGGGGTCGAGCTGCTCTCGGGCGGAAAGCAGTGCTGATCGATGCAGCTCAGCAAGGCTCTGCCTTTGGCGTTCAGCTGCCTCAGCCTGGCGTTCTCG
>DAIQNM010000012.1:0-23092 GCA_036788375.1 Cyanobium sp. CTOTU6536 | reverse complement strand
CTCCTCCACGCCCCGGAAGAACTGAATGGCGGCGGCCATGGCAGACGATCAAAGGTGAATCCTAGGCAGCCGTGCCCCAGCTTTCGTTTTGCTCCCCGCTGATGGAAGGCTCCTGACATAGTGGCTTCCAGCCAAAAGGCCCTCCGGCCGGACCCCTTCGATGCTCTCCGGTTCACCGGTCTCCCGTCGCGTTGCCGCTGATCAGCTGCTCGAGCGTTTCCTTGCCAGTTCTGTCCGTCAACGCCGCAGCCAGTTGGCCGAGCTGGAGGACAGGGTCGCCGAGTTGTTGCCCCTGCTTGATGATCGTCTCGATGGCTTCGATGCCACCGGCGAAGACTGGGCCCCGGGCTTTTTGCTTCAGTTGCTCGTCGCCGCCGACCCCGGCCGTCGCGATGCCCTGCTTGAGCGGTATCCGCAGGGCTGGCTGGCGGCCCCCAGTGCCGCTGGCCTCGATTTCGCCCCACTCCAGCGCCATTTGTTGCTGCAGGAGTTTGAGGCCGCGGACCGGCTGACCAGCGAACACCTCCGCCAACTGGCGGGCAGCGACGCGATCGGGCGCGGCTACGTCTACTACAGCGAGGTGGCCCGCTTCCCCGATGCCGACCTCGAGAGCCTCGATCGTCTCTGGTTGGTCTACTCCCGCGGGCGCTTCGGTTTCACGGTGCAGGCTCGGCTGCTGGCTGCTTGTGGTGGGCAGTGGGACCAACTCTGGCCCCGCCTCGGCTGGAAGCACAAAGGACTGTGGACCCGATACCCCAGCGCCTTCAACTGGAGCCAGCAAGCGCCGGAGGGCCACCTACCCCTGGTCAATCAGCTGCGCGGGGTTCGCTTGATGGATGCCCTGCTCCACCATCCGGCCCTCAAAAGCCGCCTGGCGCTCCCCGCTGCTGCAGGGCCGGGTTAGGGTCGATGCAGGCACCACGGCCTCTGCCGCATGGTTCTGCGTTGGGCTGATTACATCACTCCCTCAACCCTGCAGCTTGCTCCCCTGCTGGAGTTGCTGCTGGAACCGGTGGGTCGGGGCTCGGCCCTTGCCGAACTCCAGTTGGGATTGCATGAGGCCCTGGTCAACGCGGTGCGCCACGGCAACGGCTGCGACCCGGCCAAGTGTGTGCGCGTGCGGCGGATCCTCACCCCCCGCTGGCTGGTCTGGCAGGTTCAGGACGAGGGACCCGGTCTGCCCTTCCAGTGCCGGTTGGCGGCGTTGCCTTGCGAGCCCGAAGCCCTTTCCGGTCGGGGGCTTTTCCTGATCCATCACTGCTTCGACGACGTGCGCTGGAGCTCTCGGGGCAACCGGGTCCAGGTGGCGGTGCGGCGAGGCCGCTTCAACGGCCGTGGTCTGGGCAGCCCGGATCCCTGATCTCGCCCTCCAACCAGGCCAGGGCGTTGGCAGTGAGGGCCACCGCCTGGCGGCGAGCTTCGCTGCTGCGGTTGGCGGTTGGCCCATCGGCACCCAGCAACTGCACCAAGGCACCCGCCAACTGCTCGGCCGCCCGTCGGGCCGGCTGGCCCTTAAGGGCATGCCAATCGCGATCACCGATTGCCAAAAGACGATGCAGGTTTTCGGCCTGCTCCAAACTTTGCTCGGGCCAGCGGTTCCGGACTTCCCCACCCTCGCTGATCTGATTCCCTGCCCGATCCACTGGACGACCTGTCGCTGGCTGTTCCATCCTGGCCCCATGACCCGTCCCCTCCGCCGCAGCCAGCCCGGCCGCTCCAACCCTCGGCGCCGACCGGCGGTGGCCAAGGGCCCGCGGCTGTTGCACACCATCGCCCTACTGCATGGCCTTGGCACCGCCCGCAGCGGCAGTGGATCGGGAGAACGCCGCCGCCGCCAGCACCTCAACATCGCCCAGCGCCTGCTTGATCCCCTGCCCGAGGGGCTCAGGCCCCAGGACGCCGCCAGCACCCTGTTCTGGCGCATCCTGCGGTGGGGTGGCCTGGGGCTGCTGGTGGCACGGTGGCTCGCCACCTGAGCTCCCTTTCAGCCAGGTCGCCTTGAATAGGGCCCAGGGTCGGCAGCCGAGCGCTGCGGATCAGACCGGCTTGCGGGCCGACCAGACCCGCGTCATGAGGTGGGTTTCGGCGGAGATGGCCGTGAATCCTGCTGCCGCGAGCCGGGCGTCGATGGCGTCCGCGATGTAATCGCGGTAGTAGGGCTCATGGAAAACACGGCGGAAATTCTCCATGACCAGGTCGAATTCCGGCGAATCGGCCAGTTGCACCGAATCAGCCAATACCAGCACCCCGCCGGGTTCGAGCACCCTGAAACATTCCTGGAGCACCTGTTGGCGCGCTTCGCCCGGCAGTTCGTGCAGCAGGAAGACGCAGGTGACCCCCTGCATGGTGCCATCGGCAAAGGGCATGGCTTCGCCATTGCCTTGCACCAGCTGGGGCAGTTCCCGCGGCAGGCTGGAGAGCCAGCGGTTGGCCTGGCGCAGGTAGGCCGGCGACAGGTCGATGCCGATCAGGTGGGCGTCCGGCAGGGCCGCCCGCAGCTGCCGCAGGGTCCGGCCGGTGCCCGTGGCCACATCAAGGATGCGTAGCTGGGTGGCGGGCCGGGTGGAGAAGGCGGTCAGGCCTTCGAGCAGCGGGCGCAGGACCCGGCGCCGCATCGGATCGGCGGTGCCGTTGAAGAGGATTTCCACCTGTAGGTCGTAGAGGGCCGCGGAGTGGTCACTCAGGTAGCCGTCGGTCTGGTGGTGGAAGTTCTGCAGGTAGTAGGCCGGGTAGTCGGCAGGGTTGACCTCGTCGGGGAGATCGCGCACCTTGCGATCCACCCGTCGGGCCCAAATGGAGGGCATGTCGAGCCAGACCTGGGGGTAAGTGCGCATCCAGTCGAACCAGGGCGCGTCGAAGAGGAGGCTGGTGGGATAGAGCCCCGCCTCGGCATCCCCCCAGTCGGCGTCGAGGAGTTGTTGGTGAGAAGCCTGGAGGTTCTGCAGCATGGTGGGCGGCAGCGGCACGGTTTTGGGGGCCCCAGCTGGGGCCACCAGCTCCATCAGCCGAGTGCTCACCTCCTTGTGGGCCACCCCCATCAGGCTTTTGCCCTGCTGCAGGGTCTGGTAAGCCAATCGGGTGAGGGGGTCTGCCATGGAGCTTTGCTGAACGGCGATCACTTCGATCCATTTCAACCAATCCAAGGCCCTTGGCGTGGCTTTGTGGTGCCGGCCTTCGGGGCGGAGGAACGGTGTTGATCGGCGATGCGACGACCTGCCGCCTCGCCCATGGGACTGCGGGTGTGCCGCACAACCCCGCATTGACGCCTGCACAGCCCACAATTTCGTAGTAATGGCTACAGAATGAATGGAGGCTTTCCCTCCTGGTTTTCATGTCTGTTGATTCCCTGGCCCTCAGTGCCTCCTCTGCGGCCGCGCCCGCCTTGGCCGCCCCCGCGGAGTCCATTCCCAATGCGGCAGCGGCACCATCCACGACTGCGGCTGTCTTGGGTCATCACGACAGCCTTTACGTGGCCTGGGCCCGCGCCCGCCAACAGGAGGCCCGTCGCCGTCAGGCCCTGATGCTGGGCCTTCAGGCCCAGCCGGATCCGAGTGAGGCCGCTGGGATTGCGGGACCAATCACCGCCTGGGCCCACGGCCATGCCCGCCAAAAAAGGCTCCACGCCAATGCCATCGCCGGGCTCCGGCGCGGTTGAATGCGGCAGGGCCATCAAAAAAAGCCCCGGCTGGGCCGGGGCAGGGTCTGTGGGCGCAGCACACGTCCAGCAGAGGGCTTGAGGGGTAGGGGCTCAGGCGTCGTAGTACATCGAGAATTCGTGGGGATGGGGCCGCTGACGCAACTGTTGCACCTCCTCATACTTCAGGGCGATCCAGTTGTCGATGAAGTCTTCGCTGAACACACCGCCGGCCAGCAGGTAGTCCTTGTCGGCCTTGAGCGCTTCGAGGGCTCCATTGAGGGAGGCGGGCACGGTGGCGATCTTGGCCAGTTCCTCAGGTGAAAGCTCAAACAGGTCAACGTCGGTGCCTTCGCCCGGATCAATCTGGTTCTTGATCCCATCAATGCCGGCCATGAGCATGGCGGCAAAACCGATGTAAGGGTTGGAGAGGGCATCCCCGGAGCGGAACTCCAGGCGCTTGGCCTTGGGGCTCGGCCCGGTCAGGGGGATCCGCACGGCGGCGGAGCGGTTGCCCTGGGAATACACCAGGTTGACCGGCGCTTCGAAACCGGGCACGAGTCGCTTGTAGCTATTGGTTGTGGGGTTGGTGAAGGCCAGGAAGCTGGGGGCGTGCTTCAGCAGGCCGCCGATGTACCAGCGGGCGGTCTGGGAGAGGTTGGCGTAGGTGCCTTCTCCGAAGAAGAGCGGCTGGTCACCATTCCAGAGGCTTTGGTGGACGTGCATGCCGCTGCCATTGTCCCCAAAGATGGGTTTGGGCATGAAGGTGGCCGTTTTGCCGTATTTCTTGGCAACGTTGCGGACCACATACTTGTAGATCATCACGTTGTCGGCTGCGCTGATCAACTCGGCGTATTTGATGCCGAGTTCGTGCTGGGCCGTCGCCACTTCGTGATGTTGCTTCTCGATCGGCACCCCCAGGGAGCCCATGGTGAGGAGCATCTCACTGCGGATGTCCTGGAGGGTGTCGGTGGGGGCAACGGGAAAATAACCTTCCTTCAGTAACACCTTGTAGCCAAGGTTGCCGCCCTCCTCAACGCGGTCGACGTTCCAGGCGCCTTCGATCGAGTCGACCTGGTAGAAGCTGCCGCCGTTGCTGCTCTTATAGCGCACATCATCGAAGATGAAGAATTCCGGCTCCGGCCCGAAGTAGGCCTTGGTGGCGATGCCGGTGGACCCCAGGTAATCCAGCGCTTTCTGGGCTAAGGCCCGGGGGCAACGGCTGTAGGGCTTACCGCTGCGGGGCTCCTGAATCGAGCAGATCAGGCTGAGGGTCTTGTGGCTATAGAACGGGTCGATCCAGGCGGTGTTGGGATCCGGCACCATCGCCATGTCGGATTCGTTGATCGCCTTCCAGCCGCGGATCGAGGAACCGTCAAAGGCCACGCCTTCGCTGAAGGCGCTTTCGTCGATCAGGTCGTTGCAGACGGTGAGGTGCTGCCACTTGCCGTGCAGATCCACGAATTTCAGGTCGATCAGTTCGATGCCTTCGTCCTTGAGCTGACGAAGCACGTCGCTTGCTGTCTTGGCCATGAAGGATGGTGCTGGTGAAGGGCGGGGTGCCGCGGCGCCCTGAAAGGTACGCACCGATACCTTCGCGTTGTGTAGCAGTTCTAACTGTTAGGCCCCGGATGCGTTGGTGGCGTTCCCGCGGTCGCTGCCTTGTGGGCCTCGCTTGGCCGCTTGGGGGGCAGGCCAGAAAGGGGGGCGGGGCTGGTCGAGCACCGCCCGCCACTGTTTCTGTCAACTCTTCTGTCAAAACGCTGGAATCCCTCCCCTTGCAAGGCCTTCGGCGGTTTGCAAGTGCTAACTTCCGCTCCAGGTGCGTCGATCCGTTCACTGCCATGCGCGATGCCATCACCGGGCTGATTGGCCGTTACGACCAGCTTGGCCGTTACCTCGACCGTTCCGCCATCGATCGGATCGACATCTATTACGCCGAGTCGGCCCTTCGCCTGGCGGCCATGGAACTGATCAATGGCGAGGCCGCCACGATCGTGCGCGAGGCCTCCCAGCAGCTGTGGCTTGAGGATCCTGAGCTGATTCTTCCCGGCGGCAATGCCTACACCACCCGCCGTTTATCGGCCTGCCTGCGGGACCTCGACTACTTCCTGCGCTACGCCAGTTACGCCCTGATCGCCGACGATCTGAGCATCCTTGACGAGCGTGTCCTCAACGGTCTGGACGACACATACAAGAGTCTGGGGGTGCCCACCGGCCCGACGGTGCGGGGGATTGCCCTGTTGGGTGAAGTGGTGGCCCAGCGGCTGGTGTCTGCAGGCATCGCCAATCGTGATCGGGTGAATGCGGTGGTTCTGGCGCCCTTTGATCATTTGGTCAGGGGCCTGGCTTCCACCAATGTGCGCGCCCGCTGAGGCCGTTCCTCCCAGGCTCCTCCCCTAGCCCCCTCGCCTGGCCCCTCGGTCGATCAGGAGCTGGTGACACTGCTTCGGACCCTTGGATGGCCCCCTGTTTGATCTGCGGCTCGGGACCCGGTGATTCGCGGGCTTTCCCGCCGTTTCCTAATCTCCAGCAATCCCGTACTCCGCCCTTCTGGTCTTGGCTTCCCTCCCCATCCCGACTTCCGTGAACACCACACATCGGCTCGGGCTGGATCCCATCGCCACCCCGGAGCGCTTGTTACTTGGTCCAGGCCCCTCCAACGCCCATCCGGTGGTGCTGCAGGCCCTGGCCCGCATGCCCATTGGTCACCTCGACCCTCTTTACATCGAGTTGATGGGTGAAGTGCAGGAGCTGCTGCGCTACGTCTGGCAGACCGACAACCGTCTCACCATTCCGATGAGTGGCACCGGCAGTGCCGCCATGGAGGCCACCTTGGCCAACACGGTGGAGCCCGGCGACAAGGTTCTGGTGGCGGTGATGGGCTATTTCGGCCTCCGTCTGGTCGACATGGCCAGCCGCTACCGCGCTGAGGTGGTGACCATTGAGCGCCCCTGGGGCGAAGCCTTCAATCTGGCCGAAATCGAGGCGGCCTTGCAGACCCATCAGCCCACCATCCTGGCGATGGTGCATGCCGAGACCTCCACGGGAGTGTGCCAACCGATGGAGGGGATCGGTGAACTCTGCCGCAAGCACAATTGCCTGTTGCTGCTGGACACCGTCACCTCCTTGGGCGCGGTACCCCTCTTCCTTGACGACTGGAAAGTGGATCTGGCTTACAGCTGCAGTCAGAAGGGGTTGAGCTGTCCCCCCGGCCTGGGCCCCTTCACCATGGGACCCAGGGCCGAAGCGAAGCTCCTGGCCCGGGAAGGCAAGGTGCCCAACTGGTACCTCGATGTGTCCCTGCTCAACCAGTACTGGGGCAGTGATCGGGTTTATCACCACACCGCCCCGGTCAACATGAACTTCGGGATGCGGGAGGCCCTGCGGCTGCTGGCCGAGGAGGGAATCGACAACGCCTGGATCCGCCATCGCCGTAATGCCGAGCGCCTCTGGGCCGGCCTTGAAGCCCTGGGCCTGGAGCTCCATGTCCCTGAGGAACTCCGCCTGCCCACCCTCACCACGGTGAGGATTCCGGAAGGGGTGGATGGCAAGGCCTTCAGCCGCCATCTCCTCGATCAGTTCGGTATCGAGGTGGGTGGTGGTTTGGGCGCTTTGGCCGGCAAGGTCTGGCGGATCGGCCTGATGGGCTACAACAGCACCCCCGAAAACGTGGACCGGCTCCTCAATCTGCTCGAAACCGAGCTCCCCGCCTTCCGCCCAACTGCTGTGCCCGTGGGCGCCGGGGTGGGCTGAAGCTCCGCCGCTCAGGTCCCTGCCCTCGGCCCGCCCTGCCGCCGCCGTTCCTGGAACCAGGCGCCGAGCCCCTGGCTCGCCTCGGCTTCGAGCACCTGGCCCACCACCTCCATGGCGTGATGGGCACTGGGATCCTGCGACAGATCCAGGCATCCCCCCAGGGCGCCCCGCTTGGGATCGCCCGCCGCGAACACCACCCGGCCCATGCGTGCCTGCACAAGGGCTCCGGCGCACATTGGGCAGGGTTCAAGGCTCACCACCAGGGTGCAGCCGTTGAAGCGCCAGGAGCCCCGCAGGGCGGCGGCCTGGCTCAGGGCCACCAGCTCGGCGTGGCCTAGGGGGTCCTGGCGGCGGTGGCGGCGGTTACTGCCCCAGCCAATACAGCGACCTTCTTCATCGAGAACCACTGCCGCAACAGGGATCTCTCCCTCCAGGCCCACCTGCTCCGCCCGGCGCAGCACTAGGGCCATCCAGCGTTCCCAGCCCCCTTTGCTGCCTAAGTGGCGGGAGTTGCCGCTGCCTCTGCTGGTCTCCATCAACTCCTTGTAGCCGGCGGGGGATGGATTTCCCCGAACTGGCATGGGACTCCTGACCGGTGGCGGGCAGAATGCCCAGACCGATCGCGTCGCCGTTGGCCAGCCTGCCCCAAGCCCCCCAGCCCCTGGTGGCCGCCGGCGCTTCACCCCCCTTCCCCGATCCATTCCGGGCGGATCCCGCCCTGGCCGCCTTCCTGGCCCAGGCTTCCCAGCTGCTCGGCGATTGGTTTGCCGGTGCCGCCTCCGGCACGCCCCTCCCCGGCCTGAGCGTGCCCCCGGCGGTGGCCCCTGAAGCCGCCGGCCTGCCGCCCGAGGTCCTGCTGGCCGACCTCCAGCGGCTGCTTGAAGGGGCCTACAACCCCAGCCATCCGGGCGCCCTGGCCCACCTCGATCCCCCGCCGCTGGTGGCCTCGGTGGTGGGTGAACTGATCGCCGCCGGCCTCAACAACAACCTGTTGGCCGAGGAACTCTCCCCCAGCCTCACGCGGCTGGAGCGCAGCCTCTGCGCCTGGTTGGCCCTGCGCCTCGGCCTGCCCCCCGGTTCCGGAGGGGTGCCGGCCAGCGGCGGCAGCCTCAGCAACCTCATGGCCTTGGTGGTGGCACGCCACGCTCGCGGGCTCGATGCTGTGGGCGATGCGGTCGTGGTGTGCAGCGCCGATGCCCATGTCTCCCTTGCCAAGGCCCTGCGGGTGATGGGCCTGCCGGCTTCGGCCCTGCTGGCCCTGCCCGTTGATGAAGCGGGACGCCTCGATCTCGATCGCCTCAACGACGAACTACGGGCCCTTGAGCGCCGTGCCGTGCCGGTGATCGCCGTGGTGGCCACCGCTGGCACCACGGTGCGGGGTGCGGTGGACCCCCTCGAACCGATCGCTGCGCTCTGCCGTCAGCGGGGCCTGTGGCTCCATGTGGATGGGGCGATCGGGGCGGTGTTCGGCCTGGCCGAAGCCCATGCCCACCGCGTGGCGGGTCTTGGTCTGGCCGATTCGATCACGGTCAACCCCCAGAAGGTTCTCGGCATCACCAAGACCTCCTCCCTCCTGTTGTTGGCCCGTCCGGCCCTCCTGGAGCAGACCTTCGCTACCGGTTTGCCTTACATGGAACCGGGCTGGGGCGGTGCCCACGGTGGTGAAACGGGGCTGCAGGGCACCAGGCCGGCCGAAATCCTCAAGCTTTGGCTTGGCCTGCGCCAGCTCGGCATGGCCGGCATCGCCACCCTGCTCGACGCTGCCATCGAACGACGTCGCCGGCTGGAGGGCTTGCTCGCCGCCGATGGGCGCCTGCTGCTGCGGGGCGGTGCCTTTCACCTGCTGGCCTTCCGCCCCGCCGCCCTGGATGCCGGGGCCTGTGATTGCTGGAGCCAGCGCACCCGCCAGCAGCTGCTGGCGGAGGGCTTGATGCTGTCGCGACCCCTCTACGCCGGCTTCCACCACCTCAAGGCCGTGCTGGGCAATCCGCACACGCGGGCTGAGCATCTCGAAGCCCTGGCCGATCGGGTGGGGGCAAGTCTGTGAGCGAATCGCCGCGTGGGCGTTGGGTAGCGCTGCTCACCGGAGCCCTTTCGATCCTGATCGGTCTCCTTTACCTGGCCCTGGTCACCGTGCTGGACCGTCAGGGTCCCCTGCTTCCGCCTCCACCGGAGGCCTACGGACTCCAGGGTCCCCCAGGGGCTGCCCGCCAGGCACCGGCCGGTCCGGCGGACGCGGCGGCAGCCGCAGCCCCTGCTTCTGCAGGGGTTCCACCACCCGCCGGTAGGCCACGTCCAGAAAACCCTTCAGCAGACCCTCGCGGCGGTTGAGTTCGTATTCCCGTTGCAGCACCTCCGCCAGGCCGCCGTCGCCCCAGTCCTGGTCCTGTTGGAAATACACGATGAAGCTGCGCCCTGCCAGCCGGGTGAGCCAGGCCGCACCCACCGCCTGCACCGCCCGACTCACCAACAGGGCCGGCAGGTTCAGGGTCAGGGCCGAACTGAGCAAAGCCACGCCCCCCTTGACCAGCCCAAGCCCCGCCAGGCTGCGCCCCACCGTGAGGGCCAGCTCCTGGGCCGAGGCCCGACTGAGGGTCACGCCGTAGATGCGGCCGATCTCCACCACCATCTGGGCCTGCACGGCGGCGGTACCGAGCAGGTCGAGGCCGGGCAGGGGGGTGACCACCAGCACCCCGGCGCCGATCCACATGTAGCGGTCCACGATGGTTTCGGCATCGCTGCGGCGCTGGCGATCCAGCAGGCTGCGGCTGGCCTGCCCCAACTGGCGGCAATGCAGCAGGAGGTTGTCGGCGATCAGCTCTTCCCCATCGGCATGGAGCACGGCGGCCATGCGGCGAACCAGGGCCTCCACCTCGGGTTGGGGCTGCAGGGGGCGACCACCAGGCATCGGCACGCTCTGGGGCGAGGCGCTGGCCGCCACCACGTCCTCGGCGGCGATGCGGCCTGCGGTGCGTCGACGCAGCAGCTCCAACAGCCGCTGCTCCTCCTGCTCCCCGCGCAGGTCGCATTTGTTGAGCACCAGCAGCAGCCGCTTGCCGAGGCTGGCCAGGGTGTCGAACACCTCCAGTTCGGCGGCCCGCAAATCACCATCCACCACCAGCAGGAGCAGGTCGGCCCTGGCGGCCTGTCGCCGGGCCAGTTCCTCCCGTTGCTGGCCACCGGGGCCCGATTCGAGGATGCCCGGGGTGTCCTCGAGAATCACCGCCCGTTCAAGGCCCTTCAACCTGAGGCGGTAGCGGCTGCTGGTGGTGGTGGATCCCATCGGAGCGCCCACCTGCCCCACCAACTCCTTGAGCAGGGCCCGGATCAAGGAGGTTTTGCCCGCTGAGCCGGTGCCGAACACCACCAGGTGCAGGTCCCCCCGCTCCAGTTCAGCCTGCATCCGTTGGCGCTCCTGCTGTAGGGCCTCCCGCTCCACCGCATCCCGCACCCGCTCCAGGGTTTGGTCAATGGCGGCGAGGTTGCGTTCGGCCGCCTCCCGCCGGCTGCCGGGCCGTTCCAGTTGGCGGGCCTTGGCGGCCTGGTCGGTGCGTTGCCGCCGCAGCGCCTGGAACCAGGGCCAACCCACCTGGGCCACCGCCAGCAGCAGCAGTAGCAACACGACCAACATGAGCGGCCCCACCAGCCAGCCCGGCAGCCAGTAGCTGAGCTGCCAAAGGAACAGGTTGACCGCCTGGAGCACCATGCCAGCCAACACCAGGGCCAGCAGGCCCAGGCCGATCCAGAGCCATAGACGCCGGGGCACCATCAGGGGGAGGCGGTGGAGCTGCGCACGATCTCACCCCACAGCGAGGCGGCCAGATGGCTGCTGCTCTGGGTCGGACGGTTGTCGTCGTTGCCGAGCCATACGCCCATGACCCAGTGCCGGGCGGGCACTGCCCCCACGAACAGCAGATCGCGGCCCTCGTTGGTCGTGCCGGTTTTGCCCCATACCCCGCCGCCGACCCAGGCGGCCGTCCCGGTGCCGCCGTTGACCACGCCGCGCAGCAGCTCCTGCAGAGTCTTGGCGGTGCTGGCTGCCATGGCCCGTCGGCCGGCCGAACCCGCCACGCCAGGTCCCTTGGCGGCTTTCCCCTGCTTCGGCTTGACGCCCTTGCGGCAGGAGCCCTCGGCGGCGCCCGCTGGACAGCCTTCGGCATCGATCAGGCCGCGAATCGTGCTCGGTGCATGCCAGACACCGTCATCGGCCACGGCGGCATAGGCCGCCGTGAGTTCGAGCAGGGTCACCTCGCTTTGGCCGAGGGCCAGGCCCGGCACCGGATGCAGCGCGGTGGTGATGCCGAGATCCCTGGCCTTTTGAACCACCGCATCGAGCCCCACCTTGCGGGCCAGGCGCAGGGCCGCCGTGTTGCTGCTGATCGCTAGGGCCTGCCGGAGGCTGATCGAGCCGCCGCAGCCACTGTCAAACCGTTGGCCCCCCCAGAGGAGGGGGCCGCAGTTCACCGTGTCGCTGGGCCGGGCGCCCCGCTCAATGGCCACGGTGTAGGGCACCAGCTTGAAGGTGCTGCCTGGCTGGCGCAGGGCCATCGAGGCTCGGTTGAACTGGCTCTTGCGGTAGTCCCGTCCCCCGGCGATCGCCAAGATGCCGCCATTGCGGCTGTCGAGCACCACCACCGCCCCTTCCGAAACGCCGATCGAGCGGCTGGCCTCGATCCTTTCCCGCAGCAGCCGCTCGGTGAGTTCCTGGAGGGCCGGATCCAGGTGGGTATCCACGAGGAAGTTCCCCTCCGCGGCCACATCCGATCCCACCAGGGCATTGAGGTCGCGCTGCACTTGATCGGTGTAGAAGGGGGCGGCCCGACGGCCCGATCCCCGGCAGGCATCGAGGGCAAGGTCGATGGGGCGGCGGCGCGCTTGGCGGCCCTGGTCGGCCGTGAGGCGGCCGGTGGCCACCATCTTCAACAGCACCGTGTTGCGGGCCTCCAGGGCGGCCTGGGGCGCGATGCAGGGGTCGTGGCCATAGGGCGAGGAGAGCAGCCCCACCAGCAGGGCTGCCTCCTCCAGGGCCAGGCCGGCGGCTGGTTTGCCGAAGAGCCGCCGCGAGGCATCCTCAAAACCCCACCCTGCACCGAGGAACACCCGGTTGAGGTAGGTGAGCAGCAGGTCGGCCTTGCTGAAGCGGGCTTCCAGCTGCAGGGCCACCAGGAGTTCGCGCCATTTGCGCCCCAGGTTTTCGCCCTGGCCCACTTCGGCGGGGTAAAGGCTGCGGGCCAGTTGCTGGGTGAGGGTGCTGCCCCCTTCCAAGACACGGCCGCCGAGCAGGTTGGTGACCAAGGCCCGGCCCGTTCCGATCGGATCGATGCCGGGATGCCACCAGAAGCGGCTGTCCTCACTGGCCAGCACCGCATCGGTCAGCACCTTGGGATAGCCCTGCAGGCTGGCCTGCTCGCGGTGGCGGCGGTCATCGGCGGAGGCGATCGGTCGGTCGGCCCGGTCGTAGAGCAGAACCGGCCCCCGCACCGTGGCGAGGCTGCCGCGGATGGGAACCTGCAGAGCCGCCAGCAGCAGGACCAGGAGGCCACCCCCCGCCCCGGTGGCCAGGGCGGTGGCGGCCAATCTGCCCAGGCGGCGCCCCCGCCGACCGCTGGGCTCCTCAAAGTGAACCTCCGGCAGATTGGCTTGCTCCGCAGGGCCCAGCCGCACCCGATCGCCATCACGCAAGAGGAGCTCAGCCACCCGCTGCCCCTGCCACCAAAGGCCGTTGGTGGATCCGGCATCGCTGAGCAACCAGTGCCCCCCGCGCCGCTCCAGCAGGGCATGGCGGCGGCTCACGGCGGGTTGGGGGAGAACCACCTCCCCATCGGGATCTCGGCCAATCCGGTACAAGCTGCCGTGCAACGGGATCTGCAGGTCCCGCCCATCGGCCTGGTAGACCGTCAATTGCGGGGGGGATCCGCCGTCAGCCATGACGATCGGGGCGGTTACCCCCCCTGGAACCCTGCAGCGACGGCTTGGAGGGCCGGAGAAGGGGAAGCAGTTGGTCAAGCAGCAGGCAGGCCACCGCCAGGTTGATCGCCACATCCGCCAGGTTGAACACCGGGAAGGAGACCGGCACGAAGGCAAGGAAATCGATCACCGCCCCATGGCGCCAGCGGTCGATGCCGTTACCGGCGGCTCCCCCCAGCAGGAAGCCCACGGCCAGGGTCAGCCAGATTCCCCTTGGGGGTGCCAGCAGGATCCAGGCCAAGAGCGCCGCGCTCACCAGCAGACTCACCAGGCCGAGGGCCTCGGTGGATCCACTCAACAAACTGAAGGCGGCCCCGGTGTTGCGGACCGAATGGAGCTCCAGCAAGCCCGGTAGGAAGGGCCGCACCATCCCCAGGCGGAGGTGGGCCCCAACCCAGTGCTTGCTGAGTTGGTCCGCCAGAAGCACCCCAGCGGCTAGCCCAAGGGGGAGGATGCGCCGCTGGCGTCCGCCGTCGCCGGGGCGGGGTTGGGCCTGGCGGCTGGTCACGGGGTCACCAGCAGGATCCGGCGCAGCACCCAGGCCAGCAGGCCGGCGGCGCAGCAGAGCACCAACTGGGGCAGGACCGCCAGGCCATAGCCCACAAGCAGGGGCAGCAGGGAAGTGCCCCAGCGCCCTGCCAGGGCCCCCAGCAGCAGATTCACCAGACCGCAGAGTTGCAGCACCAGCAACCCCACCACGGCCGCCCCGGTGAGGGCCAGGGGATCGTCCATGTCGCTTTGGCGGGCGAGCTTGCCGGTGATCCAGCCCGCCGGCACAAAACCGGCCAGGTAGCCGAAGCCGGGATCGAGCAGATAGCCCAACCCCCCTCCCTCCTGGAACACCGGCAGCTGGAAGAGACCCACGCTCAGATAGGCCACCGCCGCCAGCAGGGCACTGCGGGGCCCGGCCACCAGGGCGGCGAGCAGCAGGGCCGGCACCTGCAGGGTGATGCCGAGGGGGCGCAGGCTCCAGCCTTCGGCATCGGGAAAGGGGATGGCTGCGGGGATGAGCCCACCGGCCACGATCAACAGCAGGCCGGCGATCGCTCCGCTCCAGGTGGCAAGGGCCCGCACGACACACTCCATTACTTGCGACCCATCCTGCTCCAGCTAGGTTCGGCTGAACAGGGCAAGCAGCAGTGCCGGCTAACCAGAGCGATAGGGCCCAGGAGGTCGCCTCTGAGGCGTTGATCCCTTCCAAGCGCTATGGGGTGGGGGAGAGCGTGCGGATCGCCCTGCCGCCCCGCTATCTCAAAACCGCCGATCCCATGCCGATGCTGCGGCCCCCCGACCTGGTCGATGGCGGCGAGGTGGGGGTGGTGAGCGAGGTTCGGGCTGGAGATCAGTTGGCCGTGCGCTTCCGCAGGGGCACCTTTTTACTCTCCGCTGCCGACCTCACACCGGCCGCTGATTGAGGCCAGAGGCTGCCCAGGCCCCGCTGGCTGCTTTCAGGGCCTGTGCAGGACCCACCAGGCTGAGGCTGGGCTGGGTCAACCAGCGGCGTGCGGCAGCCTGGAGATCGGCCCCTTCCAGCAGGGTCGCCCGCTGCAGGCAATCTTCCACGTAGTGGGCCGGCAGCCCATGGCTGAGCACCAGGGCCTGCCGCTCGGCGATCTGGCCGCAGGTCTGGCGTCCCATTGCATCCTGACCGAGGTCCTTGGCCCGGGCCAAGGCCAGGGCCGGCCCATCCAGCGGGCTGTCCAGGAGTCGCTGCCATTCCTCGGCCAGGCAGGCGGTGGCCTCCGCCGCCCGGTCGGCGGAGGTGGAGAGGTGCATCACAAAGGGTGCCGCACCGCAGCGGGCCGGCAGACTCACCCCCACGTCGTAGGCCAGGCCGCGCTCTTCGCGCATCACCAGGAACAGCCGGCTCGACATGCCCAGGCCCAGGTGGGCCTGGAGCAACCGGAGGGCGAGGGCATCGGGATGGCCAAGGGGCACGGTGGGGCAGCCCAGCATCAGCACCAGCTGTTCGGTGTCCTGCTCCAGGGCCGCCAGGTGGCCGCCTTGCTGCCGGCTTGAAGCCTGACGGGGGCTTGGAGCCGGCAGGTGGGTCGGCCAGGGCACCCCCGCCAGGGGTCTTTCCAGCAGGTCCACCAGGTTGGCTGGCACGCTGCCGCAGATCACCAGCACGGACCCTTCCAGGCCCAGGCCCGTGGTGAGTTTGGCCAGGTCCTCGTTGGTGATGCCCTCCAGGTCCGCGTCGACTCCGAGCGGGTCGTGGCCGTAGGGACCTTCGCCGTAGAGCAGCCCGCGCAGCTGGTCGTGGGCCAGTTGGAACGGATCTTCCCGCTGGCGCATCAGGGTCTGGAGATTGAGCTGGCGCTCCAGGTCCACCTGATCGGCTTCGAGCCTGGGGTGGCGCACCAGGTCGAGCAGCAGGGGCACCAGGGTTTCGGCGTCGTCGGCGGCGCACTTGAGCCCCACCACCAGGGCATCCTCATGGGCGTCGGCCCTCAGGGCAGCGCCGGCCCCCTCCACGGTGTCGGCCAGGGCATCGGCATCGAGGGCGCCGCAGCCGCGGGTCATGACGCCGGCGAGGAGCTGGTGGGCCCCCCGGCGCAGGGCCGGATCCGCACCACTGCCACCGCGGATGACCAGCCGGGCCGCCAGGATTTCCGGGCCGGGCCGGCGCCGCACCACCACCGGCAGACCACCCGAGAGGGTGTGGGTCGGTTCGAGCTGTTCGAACGGGGAGTTGCTGCTCATGCCGGCACCGCTTCAAGCACGAAGGCGTTGGCGGGATCCAAGCTGGCCAGCACCATGCTGCGCAGATCTTCGGGATTCCAGCTGGCAATCGCTTCGAGGGGTTCCTCCAGGGAGCCATGGCGGCCCCAGAGATGGCCCGTACCGAGCAGCCCCGCCACGCTGCCGGCGGCTTCCATGCCGAAGCGGTAGCTGTTGCTCACCAGCCGCCGCACCCGAGCCCATTCCGCTTCCGCCACCGGCTCATCCATCACCTCGCGCCAGACGGCGCCAATGGCGGTGCGCACCGCCGGCAGGTCGTCGGGCTCGCAGACCGCCTCCAGCAGGGCCAGGCTGCCACATTCCATCGGGTGAAGGTCCAGATCGATGCTTTCCACGAGCCGCAGCTGCTCGCGCAATCGGTGCACGAGCCTGCTGCGCCGGCCTTCCGCCAACAGGCTCGTGGCCAGGTCGCCCCCCATCACGCCATGCAGGTCGCGGGCGGGGGGCTGGCCCCAGGCCATCAGCAGCCGGGCCGCCTCCAGTCTTGGTAGGGCCATCCGATCCTCCCCGGCGACCACCACCATGGGCGCCCGGGGGGCGGGTTCTGTTGCCGGGGAGAGCTGGGCCAAAGCACCCTGACCGGCCTGCTCCCGCAGATCGCCATCGGCGATCGCCCCTGTGATGGCCAATAGGCAGCGGCCACCCCCGTAAAGCCGTTGGTGGAAGGCCGCCATGGCGGCGGGATTGTGGGCCAGTAGGGCCTCCCGGCGACCCAGGATCGGCAGGCCGTAGGGATGGCCAGGGCAGGCCTTGGCGAGCAGGTGCTGGACGGCCACCTCCTCAGGCTGGTCCTCACTTTGGGCCAGCTCCTCCAGCACCACCTGCCGCTCCATGGCGAAGGCCTCCCCCTCCAGGCGCGGTTGGAGCACCAGATCGAGCAGCAGATCGAGGGCTTCCGGCGCGGCTGCCGGCGGGATCAGCACGTGGTAATGCACGTCATCGAAACCGGTGGCGGCATTGCTGCTACCCCCGAGGGCCTCGATGCGCCGGTCGAATTCGCCGGCCTCCAAGCGCTGACTGCCCTTGAACACCATGTGCTCAAGGAAATGGGCCAGACCGCTCTCCTGCTCTGCTTCGAAGACACTGCCGGCCCGGCACCAAAAGTCGAGGCAGACCAGGGGCGCATCGCTGAGGGCCAGGCTCACGAGCTGGTTGCCATTGCTGAGCACCCGGCGGTCCGGTTGCTCCAGGCCTGGTAGCAACGGGGCGCAACACGGGGGGGAAGGACGCATGCACACGTGGCAAGATCGCCATTCTGCTGGCTGTGGTGACGCGATGGCACCGGTTTCCCCCCCAACGGCCGGCGACGCTGCCCATGCCAGCTCCGGCGGCATCCATCCCTTGATGGATGCCCTGGCGGAGCGGATCCGCCGCTGCCGGACAGAGCTGCCGGGCCTGGAGCCCCTGGCGATCGATCCGGCCCTGGAGGCGATCAGCGGCAGCCTTGAGGGGGAGGACCTCTTCATCCGCAACGAGGTGCACCGCTGCCGGGGGCTGCGCAAGCTCCACCTCGAAACCGCCCGGCTCGGGGCCGGGCTGCAGATCCTCCACTGCGTCTTTTTCCCCGATCCCCGCTTCGATCTGCCCGTGTTCGGCGCCGACGTCGTGGCGGGCCGAGGGGTGGTGTCGGCCGCGATTGTGGATCTTTCCCCTGTGGAGCAAGCCCTACCGGAGGCCATCGATCGGGCCCTTACGGCTCTGCCGCAGGCCGCCTTCACCCAGCAACGGGAGTTGCCGGCCTGGGGATCGATCTTTTCCCCCCATGTCCTGTTCGTTCGTCCGGTGGATGCCGATGAGGAGCGCCGCTTCATCGACCACGTGGGGTCGGTGCTTGGGGTTTTGGCGGATGCGGTGTCCGCCGGCACCGCCAAGCCCCCGGATGATCCGGCTACCGTGAATCGCTGGCAGGGACAGCTCCGCTATTGCAAGCAACAGAAACAGAACGACAAGACCCGGAGGGTGCTGGAAAAGGCGTTCAACCCGGCTTGGGCGGACCAGTACATCGAGAACCTCCTCTTCGACGACCCCCCCGAGCCCTCCTCGGCGGCCTGATTGCCCTGGCCTCCGGGCTTGCCCTGTTTGCCTGGCAAAAGGGTTCGTTCCGCCCTCCGTCTCCCCCGTCACCGAAGTCGGTGCTGAAGGCACCCGCCCCGGAGCCGGAAGCGGTGGCGGCCCTGGGAAGGCTCGAACCCGCCGGCGACATCCGCGTGCTGGCCGCCCCGATGACCGGTATGGCGGGCACACCCCGCATCACTCAACTTGAGGTTCAGGAGGGGGATCGGGTGCAGCAAGACCAGCTCCTGGCCCGCTTTGATACCGGGCCTACCCAGGGGGCCGAACGGGACCTCTTGCAGGCCCGCATCCTTAACCTTCAGCGTCGCCTGAAGGTGGAAACCCGTGAACTGGAGCGCTACCGCAGCCTCACCAGCGCCGGCGCCATAGCGGCCGATGAACTCGACCGCCGCGAGCAGGACCACCTCTTGCTCCAGGGCCAGCTTCAAGAGGCCCAGGCGGGCCTGGCCAAGGTGCGCGCCGACCTGGTGAACACCGAATTACGCGCTCCGATCGCCGGCACTGTGCTGCGGATCAATGCCCGAGTCGGCGAGCGTCCCGGCGACAAGGGGATCCTCGAACTGGGCGCCAGTGACCGCATGGAGGCGTTGGTGGAGGTCTACGAGAGCGACATCGCCCGGGTGCGGCCGGGCATGGAGGTGCGGCTGACCAGCGAAAACGGCGGCTTCAAGGGCACCCTCAGCGGTCGTGTCGTCCGGATCAGTCCCCAGGTGCGGCAGCGGCAAGTGCTCTCCACTGACCCCACCGGCGATGCCGATGCCCGCATTGTGGAGGTGCGGGTGGCGCTGGATCCTGCCGATGCCCAACGGGTCCGCCAGCTCACGGGCCTCAAGGTGATTGCCCGCCTCCAGACTTAAAGGCGAAGCCCATGCTCGATTTTCTCTGGCCTTCGCGCCGCATCCCCCTGGCCTGGCTGCTGCTCACTCGCCAGCCCGGTCGGCTGCTGGTGGCATTAGCAGGAATCGCCTTCGCCGGCATCTTGATGTTTCTGCAGTTGGGGTTCCGCGATGGCCTCTTCGATGCCAGCGTCACGATCCACAAGCTCTTCGATGCGGATCTGGTGCTGCTTAGCCCCCGCACGATGAGCTCCATTGCCATGTCCGGTTTCCCCCGCCGGCGGCTGGTGCAGGTGATGGCCGATCCCGCCGTGGCTGGCACCACCCCGGTGCATTGGAACTTCCTGCTTTGGCGCAACCCCGAGACCCGCACCACCCGATCGATCCTGGCCCTGGGGTTTGAGCCGGGGGACCCCCTGTTCACCGATCCCGCCCTGGCCGCGAAGGCTGCCGTGCTCAGCCAGCAGGGGCGGGTGTTGTTTGACGAGCTCTCCAGGCCCGAGTTTGGGCCGATCGCCAGCTGGTACCGGCAGGGGCGCACCATCGACACCGAGGTGGCGGGCAAACGGGTGCGGGTGGCGGGTCTGGTGGCCCTTGGGCCCTCCTTCGGCGCCGATGGCAACCTGCTGACCAGCAGTGAAACCTTCCTCAACCTGCTGCCAAACACGCCACCGGGCAGTATCGAAATCGGTCTGATCCGCCTCAAACCCGGCCAGGATGCCAAGGCGGTCTCCAAGCGGCTGCGCTCCATGCTGCCTACGGATGTGGCGATCTATTCGAAGCAAGGCTTCGTGGACTTCGAGATGAACTATTGGCGCAGCAGCACGGCGATCGGTTTCATCTTCACCCTAGGCGCCGCGATGGGTTTTGTGGTGGGCTGTGTGATCGTGTATCAGATTCTCCATTCCGATGTGAGTGATCACCTGCCTGAATATGCCACTTTGATGGCAATGGGCTATCCCCTGCCCCAGCTCCTGGGTGTGGTGGCCCGGGAGGGTTTGCTGCTCGCCCTGCTGGGCTATGCCCCAGCCTGGCTAGCCGGTCAGGGGCTTTATATTGTGATTCACAATGCCACGAAATTACCGGTCGGGATGGATGCGCAAAGGGCCCTGCTCGTGTTCACGATGATTCTGACCATGTGTCTGGGGTCGGCCCTGATGGCGATGCGCAAGTTGGGTGATGCAGATCCGGCTGAGATCTTCTGAGGCTTGCCACCATGACCCCCCGATCCAGCCGCCTCGATAGCGATCCAACCGAGACCTCCTCCACACCCAGCGTGGTGCTGCAGGATCTGAGCCATTGGTATGGCACTGGCGTCAATCGCCGTCAGGTTCTCGATCGGGTCAACCTCACGATCAACTCCGGCGAGGTGGTGCTACTCACAGGACCCTCCGGCTGCGGCAAAACCACCCTGCTCACCTTGGTGGGGGCGCTGCGGCAGGTGATGGAGGGTTCGGTGCGCCTGTTTGGCCATGAGCTCCATGGGGCCGCCCGCCGGGAGCGCCAGCTGCTGCGGCGCGAAATCGGCATGATCTTCCAAGGTCACAACCTGCTTCGCTGCCTCAGCGCCGAGCAAAACGTGCAAATGGGGGCGGATCTGCTGCCGAATTTGGGCTATCGCGCCCGCCGTGATCTGGCCCGGGAATGGTTGCGGGCGGTGGGGCTGGGCGATCACCTTGGAAAGCTGCCCCACGATCTTTCGGGGGGCCAGAAGCAGCGCGTGGCCATCGCCCGCGCCCTGGCGGCCCATCCACGCCTGCTATTGGCCGATGAACCCACCGCCGCCCTCGACAGCCGCACCGGCCGGGAGGTGGTGGAGTTACTGCGGGCCCTAGCCCGCGACCAGGGCTGCAGTGTGTTGATGGTCACTCACGATCCCCGCATCCTTGATGTGGCGGATCGCTTGGTCGAAATGGAGGATGGCCGCTTGAGCGAAGGCTTGGTCCAAGCCAGGGCGCTCTCCGGTTCGGTAGGGTGAGCTCATCTCCCTCCCAACGGAACCGCCGCACGCATGGCCAAGCGCAGGAATCTCAAGAAAGAAAAGCAAGAGCGCAATCGCTCCTACGCCCGCAAGTTCAAGAAGCGCAAGCTTCGCAACGATGGCCGTGGTGAAGGCGCAGGCAACGGCGTGACCGGCACCGCCAACAACGGCGGCGCCGCCGACTGATCAGCCGGGTCTCCGGCATGCCCACCGGGGGGTCCGCAGGGATCCCCCTTTTTGTTGGCAGCCCGCTGTGGACCAGCCCCCTGCCCTGCCATCCCCTCAGCCGCTCCCATGTTTTTGAGCGTCGTTATCCCCACCTACAACCGGCTGCCGATCCTGCGCCAGTGCCTGGAGGCCCTTGAACGTCAGGAACTGGCGGCCCCGATCGAGCGCTTCGAGGTGGTGCTGGTCGACGACGGCTCCACCGACGACACGGTGGCCTGGCTGGAGGCCAACGCCGCCAGCCTCCCCCACCTGCGTCTGATCCGCCAAGACCACGGCGGTCCGGCCGAAGGCCGCAACAGGGGCGTGGAGCAGGCCAGAGGCGATGTGGTCGTCTTTATCGACAGTGATCTGGTGGTGCTGCCGGATTTTCTCGTCTGCCACGCCCGTGCCCTCGAGCAGCGCTGGCGGCAACGGGGCAACCGGCTCTGCTTCACCTACGGCGCCGTCGTCAACACAGCCAGGTTCGAAAACCCCACCAGCGAGCCCCACAAGCTCGGTGATGTTTCCTTTGCCTATTTCGCCACCGGCAACGTGGCGATCGACAAGCAGGTGCTCGAGCAAGCCGGTCTCTTCGATACCGCCTTCCGCCTCTACGGCTGGGAAGACCTCGAACTGGGGGAACGGCTGCGGCGCATGGGGGTGGAGCTGGTGCGTTGTCCCCGGGCGGTGGGCTACCACTGGCATCCGGCCCTGAGCCTCGACCAGATCCCCCGCCTGGTCCAGGTGGAGCGGGAGCGCGCCAAAATGGGGTTGGTTTTTTATCGCAAACACCCCACCCGCCGGGTTCGTTTCATCATTCAATACACGTGGTTGCATCGCTTGCTGTGGGAGCTGCTCACCCTTGGCGGTCTGCTCAATGAGCGCAGTTTGCGGCCGCTGTTGGCCTGGTTGATCCGCCGGGGCCAGCCGGGCCTGGCGATGGAGGTGCTGCGGCTGCCGCTCAATCGGCTCGGGGTGCGCGCTCTCTACGCCGAGGCACACCAGCAGGGTCTCTGACCATCTGGCCCCCAACCACCCCCAGCAGCCCGTTTGATAGGTTGCACAGGTCCCGTCACACCGCACACCTGCACGTTTCGGGTGATCCGGCAGCGGCCTCCTTTCCCCTAGTGCACCAGCGCTGAGGAAGGGACCCCAAGCCCTCCGGTTCCCTGGCAGGTGGTGGCCAACCCGAAACCCAACCGAATCCCATGGCTGTCGTCACGCTCGCCGAGATGATGGAGGCTGGCGCCCACTTCGGGCACCAGACCCGGCGCTGGAACCCGAAGATGTCGCGCTACATCTATTGCGCGCGCAACGGCGTTCACATCATCGATCTCGTGCAGACCGCCGTCTGCATGAACAACGCCTACAAGTGGACCCGCAGTGCCTCCCGCAGCGGCAAGCGCTTCCTCTTCGTTGGCACCAAGAAACAGGCTTCTGAAGTGATCGCCCAGGAGGCGACCCGTTGCGGTGCCTCCTACGTGAATCAGCGCTGGCTGGGCGGCATGCTCACCAACTGGACCACGATGCGGGCCCGCATCGACCGCCTCAAGGACCTCGAGCGCATGGAGTCCTCCGGGGCCATCGCCATGCGGCCCAAGAAGGAAGCGGCCGTGCTGCGCCGTGAGCTCGACCGGCTGCAGAAATACCTGGGCGGTCTCAAGAACATGCGCCGCCTGCCCGATGTGGTGATCCTGGTGGATCAGCGCCGCGAGACCAACGCCGTGCTCGAGGCCCGCAAGCTCGACATCCCGCTGGTGTCGATGTTGGACACCAACTGCGACCCCGACCTCTGCGACGTGCCCATCCCCTGCAACGACGACGCGGTGCGTTCAGTGCAGCTGGTGCTTGGTCGCCTGGCCGATGCGATCAATGAAGGTCGTCATGGCGCCC
>DAIQNM010000011.1:0-23504 GCA_036788375.1 Cyanobium sp. CTOTU6536 | reverse complement strand
TGAATTCCGGCTGGCGGTCGGCCCGCAGGTCTTCATCGCGGAAGCAGCGGGCGATTTGGTAGTAGCGCTCCAGGCCGCCCACCATCAGCAGCTGCTTGAACAGCTGCGGCGATTGGGGCAGGGCGAACCACTCGCCACCGCAGACCCGGCTGGGCACCAGGTAGTCGCGGGCGCCTTCGGGGGTGGAGCGGGTGAGCACCGGTGTTTCCACCTCGATGAAGCCCTCGTTTTCCAGGAACTGGCGGATCGTCTGGGTGGTGCGGTGGCGCAGCCGCAGGTTGCCGTTCATGCGCTCACGGCGCAGATCCAGATAGCGGTGGCGCAGCCGCAGCTCCTCGCGGGTGTTCTCCTCGTCGTGCACCGACACGGGGAAGGGGAGGTTGCCCTTCACGGCGTTGAGCACGGTGATGGTGCCCGCCAGCACCTCGAACCGGCCGGTGGCCAGCCGCTCGTTTACCGAGTCGGCCGGCCGCTCCCGCAACGTGCCCTGCACCTGCAGCACGGTTTCGTTGCGCAGGTGGCTGGCGGTTTCGAACACCGCCGCGAAGGCCTCGCGCGCCCCAGGCTCGTTGCCGGCCAACTCGGGATCCACCGTGATCTGCACGGTGCCGCTGCGGTCCCGCAGGTCGATGAAGATCACCCCGCCATGGTCGCGGCGGCGATCCACCCAGCCCTTGAGGGTCACTGCGCGGCCTGTGTCGTCAAGGCGCAGTTCTCCGCACCACTGGCGGCTGCCGTGCTGCTCGGGGGACCCGGGGCTGCCCATGGGGGGGATCTGAAGCGAATGGGTGAGTTTCCCATGGCGCTCCATGGGCCCGCTCAGAGCCGATAGCCCCCAGCCACCTTGATGTTGGTGCCGGTGATGTAGCCGCTGGCCGGATCGGCCAGGAACAGCACTGCCCGCGCCACCTCCTCCGCGCTGCCGAGGCGGCCGGCCGGAATCCGCTCCAGGGGGGGTGTGTGTTCGGAGTTGTCGAGCACGCCGGGGGAGACCCCGTTGACGGTGATGCCATGGGGCGCTTCGTTGACGGCCAGGGTGCGGGTGAGCATCAGCACGCCGGTCTTACCGATCTTGTAAGGGGTGAGGGCGGGCACCGCCCGCAGCGCATCGGCATCCCCATCGATCAGATTCACGATGCGACCGAAACCTTGGCGGCGCATCGTGGGCAGGGCCGCCTGGCAGGCGTGGAAGGTGATGTGCAGCGTCTGCTCGATGCCGCTGTGCCACTCGGCCAGGCTCGTTTGCTCCAGACGCTTCCAGTGGATGCCGCAGGCATTGTTCACCAGGATGTCGAGCCGGCCCAGGCCCTCGCTCGCCTGGCCGAAGGCGGCCTCGGTGGCGGCGGCATCGCCCAGGTCCGCCTGGATGGCCAGGGCCCGGCGGCCCAGGCCCTCCACCTCGGCCACCACCGCTCGGGCCTCGGCTTCACTCTGGTGGTAGTGGATGGCCAGATCGGCGCCGGCCCTGGCCAGGGCCAGGGCGATGGCGCGGCCCGTGCGTTTGCCGGCCCCTGTCACCAGGGCCACGCGCCCGTGCAGGGGGAGGGTGGTCATCGGCCTTGGCCCGTGGGCGTGGGGTGCACGGCCCCGATCATGGCCGGGTGGTCTCCAGCCGCTCCACCCCACCGCGCTCGACCAGGGCCCCCGCCAGCTCCTGCACCGTGTGGCCGGAGACCGGATCGATCCATTGCGGTGCGATCTCCAGCAGCGGCAGCAACACGAAGGCCCGCTCCGCCAGGTGCGGATGGGGAACCTGCAGGCGCACGGAGTGGAGGCGCAGCTGGCCGTAGAAGAGCAGGTCGAGGTCCAGGGTGCGGGGCCCCCAGCGCTCGGCCCGCACCCGACCAAAGCATTGTTCCGTTTCCAGCAGCCGATTCAGGAGCTCTTCGGGCGCCAGACGCACCTGCAGCAGCGCACAGCCGTTGAGGTAATCGGGTTGCTGCACCGGGCCGATCGGCGCACTCCGGTACCAGCTGGAGCGGCCCAGCACCTCGACCCCGTCGCCCTGGTTGAGCAGGTCGAGGGCCTGCTCCAGGGTGGCCTGGCGGTCGCCCAGGTTGCTGCCCAGGCCGATGGCCACCGACTGGAGCGTTGGCGGGGTGAACACCATGGTGGGGCCCAAGGCTCAGCGGAGCTCCCCCTTGGAGCGGGTCATGGCGATGGCGATGCGGCCGGCGAAACCAGGAATCGGTGGGGACACCTTGACCAGGCGTGAATGAACCCGCTGGACGGGGTCAAAGGCCAGCACCGCCTCGGTGATCACCGTGTTGAGCCGTTCGATGGTTTGGAAGCGGCAGGTCTCCAGCAGGGTCGTCACCCGTTCCACCACGTCGGCGTAGTTGAGGCTGTGCGCGAGCTGGTCGTTGGCACCGGTGATGGAGAGATCCAGCCAGATGGTGAGATCCAGCTCAAACCACTGGCCCAGGACCTGTTCCTCCGGCAAGTAGCCCGTGTAGCCGTAGCAGCGGATGCCGGAAATTTCGATCGCGTCCATGGGCGGGATCGTAGGGGGCGTTCAGCTGCGGCGATAGAAGGGGCGCTTGACCACCACGGCGGGTTCGGCCTTGCCGCGGATCTCCACCGCCAGCTCGCTGCCGAGCTTGGCGGCGGCGCTGGGCACGTAGGCCAGGGCAATCGCCTGGCCCAGGGTGGGCGACCAGGTGCCGCTGGTCACCTCCCCGACCACCGCGCCGTTCTGGAGCACGGGATAGCCGTGGCGGGCAATGGCTCGGCCCTCCAGCCGCAGGCCAACGAGCCGGCGGTCCACGCCCTCGGCGCTTTGGCGCTCCAGGGCGGCGCGGCCGATGAAGGCGGCGGGCATCTCCAGGTGCACCAGCCAGCCCAGGGAGGCCTCCAGCGGGGTGGTGGCCGCATCCATGTCATTGCCGTAGAGGTGCATGGCCGCCTCCAGGCGCAGGGTGTCGCGGGCGCCAAGGCCGCAGGGGGAAACGCCCTCGGCCAGCAGCTGCTCCCACAGGGCCAGGCCCGCCTCGCGCTCCAGCAGCAACTCGAAGCCGTCTTCGCCGGTATAGCCGGTGCGGGCCGCGAACAGCGGCGCCCCGGCTGCGGCGCCATGGCCTCCCCGCAGCACCAGATCGCGGTGGCCGAAGCGGGGCAGGCCCTCCAGGGATTCACCCACCAGGGCTTCCAGCCGCGCCGGGGCTTCAGGGCCCTGCAGGGCCAGCAGGATGCCCCCTTCCCCTTTGCGGTCGGTGATGGTGATGCCGGCCGGCTCCAGCTGGCTGCGGATCCAGGCGGTGTCGGCCTCGGCGCAGGCGGCATTGATCACCACCACCACCTCATCGGCCTCGCCGCGGTGGCCCCGGTCGTAGATGATCAGATCGTCGCGGATGCCGCCGGCGTCGTTGAGCAGCACCGTGTAGCAGGCCTCGCCCGCTCCGATCCGGAACAGGTCGGAGGGCACCAGCTGCTGGAGGGCGTCCTTGACGCCGTTGCCGCGCAGGGTGAGCACCCCCATGTGGGAGATGTCGAAAACCCCGCAGGCCTGGCGCACGGCGGTGTGTTCCGCCACCAGGCCGGCGAACTGCACCGCCATCTCCCATCCCGCAAAGGGCACCAGGCGGCCGCCAGCCGCCGCGACCGCATCGTGGAGGGGCGTACGCCGCAGATTGGCGGCCTCGGCGGCCCGATGGTTGGCCGGATCGGTGCTGGCATCGGCCATGGCGGGAGCTGGGGTAAGGGGAGCAGGGTTGGGCCGAATCCTATGGAGCCCAAGGCTGGCCTTGGAGCGGAGGATCTGGAGTGGCTCGGGAGCGCCGCAGCCGGGGATGGGTTGCGATTCGGTTGCACCCACTGTTCAATCTGAATCACCGTGATTACGGTGGGCGGCCAAGTCATCCGAGGCCCCTCAGGAATGGGCAATCGCCCCAGCTGCCGCAGCTGCCGCCACTGCATCCCGCCCGCCGGGTTGCAGCTGGGTTGGTGCCAGCTGCGCCAGCTGCCGATCCATCCCGAGCTGGTGGCCGAACTCTGGTGCCACCACTGGACGGCTCGCCCCCCCCGGCTGCCGGTGATGGGGGCCGCGGCGGCGCCGCCTCAGCCCAACCAGCAGCTCAGTCTGGCGGCAATGCTGCAGGGCCCTTGATTGGGGCGGCCGGTCCGCCCAGCGGCGGTTATCGAGGGCTGGGGTGGCCTTGAATCCTGAAGATATGTGCAATTCCCCTGCTTCTGCATCGGATTTGCTCGGCTTTAGTACAACCGGTTACATGGTTTGGCGGCTGGCGGCCTTAATTTCGATCAATCAGGCCTGCTGTCGATCCTGTCCTTACTTCCGGCCATACCGGACCTAGCCCCTGGAGGTTCCACACGTTGGTTGCTTCGCCCACCGTCACCACGCCGCTCGAATTGCTCGCGGCCCAGGTGGACTGTGAAACCTTCACCCTCCCCACCGGCGCCCATGTCTTCAACCGCGGCAGTGCCGCCACGGCCATCTATGGCCTCAAACGCGGCATCGTTGAGTTGGAGGGTCCCGATGCCGAGCGCATCTGTTACCGACCCGGTGAGCTGTTCAGCTTTCAGGACATCGTCTGGCGCCAGGGGCAGCACCGCAGCAATGCCCTGGCCCGCACCCCCGTCGAGATCCTGCGGCTGGATCGGCTGCGCTTCCTCAACCTGCTCCATAACCACCCCACCCTGGCGATCCTGTTGATCGCCCAGCAGCACGACCGGCTGCGGGAACAGCGCACCAGCGGCACCTGCGTGTACTGATGGCTGAACCTGGCGAGGCCTTCAGGGCCGACCCAGCAACAGCAGCAGGCTTCGGACCACCTTGGCCGCCAGCACCGCACTCACCCCGGTGGGGTCGAGTTGGGGCGCCAGTTCCACCACATCGGCGGCCACCAAGCGATGGTGGCTCAGTTCTTCGACGAGCACCGCGAAGTCGGCCCAGTGGAATCCTCCGGGTTCGGGGGTGCCCGTGCCGGGCAGCACGGCCGGATCAAACCAGTCGAGGTCAACGGTGAGGTAGAGGGGCCGTCCCCGCAGGGGGATCAGGGCCTCGGCCATCCGTTCGATCGCCACCAGTCGACCACTGCTGCGCAGCTCCTCGAATTCCGCCCGGGTGCCGCTGCGGATGGCGATTTGCCGGAGAGTGCCGCTCGGCAGCACCTCCAGGCAGCGGCGCATGGCGCAGGCATGGCTGTGCTGGGAACCCAGCCACTCCTGGCGCAGGTCGGCGTGGGCATCGAGTTGCACCAGCACCAGATCGGGATGGCGCCGGGCCACGGCCGCCACCGCTGGGCTGCTGATCGAGTGCTCACCTCCAACCATCAGGGGGGCCAGGCCCAGATCGAGCACGGCCGCGGTGGCCTGCTCCACCGCGGCCAGCACCGGCTCCGGGGCGCCATGGGGAATGGCTACGGCGCCGAGGTCGGCGAAGGCCAGATCCTCGAGATCCAGATCGAGTTGGGGGCAGTAGCTCTCCAGGCCGGTGCTCACCTCCCGGATCGCCGCCGGGCCGAAGCGGGTGCCGGGCCGAAAGGAGGTGGTGCCGTCATAGGGCACGCCGAACAGGCCGACGCGGCAGCCGGCCGGATCACGGCGGCTGGCCATGTAAATGGCGCCTTCGGTGTCGAACAGATCGCCTCGATCGGTGGATTCGCTGGCCGGGGCGGAGGAAGGGAGGGGGGCAGGCACGGTGGCAAGGACGATCGAAGATCGGGCGTTGAAGGCTGGGGTGGCTGGGCCGGCAGGGCCGGGGGCTCAGCCGGCGTTGGACAGGGCCCGCACCACGAAGGCGGGCACGGCCTCGAAGGCACCCCGCTGCCAGCGGGGGCTCCAGATCTCACAGCCCGCCGCTACGGCGGCGGCACGCTCCGGATCCACCTGGAGGTAGCGGGGGCCGTCGATGGCGGCGAAGGTCCAGCTCCACCAGCCGCTGGGGTACATCGGCACCCAGCCGTAGAGGGGGTCGGCGTGCCCGAACACCTCCCGCAGCAGCTTGACGGTGTCGAGGTGCACCGCCCGGAAGGCTTCGGGGGATTCGCTTTGGGTGGCGAACACCCCACCGGGCCGCAGCAGGCGGCGGCAGTGCTGGAAGAAGGCGCGGTTGAACAGCCCTTCGGCGGGACCGGCCGGGTCGGAGCCGTCCACGATCACCACGTCGTAGCTGGCGGTGGCGGCGTCCCGCACCCAGGCGATGCCATCCCCCACCGTGAGATGCAGGCGGGGATCGCTCCAGGCGCTGCCGCCGATCGCGCCGAGGTGCTGCTGCGACCACTCCACCACCAGCCCATCGATTTCCACCAGGTCGAGGTGCTGAACCCCGGGGTGTCGCAGGCATTCCCGGGCGGTGCCGCCGTCGCCGCCGCCGATCACCAACACCCGCTCGATCGCCGCGGCGCTGCAAAGGGCCGGGTGCACCAGGGATTCGTGGTAGTGCCGCTCCTGACCCTCGGCGGTCATCCAGCAACCATCGAGCAGCAGGCCCTTGCCGTAGCGCTCGCTCTCGATGATGGTGACCTTCTGGAAGTCGCTCTGGCTCTCAGCGATCACCCGGCCGGCCAGGCCGTAGCGCACACCGCGATGGATCTCATCGATCCAGCCGGGGGTGGGGAGGGTTGCGGGGGCCGTTGCCGGATCGGGGGGGGTGCTCACGCGCCTGGGGAATCGGGGTCGCCAGGACCAGCTAAGCGCCCCGGTGGTCAACGGTCTGCCGCGGGCGGACAGCCCGGCGGAGTCGGGGGCGTCATTCGTCCTGGAACCGCTGGGCAATGGTCCGGAAGGTTTCGCTCTCGGCGATGAAGGCCTCCACCACGGTGGGATCGAAATGGCTGCCGCTGCCGGCCTGGATCATGGCCACCGCCTGGTCATGGGGGAAGGCTTCTTTGTAGATCCGCTTGGAGATCAGGGCGTCGTAGACGTCGGCCACGGCCATCAGGCGGGCGGGCAGGGGAATGGCTTCGCCGGCGAGGCCCTCGGGGTAGCCGTTGCCATCCCATTTCTCGTGATGGCCGTAGGCGATCTGCCGCGCCACCTCGAGGAAGCTGCTGGGAACATTCAGCAGCCGCTCCGCCGCCGTGATGGTTTCCATGCCGAGGCGGGTGTGGTGCTTCATGATCTCAAATTCGGCGACATCGAGGCGGCCAGATTTGAGGAGAATGGCATCCGGAATGCCAACTTTTCCGATGTCGTGAAGGGGAGCTGATTTGAACAGAATATCAATGAATTCATCATTCAGGATCGCTCCGAAACGGGGCTGCCGGCGCAGGTGTTCCGCCAGGGTGCGCACGTAGTGTTGGGTCCGGCGAATGTGCATGCCGGTCTCGTTGTCGCGGGTCTCCGCCATCGAGGCCATGGCCATGATCGTCACGTCCTGCACCATCTGGACTTCGCGGGTGCGGCGTTCTACTTCGGCAACGAGGTGTTCGTTGTAGTGGCGGAGCTGGTCGGAGGTGGTTTTTAGGGTGAGCTGGGTGGCGATGCGGGCCTGTAGAATCGGTGGTGAAATGGGCTTGGTGATGTAATCAACGCAACCACAGTCAAAGCCCTTTTCCTCGTCTTCGATCTGGCTGCGGGCCGTGAGGAAGATCACCGGAATTTCAGCGGTTGCCGGATCTGCCTTGAGTTGGCGGCACACCCCATAGCCGTCCAGTTCCGGCATCATGATGTCGAGCAGAATCAGGTCCAGCCGGGGCTCCTGGCGGGCCATCCGCAGGCCGGCCCTGCCGTCGTTGGCCAACAGCACCCGGTAGTGGGGCCGCAGCAGGTTGAAGATCAGCTCCAGGTTTTCGGGGGTGTCGTCGACCACGAGCACCGTGGTCCTGCTGGCTGGGATGGCCGTGGGGGAGGTGCTCACAGGCGCGATTGCTCGGGGGATGGTTGGCGGTTGGCCATGGCTTGGCGGGCCACCACGAGCTCCCGGTGGGCAGCTTCTAGGGCGAACCGCTCCAGGTGGGCGGCCATCGCGGCCACCGCCGCCTCGCCCAGGAGGGTGGCCAGGTCGGGCTGAAGCCGGCGGAACAGCTCGAGGGCGTCGCCATCCCCCGCCGCCAGCAGGGTCGCCAGGCGTTCCAGGTCGGCCGGGCCGGGCTCCCGCCCCGTGCTGGCTGCGGCCGGCCGAGCGGAGGGCTCCTTGGCAGCGGCTTGCAGGCTGCGGATGGTCGCCACGCTTTGGCGCAGGGTGCGATCGAAGTGAACCAGCGGTTCTTGCCAGGAGCCATCGCTCTGGAGGGCGCGATCGAGCTGGCCCGCGGCCTCTGCCAGCGCCGTGGCGCCGAGGTTGGCCGCCACCCCCTTGACGGTATGGGCGATGCGCTGGGCCTCGAGGGTGTCGTTGGAGTTCAGGGCCTCCTGCACCCGCCTGGAGGCCGAGGCCTGGGTGTTGGCCAGGCTGTTGAGCAGCTGGCGGTGGAGGGCGAGGTTGCCGGCCGTCCGCCGCAGTCCTCCCGTCAGGTCAAAGCCGGGCAGATCGCCGTAGACCGGTGTCGCCGCGGCGGCCTGGGTGGCGTTCTGGCGGGACGGTTCGCCGGGGCGGCCCCAACGCCTCAGGGCCTGGAAGAGGGTGTCGGGCTCGATCGGTTTGGTGAGGTGGTCCTGCATGCCCAGCGCCTGGCAGCGATCCCTTTCCTCCACCAGGGCATGGGCGGTCATCGCCAGCACCGGTAGCCGATCCCAGCGGCTGTCCTCCCGAATCCGGCGGGTGGTCTCCCAGCCATCCAGCACCGGCATGTTGAGGTCCATCAAGACCAGGTCGAAGGGCAGGAGGCCTTCGCCCGCCGGAACCCCGGGCTGCTCTAATCGCTGCAGCGCCTCAGCCCCATCCGCCGCCACCGTGACCTCCACCGACGCATCCCGGAGGAGTTCGCAGCAGATCTGCTGGTTGATCTCGTTGTCTTCCACCAGCAGCACCCGCAACCCTGCCAGCCCCTCCTGTTGGGCCGTTTCCAGCGGGCTGGGGGGGAGGGGCAACGGCGAGCGGGGGTCCGGTTGTTCCAGGGTGACCAAGATGTCGAGCAGCTCCGACTGGCAGACCGGTTTGGTGAGGAAGGCCCGAATGCCCTCCCGCTCGGCGCTGAACCGCACGTCATCCCGGCCGAAGGCCGTGACCATCACCACCTCGGGGGCGCCTTCGCTTTCGCGCTGGCGCAACTGGCGCATCGTTTCAAGGCCATCCATGCCCGGCAGTTGCCAGTCGAGCAGCACCAGATCAATCGGCGCCCCCGTTTCGGCGGCCCGCCGCACCTGCTGGAGGGTTTCTTCGCCGCTGCCGCAGCAGCTCAGTTGCAGCGGCAGATGGGCCAGGTGGGCCTTCAGCACCTCCAGGGCGATGGGGTTGTCGTCGACCAGGAGCACCCGCAGGTTCTTGAGTTGCTCAGGCAGCACCGCTGCGGGGAGCCCTGCCCCCAGGCCAAACCAGGCGGTGGCGCGGAAGGTGCTGCCCTCGCCCACGGCGCTGGAGGCCTCGATCGTGCCCTCCATCAGGCCGAGCAGGTGGCGGCAGATGGTGAGCCCCAGGCCGCTGCCGCCGAAGTGGCGGGTGGTGGAGAGTTCCGCCTGCTCGAAGGGCTGGAAGAGCTTGGCAAGCTGGCTCTCCTCCATGCCGATGCCGGTATCCGTCACCTCAAAACACAGCTGCACCCGCTGGCCCCGCTGCTCGAGGCAACTGATCCGGAGCACGATCTGGCCGAGGTTGGTGAATTTGGAGGCGTTGGAGAGCAGGTTGAGCAGCACCTGGCCCAGGCGGAGCGGATCGCCCTGGAGCTGGCGGGGCACCTCCTCATCCACCAGGAAGAGCAGCTCCAGACCTTGATCGAAGATCTTTTGGGCGATCAGGGTGCTGAGGTCGGCCAGCACCGAATCGAGCAGGAAGTCGGTGCGTTCGAGGCTCATCTTGCCCGCCTCGATCTTGGAGAAATCCAGGATGTCGTTGATCAGGGCCAGCAGTTTCTGGCCAGCCGCGTTGATTTTGCTGACGTAATCCTGCAGCCGCGGCTCGGGATTGGCCCGCAGCGCAAGGTAGGACATGCCGATGATGGCGTTCATCGGGGTGCGCAGTTCGTGGCTCATGCGCGAAAGGAATTCGCTCTTGGCCGCATTGGCCTGCTCCGCTACCCGCCGCGCCTCAATTAATTCCAGCTCCTGGCTGCGCCTGAGGGTGATGTCTTCGCCGGAGCTCAGCAGGCCGATCACCTGACCACTCTCGCCCCGCAGCAAACTGCTGTGCCAGCGCATCAGCAGGATCCCGCCATCCTGGCTGCGCACGTGATAGTCGAGGACCGCCGCTTCTCCCAATGCGCTCACGTCGGAGCGGCTGGCGGCCTTGCTGCCCTCCCCTCGGCCCATGGCCTCCCCCTGCCGGGCCCGCTCCAGGGCATCCCGCAGGATGCGGCGCGCTTCGGCATCCACCATGCAGTCGTTGAGCCAGTTGGAGCCCAGCCAACGGGCCGGCGGGAACCCCAGCAGCTGGCAGCCCACCTCGTTGAGCAGGGTGATTTCGCCATTCATGCCGATGGCCAGCAGGGCCGTCTGCACGGTCTGGATGTAGGCCTGGATCCGGTTGTTGGTGCTGTTGAGGGTTGCCGAACGGTCCTGGATGCGCCGCGTCATCTGGTTGAACGTGCGGGCCAGGGTGCTGATTTCGTCGTTGCCCTGGACCGCCACCGCTTGGAGGGCGTCTTCGCTGGCGGCATCGAAGCCCTGCACCGCGTTGTGCAGGTCCCTTAGGGGCCTGGTGAGGCTGCGCCCCAGCACCACCCCCGCCCCTGCCACGGCGGCGGTGGTGAGCAGGCTGAGGGCGATCAACTGGTCGCGCAGGTTGACGGCCGACTGGAGCACCTCCTGGCGCTCCACCGAAATCAACAGGCCGGTGCTGTCCGGCTCCAGGGGTAGCCAGACCCCCACCCGCCGGACCCCATCCGCTTCGATGACGTTGCCCGCCCGCTTGTTGCCCTGCAGCAGGTTGGGTTTCTCCAGGGGGCTGATCGAGAGGGGCTCGAACCGCACGGCCTGGTCTTGGGGCTGGTTCCCTTGACCGTTCGCCACCAAAGGCAGGAGCCTGGCCATGGCGCCGGGCCGTTCCTGCCGCATCAACTGGGCCCTGCCGCTGCGGCCCAGGCCCAGCTTTTGGTTCTCCAGCAGACCGGAATCGGCGATGGCGGCCAAGGTCGGCAACGACCCCGCGCTCCGATTGGGGGCTGCCCCATCACCAAGGGCCGGCCCGCCGGTGGCGGGGGGGCGGCTTTGCAGGGCCAGGGAGCTTTGCAGATCAGCCAAGGTGTTGGCGCCCACCTCTTCGGCCTGCTCCAACCGGTTGAGCACCAGGCTGCGCTTGAACTGCTGCAGCGCTAGAAACTGGCTGGCCAGCAGGGGGGTGAGGCCCACCGCCAGCAGCACCAGGGTGAGCTTGGGGGTGATGGAGAGATGGCCCAACAGCCCCTGGAGCCCGAGCTGGGCTCGGCGGACGGGGTGGGGGCGGGGTCGGCTCGGGGTCATGGCCTGGTCGGTACGGCCAGGCCGATCGGCGGGGTGATCCGATGGGCGGCCAGGGGCTTGCGCTGATGGTCGGCCGGCTGCGGCATCAACCCCTGGAAAACGCGGTGCGAGCAGGTTACGAAAACCGCTGCGCCCGGGTGCCGTTTTGGTGTGCGGTTCGGCGTTGAAGCGGCGGGAATGCGCCTCCAGGCCCGGTGGGTGGTGCAGGCTGGAGCGATGGATCCCGCCCCGTCAGAGCTTTGCCTGGGCCCCGGCCTCAGCCTGCCCCGCGCCGAACTGCGCTGGCGCTTCTCCCGCGCCGCCGGTCCTGGCGGCCAGAACGTCAACCGCCGGGACTCGCGGGTGGAGTTGGTGTTTGACCTGGCGGCCAGCGAGGCCCTGCCGCCGCTGCTGCGGGAGCGGGCCCAGCGGCGGCTGGCGAATCGGTTGGTGCAGGGTGTGCTGGTGGTGGTGGCGGAGGAGCATCGCTCCCAGTGGCGCAATCGCCAGGCGGCCCAGGAGCGCTTGGTGGCCTTGCTGCAGCAGGCGATGGCGCCGCCCCCACCGCCGCGGCGACCCACCCGCCCTTCGCGGGGCGCCGTGGAGCGCCGGCTCGTGGCCAAGCGTCGACGGGGAGCCCGCAAGACCCTGCGGGGCGGCCGCCTCAGCCCTCCGGAGGATTGAGGCTGGCCGGCCCGCCGCCATCGGTTTCGGCGCGAATGGCGGCCTTAGCCGCCCGCCAGTGGTCCTCGAGTTCGGCGATGCCGCGGCCGCCGAGGTCGCCCCCCAGGGCGGCCTCCACCCGGGAGAAGCGATCCAGGAAGCGTGCGTTGGTGCCGGCCAGGCCCTCCTCGGGATCGATCCCACACCAGCGGGCCACATTGACCAGGGTGAAGAGCACATCCCCCAGCTCCTCCTGGGCATGGGCCCGGTTGCCGCTGGCCACGGCCTCCTTGAGTTCATCGAGCTCCTCGTGGACCTTGGCCCACACCCCCGCCAGGGTGTCCCACTCGAAACCGGCGGCGGCGGCCTTGCGGGAGATGGTCATCGCCGCGGCGATGGCCGGTTGGCCCCGCACCTTTTCGGCCAGCCGGTCGCTGAGGGGGCTCGCGCTGGTCGCGGCGGTGGTCTGCAGCTCTTGGCGTTCCTGGGCCTTGATCGCCTCCCAGCTGGCCCGCACCGCGGCGCTGTCGGCAGCCCTCGGTGCATCGCCGAACACGTGCGGATGGCGGCGCACCAGCTTGGCGCTGATCCCGCGGGCCACGGCGGTCAGGTCGAAGCGGCCCTCCTCGGCGGCGATGCGGGCGTGGAGCACCACCTGCAGCAGCAGGTCGCCCAACTCCTCCTCCAGGTGGCGATCGTCGCCGTGGCGGATCGCATCGGCCACCTCGTGGGCCTCCTCCAGCACGAAGGGGATCAGGGAGGCGTGGGTCTGCTCCAGGTCCCAGGGGCAGCCGCCCTCGGGATCCCGCAGCTGGTCCACGATGGCCACCAGTTGGCCCAGGGCCTGATCAGCAGGGCCTGGTGCGGTCGGTGGAGCCCAGGGTTGGGCGGGGGGCAATGGCCCTTTGCCCGGATTGGAGGGCTCGATGGCGGGGGGAGACATGGCCAGCGGGAGTTGGGGGGAGGCCCCACCGGGAGCTTCCATACCCTGCCAGCATCAGCGCCACCATGGCCGCCCCCGCCCCTTCTTGCCGGGTCTGGAGCGCCTTGGCTGGCGGCGCGGACTGAAGTGCTTGGACAACAACAAGGGATTCCATCGCAGCCGGGGCATCGGATCACCGTCCTGGAGCAAATGCAGCCAGCTGCTCAGCTCGATACCCACCAGCCCTGCCACCAACAGCGGCTTCTGCTCGCTCCAGAGCCACTGCGCGGCTTGGAGGAGTTCTTCGGGTCCTGGGATGCCGAAGGGCATCAGCAGCACCGAGCCCAACCCCACGATCGACCCCAGATAGAGGAGGCGGCCGCCTGTGCCGATCGCCGGGCAATGGGACACGATCGAACGGTGCTTGAGCAGGCGGCGATAGGGCCACCAGAGCAGGCTCAGCGGACCCCAGCGTCGGGTGGCGAGGGAGCGGGTATCGAGGTCGGGCGACAGCCACAGGCCGCCGATCAGGAAGGCACCGGTGGCGATGGCGACAGCGCCAAGGCCGAAGGGAATCCATAGCAGACCGAAGGGCAGGGCCAGCAGCCTGGTGGCGTGGTCGTGGGAGCGGCCGCTAGCCATCGCCCCAGATTTGCACGGATGAGGCTCTCTGGGCGCCCAGTCGCCTGCGGTGGATCGGGAGGCACAATGGGAGCCAAGCCCGATTAGCTCAGCGGTAGAGCGCCTGCCTTACAAGCAGGATGTCGCTGGTTCGAAACCGGCATCGGGCATCGGTAGACATCTCAGCCTCACTGGGATCTGAGGCAGTCAGGGCAAGGGATTTAGGGGATCCGCCATCAGGGCAGGAGCGGCCCAAAACGCCCTGAAACCGTCAGGCCCTCCAAAAATTGACTGGGATTGGACCCCGGTGCAGACATGGCTCCAGCCGGCTCCCGTTCCCGGCCGCCCTGGATTCCCCCCTTCTTGCCCCTGGGGCCTGCCAGTGCGCCGGGCTGGGGCCCAGGCCTTGATGGCGCCGCCATCGCCCGCCAGCATCCCTTGGCGATCAGACGCAGGCAACATGGAAGTCTGCGCCTTCATTGAGAGTGAGACAAGAGATTCTGCCCTGAGCTGGATGCCTGGATGAAGAAAAATCTGGACTGGAGAGCAGCTAGGAGAGGCTAAATAGCTATTGAGCGATGCGTTGATAGGTTTCAAATCGATACCCTGCGTGAGCTTCCAGGTTGACCATTGCAAATTGATCGCCAATCAGGAATTGATATTCCGGGAAAAGATATCACCTTGAAAATCTCCTTCTACTAAGGTCAGTTCTAAGGTATCTGCTAGATTCAATGATTGACTATAAATAGAAGCACCGCCGACAATAAAAACCTTATTGTGATTTTGAGCCTTCTTTAAGGCGTCTGCAAGTGAATTGACGAAGGCTAGATTAAAGGCGTACTTCAGTTGCAAGCTTGCAATATCATCGGAAGCAATAGAGTTAGAAATAACGACGTTATATCGATCTACCAAAGGCTGTTTTTGCAAATCAAGTTCCCAAGTTATTCTGCCCATAATTACAGCATGCCCGATGGTTAGTTCCCGAAATCTCTGAGCATCTTCAGGAATTTTTCAAGGCAACTTACCATTCACGCCAATAACTCGATTTGACTCTGCTAAAGCAGCAATGATAATAATTTCAGTCTGGTTCATGATGATTGCCCAAAGCGCATGCAATGTTGTCAGTCTAGCAGGTGAGGGGTGAGAAATCAGAACTTGTAATCAATGCACGATGCTAGAGTTTAATCGGATAACGCACGATGCTTCAAGATTATAAAGTTCAGCATTTTATGGCTACATAGCCTGATGTTTGAGCAAGTTCTTTGTTTGGACTAGTCAATCAAACTTGTATTTTGATATGCAACAAACCTTCAAGTAGAGATATGTGCCTCCCCTGAGTCGGTTCGGCCCATCGAGGTCAGCACCGCTGCTGACCCGACCGCGGAGATCGTGAACCAGCTTGCCCCGCGACCGGGTGAAAGGGGCCTGCAATCGTGATTTTGGTGTGAACGATAACTGCGGTGATGCAGGGTTTCGCCTATCGGTAGACACCCTGCTTTGAAATGTCGCCATGGGCAAACAAAAAAACAAATCTAAACAGGCCGCCAAGCCCAAAGAGCACTCCGCCAAAGGCACTGGTGCGCTGGATCCTGGCGACGCCTACCAGCCCTCGCCGATCCTCGATGATTTCGCTGAGCATTCGGAGGGGGCAAAGATCAAGCTGGAGCGCAAGTTTTACGAAAGTGAGCTCAAGGAGCTACAGGTGGAGTTGGTCAAGATGCAGTACTGGATCAAGCATGTTGGCTATCGGCTGATCATTCTTTTCGAGGGACGCGATGCGGCCGGCAAGGGGGGCACGATCAAGCGCATCACCGAGCCCCTCAATCCCCGGGGCTGCAACGTGGTTGCCCTCGGTACCCCTTCCGATCAGCAGAAGAGCCAGTGGTACTTTCAGCGCTATGTGGAGAATTTCCCATCAGCGGGTGAGATCGTGCTCTTCGATCGCAGTTGGTACAACCGCGCCGGCGTCGAAAAGGTGATGGGTTTCTGCACCCCCGTCCAGGTGGAGGAGTTCATGCTCTCGGCGCCGGAGTTCGAGCGGATGGTGGTGCGCAGCGGCATCACGCTGCTGAAGTATTGGTTCTCTGTGAGCGACGACGAGCAGGAGACCCGTTTCCGCTCACGCCTCCAGGATCCCGCCCGGCGCTGGAAGCTGAGCCCCATGGATCTTGAATCCCGCGATCGCTGGGTCGACTTCTCGCGGGCCAAGGATGAGATGTTTGCCCATACCAACATCCCCGAGGCGCCTTGGTTCACCGTGGAGGCCAACGACAAGCGCCGGGCGCGCCTCAACTGCATCCGCCACCTGCTCAGCAAGGTCCCCTATGAGGACATGACCCCGGAGGCGATCGAGTTGCCTCCCCGCAAGGGCAGTGGCGATTACCAGCGCCCCCCCTTCAATGAGCAGTTTTTCGTGCCCAACCACTACCGCTGACCCGGCGGGCCAGACGCTCAGGGCGTGTCCAAGGACCTCCAGGCCAGGCCGGCGCCGGAAGCCCTCATCCCGCGCCGCCGAGCACGGGGAAACAGCCCTTCAGGCCGCCCACGAGCATCTGCACGCCGATGGCGCTGAGCAGCAGTCCCATCAGCCGACTGAGCACCTTCTCCTGCAGCTCCCCCAGGGCCCGGCGCAGGGGCATCGACACCCGCAGGATGGCGTAGATGCCGATCGCCAGCAGCAGGATCACGCCGCTGAGGGCCAGCCTTCCCTGCCAGGAGGCCGGAGAACTGGCCACCACCAGGGAGATGGCCCCCGGCCCCGCCAGCAGCGGCAACCCGATCGGCACCACCCCGAGGCTGCCGGCGTCGGTTTCCACATCAGGGTGGCTCACTTCCAAGCCCTCGATCAGGCGCAGGCCGATCGGCAACAGGATCAGGCCGCCGGCAACGCGGAAGGAGTCGAGGGTGATGCCGAACAGATCCAGCAGGGCCTGACCCCACCAGCAGGCGGCCAGCAGGGTGATCCCGAAGGTCAGCACCGCCAGACGGCTGATGCGTCGCAGCTTGCTGGCGTCACCACCGGCCGCCCGGGCCACCACCGGCAGAACGCCGATCGGTGAACTGATCGCCAGCAGGCCGACGGCGGTGTTGATCAGGGACATGGCGGGCGGACCGATCGGCTCCAGGATGGAGCAGGAAGGCCGGGCGGCGGCCCCGGACCTCAAGCTCGCAACAGCATCTCCATGCCGTCGTTTGTCCATCGCCTCACGCTCCAGACCGAAGGGTCGTTTCGCTGCCACGACATCACCGCCGAGCTCCAGGAGCAGATCGAGCGCCATGGGGTGCGGCAGGGGTTGTTGGTGGCGGTGGGCCAGCACACCACCACGGCCCTGGTGCTCAATGAAAACGAGGAGCGGCTGCTGAGGGATATCGAAGCCTTCTTCCTCGGCCTGGCGCCGCCGGATCGTCCCTGGCTCCACAACGACCTGCACCTGCGCCCGGGCATTCCGCCCGATGAGCCGCGCAACGCCCACGCCCACCTGATCGCGATGCTGCTGGGCAACCAGCTCAGCCTGCCTGTGTTGGAGGGGCGGCTTGGCATTGGGCGTTGGCAGTCGGTGTTGCTGGTGGAGCTCGATGGTCCGCGCCGGCGGGAGGTGTTGCTGCAGGTGATCGATACGGGTGGGGATCCGCTCCGCTGACCCGGCTTCGCCGAGGATCGGAGCTCCAGTGCAGCAGGTTCCATGGCTGATCCGGCCATCCTCGATGTGGATCTGCTGGCCTTCGAGCGGGGGGATGGGGCGGCCCGGGCCGCCGTGGTGGATGGGGTGCGGCGCAGCCTGGCCACCGGTTTCGTTTACACCAGCAGCGATCTACCCCCAGACCTGCTCGATTCCGCCTACGGCCTGCTGCAGGAGTTCTTTGCCCTGGATCAGGCCAGCAAGGCCCGTTTCCATCTCCCGGCCAGCCACGGCCAGACCGGCTACACCGGCCTGTTGGTTGAAACCGCCGCCGGCAGTGAGCGGGCCGACTGGAAGGAAATGCTCAACTGGTCGGCGCCGCTACCCCTTGAGCATCCGCTGCGGCGCCGCTACCCCCTGCTCTATCCCGAGCCCGTGCTGCCGGAGGCGGTGGTGCCGGGCATCACGGTGGTGCTGGGGCACTTTCACCAAGCCATCGCCGATCTGCAGCGGCGTTTCCTGCGGGTGATCGCCGTGGCGATGGGCTGCGCGGAAACCTTCTTTGAGGAGATGGTGCACCAGGCCCCCACCCTCACCCGGGCGATCCGCTATCCCCCCATGGCCGCGGCGCCGGCCGGCGGCCACCTCTGGGCCGCCCCCCATGCCGACATCAACCTGATCACCGCCTTGCCCCGCGCCACCGCCGCCGGCCTCGAGGTGGAGGTGCAGGGCCGTTGGCTGGCGGCGGCACCGCCCCAAGGCCACGTGATCCTCAACACCGGCCTGATGCTTGAGCGCCTCAGCAATGGCACCATCCCAGCCGGTTGGCATCGGGTGGTGGCGCCGGAGGGAGCGGCCGGCGAGCGCCACAGCGTGGTGCAGTTTTGCCATGCTCGGCCCAGCACGATCCTGGCGCCGGTGCCCTCCTGCTGCACCGCCGCCAACCCCCAGCGCTGGGCAGGGATCAGGGCCGCCGAGGCCCTCGAGGACGTGCTCTATCGCATCAACCTGATGGGAGCCTGAAGCTGAATGACAACCTGGAGGCTGCCTCGCCGCTCCTCCGCCGTGATCGGGTCCCCGGGCGTTCCGCTGCCGCCGCCGCAACTGCTACCGGGCGCTGCCTTGCCCGGCCGTTCGCTTGGGCCGCGGCAGCCCGATCTGGCCCAAGCCCAACCAGCGGGTGGCCTCGCCGATGTGCTGGCGGTGCTTCCCCCAGACCTGCGTCCCCTCGGGCGTGATCTGCAGCGCTATGGGTTTCGGTTGCGGTTGGCGCCACCCCCTGCCGCCGGGGCCTACGGCCAGTACGTGCCCGCCAGCCGCACGCTCTGGTTGGCGCCGATTGCCTTCGATCTCGGCATCGGCCGCCAGACCTTCCTGCATGAGGCCGTGCATGCTGTGCAGAGCTGCCCAGGCGGCCGGCTCAGCCCGATCGGCTGGTCCATGCGCCTCGATCCGGTGGTGCGCCAGGAGATCGGCGGGATCATCACCCAGCGCTACCACCACGGCAGCCGCCTGCTCGAACAGGAGGCCTTCGGCCTTCAGGGTCAGCCCGACGCCGTGATCCGCCTCACCACGGCCCTCCATGCCCGCTGCCGCCCGGCCAGCTGAAGCCCTCCTCCCAACCGATGGATACCCCGCTCCCTAGTTTCAGCGCCGATGACTGGCTGCGCATCCGCGATGCGCTCCGTTACGTGGGCCGCGACCTGCATCACCGCTCCTTCGCCGTCGATGCCCAGCGGCGCGAACTGCTCTGGCAGGAGATGGACCACTGCCTGGCCCTGGCGGATCGGATCGAAGCCGGTTGCCCCCTGCCTGAGGCCGAGCTCGGCGGGGCTTGAGCCAGGGGGCCTCAGGGGCCCGGACTCACTCCCGCTGCGATCGCCAGCCGCCGCAGGCTGTGAACCGTGTGGTGCAGCACCGTCACCGCAGGCCATTCGGCCGGCAGCAGCAGCCACAGGTGCTCCCGCAGGGTGGTGCTCTGCGGCAGGGGCTGGAGGCCGGCGAAGGGCCCCGTTGGACGCCCCAGCAGCAGGGAGGGCACCGGTGCCGCCAGGTCCTGGTCTCCCATCCGCCTTCGCCAGGCGGCTAGATCGTGCACCGCCGGCGCTGCTCCCTCCAGCATCAACCCCTGCCCCCCTAGCAGGTTCCGCAGGCCCGGTGCCAAGGTTGCCGGTGGCACCAGCACCCGCGCTGGCTCGGTTGCCCCGGCCCCCTCGGCCGGGATGGCCGCCAGCTCCAGGGGCCAGTGGCCGAGGTGCAGCCGCTCCGGTTCGCGCCCTGCCAGCTGGCGGGGGGCGTGCTGCCGTGACTGGACATCGGCCGCTTCCTGGGGCCGCGCCGGGTCCTCGCCAGTCTGGGGATGTTACAGTTCCAGGGAGTTCACCAGGGCGGCATCGATCACCCCTTCTCGCACCAGGTCGAGCCAGCTTTCTCCAGGGCGGAAGCGCTGCGGCATCGGCAGCAGTCCGTCGATGCCCTCCAGCAAGCCGTGGTGGAGCGGATCGGTGGCCAGCCCCACCACCCCCGCTTCAAAGCGGTGCCAGCGGGCGGCGAGCCGCAGCTGGCGCAGGCTCACTGTGGTCCCGAACCGGCAGCACTTGGCCCCCCGGCGCCCTGGGGTGAGGCCGAAATCATCGGCCAGGCGCCGGTAGCGGCGGCTCACCGTGGCTTGGGAGACCGCTAGCCAGCGTCCGGCCAACTCGGTGGTGCCGGTGAGTTCGAGGGCATCGAGCAGTCGTAGGTCGCGCAGGAGCTCCGGCGGTTGGTAGGCGCCGGCAGGACTGGCGGGGGGGAGCGGCCGCGACTCGGCTGGCCAGGGCAGGACCCCCGGCGGGGGCAACGGCTGGGGGGGCATGGCGGGCAGCTCGGGAGGCGGACCCTGAGCCTGCGGTGGGTGGCGGCTTCCGAGCGGGTTTTCCGTGCGAAAGACCAGCCGGATGTCCCGCATCCGCGAGCTGGCGGCCTTACCGCCCTGTGCCCGAATCCCGGGGATGCCGCGGCGCATTCAGCGCCGCCCGAGCAGGTCCTCCCAGGAGGGGGCGGACTGGCCCGAGCGGCCCTCCCGGTGATACGGGCGGCAGGAAACGGAATCGGAGTGGCTGGTGGCGACGGGCGCCACAGCGTTGGCATGGAGGGGCTGGCTCGGCCTGGGCGGAGCAGCCGCGGAACGGCGGAAGTTAGGCATGGTTGGAATGGGATATGAATCGTGCACCGGGTGCCTGCCCAATCCGCCGCCACTGCACAGGGCAGGGCGGGGGTTCGCACGGGGCAGGCGGGATGAACCTGGAGGGCCGCCCCAAGAAGCACGGGGTCGGTTCGGTGCTGGGTCCAGCGATGCGGGCACTCGGCCCGCCGGCTTCAGCCAGACCTCAGAACCATACATCCTCTGCAGCCTTTGGACCGCTGCAGACCCCTTTGCGGCGGTTGTGCGGCAGCCCTGAGCTGTTGTGCGGCAGCGCCCTGGTGGGTGCTGCCTGAACATGCCAGACGCCGCCGCCGCCGGGTGAGCAACTACCCCGAGGAGGTCTTCCCGAATGCCTGGATCATGGCCGAGGGGGAGGAGGAGCCGGAGGGCAACAACGCCCACCGCTCCTGAGGCCAGGGGAGCCCGGCCCCGGGAGCGGGCTCCCTACTCTTCCGGGTAAAGCAGTTCGGAGAGTTCGTCGGGATCCACGTCGTAGACGCGGGCCAGGGTGGTTTCGATGGCGCTGGTCACCACATCGGGCAGAAAGCGCATGGCATTGATGGCGTCATCGGCGATGTCATCGCTGAGCAGTTTCTCGCCCCCCAGCTTTTCGTCATTGATCACGGCCATCACCCAGCTCTGGTAAGCGGTGACCAGGTCCGAGAACTCGAGATCGGGGTCGTTGAGGTCGAGGGCCATCGGGCGTTCCGCCAGCTTGCGTGCCTCTGCAGTTTGCCCGCTGCCGGAGAGGATGGTGGTATGGAGATCCCATCATTGCCGCCCCCTCCGGCCGATCCCTTGCCGGATCAGGGCCCTGGATCCACACCACCGTCGCCCGCCCTCCTGCGGGACAACCTGGTGGAGTTCGCCTTGGCGGAGCTTGTGCGGCAGCACCGCACCAGTTTTGCCCCCCTCTGGACGGTCGAGAGCTGGGCGAAATTGCTGATCTGGCTGGCCCTCAACGCCGGCTGCCCGGGCGACACCGCCTCCCTGGAGGCCTTTGCCGAATGTCTTGGCCCCGGCTGTTCGGCTCGCCTGCGGCGGCTGTTCTTCAGCCGGGAGTTCGAGACCACCGGTCTGCTCCTGGTGGCGGATCCGGCTGAGGGAAACGTGCTGGTGCAGGTGGCCTCGGCCGCAGCCGGGGATGGATCGAGCCAGGATGCTCAGCTGGAGGCCGTGGCTGCCGCCCTCGACGCCGTAGGCCTCACCGCCCAGGTGGTGCCGGACCGGCAGCGTTGGCAGGGCCGCGATCGGGTGGTGGTGATCCCGTTGCGCTGAGCCCGCCGCCTGGTCCTGAAGCGCCGCCGGGGCCCTTCCTGGCAACAGCGGCTGCGGTTGGACCCCGGCGAGTTCTGATCCGGATCCTCATCCAGCATCTCCAGCCTTCTTCCCCATGCAGCTGATCGGCACCTTTCGCAACGATGGCTACGCCGCCCTGGCCGATGGGGTGGTGGCGTTCTTCGAGCGCCGCGTTGATCTGCAGCGGCCCGGCGTGGCCTTCGGGCCGGGCGGCTCCGGCGATCCCGCCAAGCTGTCCACCGACATCAGCCTGGTGGCCATCGATCGCAGCGATCCGGAAGCCTTCGCCTTGGCGGAGGTGATCGTGCGCGGCGTGACGGCCGGCCTGAACCGCTGGCTTGAGGAGCGGCCCCTGTTCCGCGACTGCTGCCCGGAGCAGGATCTGTTCGTGAATCCGATCTTCAACCTGCAGCGCTACGCCCCCGGTGAGGGCTTCCACCGCTGGCACTGCGACTGGACCACCAGCGACGAGGCCACCGAGCCGATCCGCCGCGTGCTCGCCTGGATCCTTTACTGCAACGACGTGCCGGAAGGGGGCACGGAGTTCCACTGGCAAGGGCATCACGAACCGGCCGAGCGGGGCAAGCTGGCGATCTTCCCGGCGGGCCTCTCCCACATCCACCGCGGCCGGGTGTGCCATACCGACACCAAGACGATCGCCACCGGCTGGATCAATGCCGGCCACCGCGAGGGCTACTTACAGCGCCTGGCCCATACCTAGGGAATCCCCAGCCGCTCCGTCGCTACGGCGGAGCTCAGGTCGCGTTTGCCTGGCCTGAGGGCACGATCAGTGCCTCCAGCCGCCTCTGAAGGTCGGTGGTGAGGGCCGCCACTTCGCCGCGGCGGTCGGCGCGGTAGGCGGCCAGGCGGGGGGTGATCGCCAGCGGTTCGCCGATGCGGATGTGGGCCCGGCGCGGTCCGAGGCGGGGTCGCCGTTCCGGGTTGCCTCCTTTGATCCGGCAGAGGGTGTCCCAGAGGATCAACAGGGTGTCGGCGAAGCGCTCTTGGCTGGGGTCGTCCTTGACGTAGCGGCCACTCACCGCCACGAAGGACTCCACGATCCGCATGTGCCAGAGGCGCTGCTCCGTTTCCTCCGCCAGCCGGTGGGCCAGGCCCCGTTCCAGGGCGCTGGGGGCTGGGCTGCTGCTGCCGTTGGCCCCGCTGCGGGAGCCGCTGCCGGGGTAGAGCCGGTCCCAGCCGGCCTGCTCCAGCCGCCGGCAGCGTTCGGTGAGATCGCCGTGCGGTTCCACCGCCAGCGCCTGCTCCACCACCCGCAGGGCCGCCTCCATCAGCCGGTTCAGGCGCTCCCCCAGCAGGGTGTTGGTGTCGGCAAGAGGCCCCTCCGATGGTGATTCCGCTGGGTCCGCCGCCGGCTCCGGGGCCTTGGGAAGGTTCTGGTGGTAGCCCTCGCGGTAGAAGCTTTCCATGCGGCTGAGGATCCGCTCGGCCAGGCTGAAGAGGCGGCCGTAGAGCCGTTGGGGATCTGTGGCCCGGTTGGCGGCGTGGGGCAGGCCCACCTCCGCCTCCAGCTCGCTGAGCAGGGCTTCGATGGCGGGCCAGACCGGCTCGCTGAAGCTGTACTGCAGGCCGATCGGCAGCACCTGCATCCCCTCGCTGCGGCCAGCCTTGTCGAGGTCATCGGCGGTCCAGAGGGCCAGCTGGGCCACCCCCGCTTCCAGCCGGCTGATCACCTCGTTGTGGCCGTTGGTGCCGCCCTCCGGCGCCACCGCGAAGGGATGGGGGCCATCGAGCAGCAGGGCGCGGG
>DAIQNM010000010.1:0-24583 GCA_036788375.1 Cyanobium sp. CTOTU6536 | reverse complement strand
CACCAGCCCCAGTGGCCCCACCCCCGGGGGGCTTCGATCCCGGGAAACGGAGGCGCCGGAGTCGGGCGAAGGATCGGGAAACGGGCCAGTTGCCTTGGAAGCCCCGGCGCCGCCGACAGGGAAGGCAGTTGAGGAGCCGATCCTCTGCCACCACTGCGGCCGAACGGCCAGCAATGGGATCAGCTGCGAAGGGAGCTGCGTGGCGGATTCCGGCTACTGAGACCGCGGCCTCGGCAGAAACCGACTGCGGACCGAAGGGTGTATCGGGATATGACGCGATGTGGAGTTCCCACCGGATGGCAGCGTCGGACACATCCACCCTTAAGGATTCCTTTAGGGTTCGCCCCAACGACGGGATGAAGAGATCACCATGGCGAGCCCTAGTTCCCTGCTGGCGATGATGGCCCTGATTGGCTTAGCCGTGGTTGAGCTGATCACCCACCTGCTGCCCTGGTCCTGATCTCCCCCCAAGCGGCGACGGTTTCCCCTCCATCCGCCGCCGGTGCATCGCCGTAGAACTGACCGTGCCCGTGCTGGAGCCATGAAGGTCACCCACCACGCCGATGAGCACCTGGTCTGCCTGTCTTCCGAGGAGGTGGCCCTGCTGATCGACCTCTGCCATGCCGGCGCCTTCTCCGATGAACTGGTGCAGGGGAAGGACAGCCGCCGCCGCCTCGATCGCTTCCTCGGAGAAATGCAGTCCTCCCTGTTTGAAACGGCCCAGACCGTTTGGCGGCGCCGCAGGCGCGAGCAGGGCCAGGCCCTACAACGGGCCAAGGCTTTCCACCGCGGCAGACCGGAGGCGGCCCCGGGGACGGTGTGATGGCGGCAAACAGCCCCGGCTGCGGCCCCCGGCGGGAAGCTGAAGGGGCCGCAGGCCGTTGCAGGACCGATGGGCAGGTTGGGAGGGCCCTAAAAAGCTGACCCCCAATCCCTCACCAAAGGCGGCACCCAGATTCGAACTGGGGGTAAAGGATTTGCAATCCTCTGCCTTACCACTTGGCCATGCCGCCGGCCCGGGAGCAAACTCCCCAAAGCGGATCGTATCAGCCATGGCATGCCCTCCCGACTGCTGGTCCTGAGCAACGGCCATGGGGAGGACCTCATCGCCCTGAGGGTGGTGGAGGCCCTTCGGCTTCTGCTCCCGGCGGTGGAGGTGGCGGTATTGCCGCTGGTGGGCAAGGGCCAGGCCTTCGCCGGCGCCGAGGCCACGGGGGCCATCCAGCGGGTGGGTCCCCGCCGGGACCTGCCCAGCGGCGGCTTCAGTAACCAGAGCCTGCGAGGTCTGCTGGGCGACCTGGCCGCCGGCCTGCCCCTGCTGAGCTGGCAGCAGTGGCGGCTGGTGCGCCGCTGGGGCCAGGCAGGCGAGCCAATCCTGGCGGTGGGCGACCTGCTACCGCTGCTGCTGGCCTGGGCGGCCGGCGGGCCCTACGGCTTCATCGGCACCCCCAAGAGTGACCACACCTGGGCCTCCCCGCCGCCGCCCGGCTGGGGCCATACCCCCCTAGCCGATGGCTACCACCGGCTCAAGGGCAGTGAATGGGATCCCTGGGAATGGGCCCTGATGGCCCGGCGCCGCTGTCGTCTGGTGGCGGTGCGCGACCCCCTGACCGCCCTCGGCCTGCGGCGCCATGGGGTGGAAGCCACCGCCCCCGGCAACCCGATGATGGATGGCTTCACGACCGAACCCCTGCCGGCATGGCTGGCGGGAGAACGGCGGCTGCTGCTGTTGCCAGGCAGTCGGCTTCCGGAGGCCCTCGGCAACCTGGAGCGCCTGCTGGGGGCCCTGCCCAGCGATGGCGAACCCACCACCGTGCTGCTGGCCACCGGCAACCGACCGGAACCGGAGGCCCTGGCACCACTGCTGCGCCACAGGGGGTTCGAGCCCATGGCCCTACCCGCCGGCAGTGGGGCAGCGATGGCCTGGCGGCGGGGGCCCCTGCGGCTGTTGGTAGGCCCCGGCCAGTTCGGGGCCTGGGCCGGCTGGAGTGAGGTGGGCCTAGCCACCGCCGGCACCGCCACCGAGCAACTGGTGGGCCTGGGGGTGCCAGCCCTCTCGCTACCGGGACCCGGGCCCCAGTTCAAGGCGGGCTTCGCGCGGCGCCAGAGTCGCCTGCTGGGCGGGGCGGTGCGCCCCTGCAAGGGCCCCCAGGAGCTCGCGGAGCAGCTCGGGGCCCTGCTCGCCAATCGGACGGAACGGCAACGGCTGGGGTTAATCGGCCGCGAACGGATGGGGCCGGAGGGCGGCAGCACAGGGCTGGCGGCGGCCATCGCCGCCAGGCTGCTCAAGCCGGCCTGATCGATCGCGGCCAAAGCAACCGCCAAGGCGCGGAGGATGATGAAGTCCACCTCCTTCCTCCCCAATGGCCGGCATCCCGGACCGCAATTACAACGCCGCCTGCGGTCGCCTGGCCACCCGGCTGGGCATCAGCCAGTCGGCGGCCCGCCGCAAGGTGGAGATCCGCGCCGCCCAGGAGGGCACTCGCGACAGCGCCGCCCGCGAAGCCCTGGCCAACCTGATGCTGGAGGAGGCCAACACCGCCGGCGTCGACAACGGGCCCCTACTCAACGATCTGCTGGAGGCCGTGGGCAACGATGTGAATTTCATGCTCGAGGACTGAGTCGAGCCCCATGGGCAGGGGGCTCAGTGCTCGAACACCGAGCCAAAGCGCTGGCGATCGAGGTCGGAGAAAACGGGGATGCAGGCAAAGCAGCGGCGGGCGAGATCCCAGCGATCCTCCCGGCGCAGCATCCTTTCCAGCCGGTCGCGGGCGGCCAGCAGCCAGCGCACATCACCAGCGGCATAGGTCAGCTGGGCTTCACTGAGCTCATCCACCTGGCCCCAATCCGAACTCTGGGCCTGTTTGTCGAGCTCCACACCAACCAGTTCATTGACCACGTCCTTGAGGCCATGGCGCGGGGCATAGGTGCGGGCCAGCCGGCTGGCGATCTTGGTGCAGAAGATCGGATCCACGGCAATCGAGAGATTCTCGGCCAGGGCGGCCACATCGAAGCGGGCGAAGTGGAACACCTTCTCAATGGCCGGATTCTCCAGCAGCGCCTTGAGGCGGGGGGCCTCCCGCTGGCCACGGGCTACCCGGATGCAGCTCACGTTGTCGTGGGCATCACAGATTTGGACGAGGCAGAGCCGGTCGCGGCCATGGATCAGACCCATGGCCTCGGTGTCGATCGCCAGGGCCGCTGCCGAACCGTAGAGGTCCTCCCAGCTGGCATCGAGGTCGCCATCGAACACGGCGAAGCGGGCCGGCGGCACGGAGGGGGCGGAGGCGACACGGGCCTGGGTCATGGATTCGCCGGAACGGAGCGCCGGAAGCTGGAGTTTGTTCATCGTGCCCCAGACCCCTACCAGGGTGATGGGGGAGAATGGTTCCCGTTGCTGCAGGTTCCGATGCCCACCCTGGCCTCCACCCTGCTGCTCACCCTGTTGATGGCGGTGGGTCTGGTCTTCTTCCTGCGGGCCGCCAGCAAGGACCGCACCACCGTGGTGGAGGTCCATTCCCCCCGCCCCGCCCTCGAGGTGCTCGAGGGTCTTTCCGCCTGGCTCACCAGCCGGGGCTGGCGCACCGAAACCGGAGACCCCGAGCGCAGCCTGTTGCGTTTCCGCGGTGAGGTGGGTGCCAGCACACCACTGGCGGTTCTGCTTTCGCTGCTGGGGGCCGTGGGCGCCGCCTGTCTCGCCTTGGTGATCCGCCAGCTACTGCCACAGCTGGGTTGGTGGCCCCTGCTGCTGGCGCTGCTCGGCCCGGCCGCTGGGCTCCTCTACCGGCGCCGGGCCGAACGGGCCGAAACTTTCGAGCTACGCCTCCTCGATGGAGATAGCGCCCTGGGCAGCACCCTGCGGCTGCGGGCCCACCGCGACGAACTGATCGCCATCGAAACCGAGCTCGGAGCCACCCTTCAACTCGCCAGCGATGGTCGGCTGCTCTCCTCGCCTATCTAGCGCCCTTCCCCCCCCCACCACCGCCTGATCGACCGATGCTTTCACCACGATCCACGGAACGGCGTCATCGGGTGATCCCGCTGGCCACGGCCCTGATGGGCCTGGCGGCGCTCACGCTCTCCCTGCCTGCTGCCGGCCGGGCCCAGGCGGTGTCCAGCCTCGGTGGTGCTGCTTCAGCACCCGCCGTGGATCCCCTGCTCGGGCCCCGCTCCTCCCTGCCCAAGGACTGGGTGGGCTCCCGCGGTGTGACCCAGGGAATCCCAATCCTGATGATGGCCGGCCATGCCGATTCCCAGGGCATTGGGGGCTCCGGCACCAGCGGCGAGGCGGTGGGCCTCTACGGAGCGGCACCGATGCGGCCCGGCATCAGCGATGAGCACTATTGGTGCCTCCAGGTGGCCCATGCCGTGGCGGTGCTGGGCCGGCAGCGGGGCCTCAACATCAATTTCCATATTCCGCCGGTGCGCACCATGCTCAGCGGCGACGAGGCCGGCACCAACTGGAGCGTGGGGCGGGACCACGCCACCGCCGGGGGCTACGCCTTGGAGATCCACTTCGATGCCTATGGCAGCTCGGGGGTTGGATCCGGCCTGATCCCGCCCCTGCACCGCCCATTCAGCACGATCGACGAAAGCCTGGCCCAGGAATTCGGTGCCTTCCCGATGAACTTCCGCGACCGGCTTGGCGGCCCCAAGCGGGGAATCGCCCTGCTGGAGGTGGGCAAGCTGGAGGGTCCGCTCGAGGCCTCGCTGCGGGATCCCCGCACCCGGGAGCGCACGATCCAGTACATCGCCCAGCGGATCGTCTATGCCCTGCAGCGCGGCATCGCGGCGCCTGGAAGCAGCCCGGCGGCGGCGATGGGGCAGCAGTCCCAGCTTCCCTAACTCCGAAGCCCCTCGAATCCACCTCAAGCAAGTGGCCAGGGGCCCCTTGTTCAGCTCACCGCCTGGTGGGGGGCGCAGCGTTCGACCAGGGAGTTGTCCTCCAGCCAGTTTTGGGGCCGGGTGAACACCTCGGTGAGCAGGGCCTCGCGGCTGCCCGGCTCCGGGGCATAGGCATATTCCCAGCGCACCAGCGGCGGCAGCGACATCAGGATCGATTCGGTGCGGCCGTTGGTCTGGAGGCCGAAGATCGTGCCGCGGTCGAAGACCAGGTTGAACTCCACATAGCGCCCCCGGCGATAGAGCTGGAACTCCCGTTCGCGCTCTCCCCAGGGCAGGCCCTGGCGCCTCTCCACGATCGGCAGGTAGCTGGGCAGGAAGGCATGGCCACAGGCCGAGGCCAACTGGAAGAGCTGCTCCCAGCCCTGGTTGATCGCCCCGGCGGCGGCGCCTGCGGCGGCGGCGGGGCCGGCCGGATCGGATCCCTTGTAGAGCACGCCGGCCGGATCCTGGTAGTCGTAGAAGATTCCACCCACGCCGCGGGTCTCACCGCGGTGGCGCAGGAAGAAATACTCGTCGCACCAGCGCTTAAACACCGGGTAATAGGCCGGATCCACCCCATCACAGGCGCCCTTGAGGGTGCGGTGGAAGTGCTGGGCGTCCTCCAGGAAGGGGTAGTAGGGGGTGAGGTCGGCGCCACCGCCAAACCACCACACGGGCCCGGCCTCGAAGTAGCGGTAATTGAGGTGAACAGTGGGGATGTAGGGGCTGCGGGGGTGGAGCACCATTGAGGTGCCGGTGGCAAACCAACGCTGGCCCTCGGCCTCAGGCCGCTGGCTGAGGATTGAAGGGGGCAGGTGCTCCCCCTGGACCTCGGAGAAGTTCACACCGCCCTGCTCGAACAGCCGACCGGCCTTCATCACCCGGGAACGACCGCCCCCACCCTCGGGCCGCTCCCAGCTCTCTTCCTGGAATCGCCCTTCGCCATCTAACTGCTCCAAGCCGGCGCAGATCGAGTCCTGCAGCCCCATGAGCAGTGCCCTGGCGCGGCTGCGGGAATCGGCGGGGGGAGGGGGAAGGGGCGTGGCCATGCGGGGGTTGCGCCGATCGGGACGCAGGGGTTGGGCCCACCTTTTCAGTCCGTTGGGGTCGGGCACAAGCCCCCGAGAGGCTCTGTCACGGCCAAGAGCCCATGGCTTCACCCCCCTAGGATCCATTTTTCCTGCGGTCCAAACGCACCGGATGGCCACTCCAGACCAGGCGGCCGAAGCCCTGAGCGAACCTGCTGCTGCCGCGCTGCATGCGGCCCTAAAGCCCCTGCAGGATGCGGGCAGCGGCCGCAGCCTGCTCGATCTCGGCTGGATCAGCCAGGTGCGCCATCAAGGCGAGAGGGCCGTGCTGCGGCTGGCGCTGCCGAGCTTTGCCACCAGCCAGCAGGCCCGCATCGCCACCGACATCCGCCAAGCCCTGTTGGGGGTCGCGGGAATCCGGGATGTGCAGATCGAACTGGCCCAGCCGGCTGCGCCAGCGGAGGGTGCAGCCGCCCCCTCCGCTGGGGCAATCGGAGCCGCCGGCCATGGCCCCGGGGGCCATGGTCAGATGCCTCCCCGCCAACCGGTGCCCGGGGTTCGACAGGTGATCGCTGTCAGCAGCGGCAAGGGTGGGGTGGGCAAAAGCACTGTGGCCGTCAATCTGGCCTGCGCCCTGGCCGCCCAGGGCCTCAAGGTGGGCCTGCTCGATGCCGATATCTACGGCCCCAATGCCCCCACCATGCTGGGAGTGGCCGACCGTTCCCCCGAGGTGCGGGGCGGCGACGGCAGCGCGCAGATCCTGGTGCCGATTGAAACCTGCGGCATCGCCATGGTGTCGATGGGCCTGCTGATCCAGGAAAATCAGCCGGTGATCTGGCGGGGTCCCATGCTCAACGGCATCATCCGCCAGTTTCTCTACCAGGTGGCCTGGGGCGAGCGAGATGTGCTGGTGGTGGACCTACCGCCCGGCACCGGCGACGCCCAGCTCACCGTGGCCCAGGCCGTCCCGATGGCCGGCGTGGTGATCGTGACCACCCCCCAACAGGTGGCCCTCCAGGACGCCCGGCGCGGCCTGGCCATGTTCCTGCAGATGGGTGTGGAGGTGCTGGGCGTGGTGGAAAACATGAGCGCCTTCATCCCGCCTGACCTGCCCGAGCGGCGCTATCCGATCTTCGGCAGCGGCGGCGGCCGCCGCCTGGCCGACGAGGCCGGGGTGCCCCTGCTGGCCGAACTGCCCCTGGAGATGGCGGTCCAAGAGGGCGGCGACCGGGGCCTACCCGTGGTGCTGGCGGCTCCGGAATCCGCCAGCGGCAGGGCCTTCCAGGCCCTGGCGGCCGACCTGGCCTCCCGCTGCGGGGCCGGGAAGGCCCTGGCCTGAGCGCGGTGACCCGCCTTGCCACGCGGCGCAGCTCCATCTCCAGGGGAGGCCGTGGTCGCCGCACCCCCTTCGCCAACACCGACCTGCTGCTTTGGGGAATCCCACTCGGGCTCACCCTGCTGGCCGGCATCCTGATTGCCAGCACCCAGCGCCAGGCCGACTACGCCGACTGGTATCAACACTGGATCACGGCGGCGGTGGGCATGGGCCTGGCCCTGCTGGTAGCCCGGCTACCGATCGAGCGGGTGCAATCCCTGCAGTGGCCGATCTACGGCGCCACGATCCTGAGCCTGGTGGCCGTGCGGTTTGTGGGCACCTCCGCCCTGGGGGCCCAGCGCTGGATCAGCATCGCCGGCTTCCATGTCCAGCCCTCGGAATTCGCCAAGCTCGCGGCGATCCTGCTGCTGGCCGGGGTGCTCTCCCGTTTTCCAGTGGAGCGCCCGGTGGATCTGGTGCGGCCCATCGGCCTGATCACCCTGCCCTGGGCCCTGGTGTTCATCCAACCCGACCTCGGCACCTCCCTGGTGTTCGGCGCCGTGCTGCTGGTGATGCTCTTCTGGGCCGGCTTGCCCCTGCCGTGGCTCACCCTTCTGCTATCGCCGCTGGTGGCGGCAATCGTGGCCGGGGTCCAGCCCTGGCTCCTGGTGCTGTGGATCCCCTGGATGGGCTGGTTGGCCTGGACCTCCCTGCCCTGGAAGCGCGCGGCCCTGGCGGCAGTGCTGGCCGTTCAGGGGCTCTTCGCCTTGCTCACCCCCTACCTCTGGATGCACGGCCTCAAGGAATACCAGCGGGATCGACTGGTGCTCTTCCTCGATCCCTCCAAGGATCCCCTCGGGGGTGGTTACCACCTGCTCCAGAGCAAGGTGGGGATCGGCTCCGGCGGCCTCTGGGGCACCGGATTGATGCATGGTCACCTCACCCTGTTGCGCTTTATCCCGGAGCAACACACCGATTTCATCTTCAGCGCCCTGGGCGAGGAAACCGGCTTCCTCGGCTCCATCCTGGTGGTGCTGGCCTACGCCCTCCTCTGCTGGCGGCTGATTCAAATCGCCACCCGGGCCCGCACCGACGTGGAATCCCTCGTGGTGGTAGGGATCGGGGCCATGCTGATGTTTCAGGTGTTTGTCAACATCTGCATGACCATCGGGCTTGGTCCAGTGACCGGCATCCCCCTCCCCTGGGTGAGCTATGGCCGCTCGGCGATGCTGGTGAACTATGTGTCTCTAGGGCTCTGCGCCGCCGTGATGCGCCGAAGCCGCACCACCAGCCGCTGGTGATGGACTGGTGGGGAACACCGGAGGGGGCCGGGCATGGCTGAGGCAAGGGTGACCCTCGAGGACCTGCGGCGGGAACTGGCCCGGGGGGTGCCCGCTGGCGGCAGTGACGACGACAGCGTGCGGCGCCAATGGTGGGCAGCCCTGGCCACCCTCCAGGAGGACCTGCTGGGCCGCGGGGCCAGTGCCCCGCAGGGCCTCTGGCTTGCCGCCCCCCTCCCGGCGCTCTACGAACCGGCGCTACTGCAGGGCCTGCAGGGCTGGGTGTGGGCGCCGAAGGAGATCGGCACGCTGTTGCCGGCACCACCGCTCCTGAGCGGACGCCGTGACCCGGACGCCGCTCCGGAGAGCGGGCCCTTCAGCTTCCATCGCTTGCCCCTGCGGGAGGACGACGGCACCGACCCGCTGCTGCTGCTGATCACCCCCAAGGTGCAGGTGGGCTTGGCCCTGGAGGGCCCCGCCGAGGCGCGACGGCTGCTGGTGCGGTTCGACCCACCGGTGCTCTCCACGGGCCTGCAGCTGCTTAACCGCCGCCTCCAGGAGGATGCCCCGGCCGAGGCGGTCCGGCTCAGGCGGTGTCTCCAGCAGCTCGGTCCGCTCGACAACGACCCCGGCCTGGCCATGCGGTTCTGGCCCCTGCTGGCCCAACGGCTGGCCGGCATGGCGCCGAGCGTGACCCTCCAACCCCTGGTGCGAACCCCAGGCCCCCACAGTCCCCATGGCAGCGGCCCTGCAGCGGAGCCCTTGCAGACCGCGGAAGCGGGACTGGATGGCCCTGGTGCACGCCGGGCGGCCCAGGCCGAACTCACGCTGCTCGAAGCCCTCACCCATGAGGTGCGCACCCCCCTGGCCACCATCCGCACCCTGATCCGCTCGCTGCTGCGCCGCCCCGAACTCCCCCCTGTGGTGCGCCAGCGCCTCGAGCAGATCGACGGGGAATGCAGTGAGCAAATCGACCGCTTTGGTCTGATCTTCCTGGCGGCGGAGCTGCAGCGTCAACCGGGCCGGAGCCAGCCCCTCAGCGCCAGCGAACTGGCCCGCACCGATCTCAGCCACCTGCTCATCGAACTGGAGAGCCTCTGGCAGCGCCAACTGGCCCGCAGAGATCTGCTGCTCACCCTGGCCATCGCACCCGACCTGCCGCCGGTGCTGAGCGATCCCACCCGGCTGGAAACGATGCTGGGGGGGCTGATCGACCGCTTCGGCCGCAGCCTGGCCAGCGGCAGTCGGGTGCGGCTCAGCCTCCAGCCCGCCGGCTCCAGGCTGAAACTGCAGCTCACCAGCACCGATCCGGCCGGCCGAACCGATGGCGCCGACAACGAGGCGGCCGCAGCTCCCACCACCGACCTGGTGGGGCCGGTGTTGAGCTGGAACCCCGGCACCGGCAGCCTGCAGCTCAGCCGGCAGGCCACCCAACAGCTCTTCCACCGGCTGGGAGGCCGGCTGACCGAGCGGGGGGGCTCCAGCCTCACCGTGTTCTTCCCAGTGGCAGAAAGCGATCCTGGCGTCCCAGCACCCCTTTGTTGACGGGTGTGAAGAGTGGGCCCAACCCCAGGAAACGGGCCGAAACACGGTGCTAGGTTCCGCTTGAAACGGTCCTTGAGCCATGCCAGCGACGGCCCTGAAAGGTCAACTTCCGAAGTTCATCGGCAGCACGGGCGGCCTGCTCAACTCTGCTGAAACCGAAGAGAAATACGCCATCACCTGGACCAGCACGGCGGGCCAGGCGTTTGAGCTGCCCACGGGCGGAGCCGCCGAGATGCATGAGGGCGAAAACCTGATGTATTTCGCCCGCAAGGAGCAATGCCTGGCCCTTGGCACCCAACTGCGCACCAAGTTCAAGCCCCGGATTGAAGACTTCAAGATCTATCGGATCTACCCCGGTGGTGACACCGAATTCCTGCATCCCAAGGATGGCGTCTTCCCCGAGAAAGTGAATGAAGGCCGCGCCATCGTTGGGCATAACGCCCGCCGCATCGGCGCCAACCCCAACCCCGCCAGCCTCAAGTTCAGCGGCAAGGAACCCTTCGAAGTCTGAGCCTCGTCCCCTCCAGCATCTATAACGGCGGGGCTGGCAAGCCCCGTTTTTTTTGCCTGCCTGTCGTCCTGATGCCGGGTACCGATCGCGCCGCCGACCGAACCGCCTTCCTGCAGGAGGCCGCCCGTGGGGCCGAGGCTTTCGCCGGCCGCAGCTTTGTGCCGCTCTGGAAACGGTGGCCCGCTGACCTGGAAACCCCCCTCACCACCTGGCTCAAGGTGGGCGCCGGGGGGCGCCACGGCGTGCTCCTGGAATCGGTGGAGGGTGGCGAGAGGCTGGGCCGCTGGAGTGTGGTGGTGGGCGATCCGCTCTGGACCCTCACCTGCCGCGGCCAGCAGGCCGAGCGCCACTGGCGCGATGGCCGCCGTGACGCCCTGGAGGGCAACCCCTTCCAGATCCTGCGGGAATGCCTCGCACCGATCGACCCCATGGCGGTGCCCGGCCTGCCGCCCCTTGGCCAGCTGTTCGGAGCCTGGGGGTACGAATTGATCCGCTGGATCGAACCGACCGTGCCGGTGAACGGGCCCGGCCCTGGCGACCCCCCCGACGGCAGCTGGATGCTGGCCGACAATCTGCTGGTGTTCGACCAGGTGAAGCGGCAGATCACGGCAGTGGCCTACGCCGATCTAGGCGCCGGGACAGACCCGGGCCATGCCTGGGACGAGGCAGCGGCACGGATCGCCAGCCTCGAGGCCCGCATGCATGCCCCACTGCCGGCGAGCATTGCCCCCCTCGACTGGCACGACGAACCCGGTGGGACCCTCTCCACCGCCTCCAATCGCACCCGGGAGGATTTCGAGGCGGCGGTGCGGCAGGGCCGGGAGTCGATCGCCGCCGGGGATGTGTTCCAACTGGTGCTGAGCCAGCGCCTAGAGGCGCGCATTGCCCGCGATCCGTTCGACCTCTACCGCAGCTTGCGGATGGTCAACCCCTCCCCCTACATGGCCTTCTTCAACTTCGGCGAGTGGTTCCTGATTGGCTCCAGCCCCGAGGTGATGGTCAAGGCTGAACCGCAACCCAACGGCACCGTGAAGGCTTCGCTGCGACCGATCGCCGGTACCCGGCCCCGCGGCGCCGACGAAGCCGAGGATGCCGCCCTGGCCGAAGACCTGCTAGCCGATCCAAAGGAACGCGCCGAACACGTGATGCTGGTGGACCTGGGCCGCAACGACCTCGGTCGGGTCTGCCGGCCCGGCAGCGTGGTGGTGCAGGACCTGATGGTGATTGAGCGTTACTCCCACGTGATGCACATCGTCAGTCAGGTGGAAGGGGAACTCGATCCAGGCCACGACGTCTGGGACCTGCTGATGGCCTCCTTCCCGGCGGGCACCGTGAGCGGGGCGCCGAAGATCCGGGCCATGCAGCTCATCCATGGCCTCGAACCGGATGCCCGGGGGCCCTATTCCGGCGTCTACGGCGCCGTGGACCTGGGGGGAGCCCTCAACACGGCGATCACGATCCGCAGCATGGTGGTGCTTCCGCCCCTAGCCGAAGATGGCGATCCCAGCTGGCGGGTGAGGGTACAGGCGGGGGCCGGCATCGTGGCCGATTCCGTACCGGCCCTGGAGTACGAGGAAACCCTCAACAAGGCCCGCGGCATGCTCAAAGCCCTTGCCTGCCTCCTGCCCCCCGCGGCAGAGCAGCACCACCCCCCCATCACCGGCCCCCAACCATGAGTAGCGCGCTCCTGCTCAAGGGCTTTGAAGTGGAGATGTACACCGGCCGACCCGACGGCACGGTGGTGGGTTGCGCCGCCGAGGCGGCCCGGCAGCTGGCCGGCTTCGTGACCGAACCCGACAACCGCAACCTCGAATACACCACCCCCCCCGAGGCCAGCTACCAGCGTCAGCTCGCCCTGTTGCTGGAACCCCGCCAGCGGCTGCGCCGTTGGTTGGCCCCACGGGGACTCACCCTGCTGCCGGGCAGCACCCTGGCCACCGGCGGCGCCGACCATTTCGAGCGGTCGGATCCAGGCAACCCGTATCACGCCTACATCGAGCGCACCTACGGCACCAGGGTGGTGACGGCGAGCGTGCACATCAACCTCGGCATGACGGCGATGGAATCCCTCTTCGCCGGGCTGCGGCTAATCCGCTGCGAGGCCGCCCTGCTCCTGGCCCTCAGTGCCAGCTCCCCCTTCCTGGATGGTCAACCCACCGGGGCCCATTCACAGCGATGGCTCCAGTTCCCGCTCACCCCGCCCCGGGTGCCCCTCTTCCTCAGCCACGCCCACTACGTCAGCTGGATCAACGAACAACTGGCCCAGGGTTCGATGGAAAACGTGCGACACCTATGGACCTCCGTACGGCCCAACGGCGACGACCGCCCCCACGACCTCAACCGGATCGAAGTGCGCATCTGCGACCTGATCGCCGACCCGCTGGAGCTGCTGGCGGTGACCGCCTTCATCGAACTGCGGCTGGCCCAGCTGTTCGCCGACCCGGAAGGCCTCGATCCCCTCAGGGCCAGCAGCCTCACCCCGGACGAACTGGCCCTGCTGGCCGATGACAACGACCGGGCCGCTGCCCAAGCCAGCCTGGGCGCGGAGCTAAGTCACTGGCGCGATGGAGCACCGGTGCTGGCCCGCGACTGGATCGCCGCGGAATTGGAGGCCCTGGCGCCCCTCGCGGCCGAACGGAAGCTCAGCCGGCTGCTGGAGCCTCTCGGCGACCTTCTTTACCGCGGCAATGCGGCCACGCGCTGGCTGGCCCAGTTCCGCGCTGGCCAGTCGGTGGATGCGATCCTGGCGGCCGAAGCAGCAGGGCTGGAATCGCGGGAAAAGATGCTGGAGGCATACCTGGCGACAGATCCGTCCCACGCTTTGGGATGATCATGGATCGTTCCAACCCGTCTTGCTCTCCCATGCGGCCGCCATCTTCAGCGCCAGCCGCAGCACCAACCGGAGCGGCAGCCGGCCCTGGTCCGTCCAATTCCCCCATGCCCCCTGGAGAAGTGCCCGCCGCGGTGGGGCGTCTTCTCGGCGAGCGGCTGGAGTTGGTCGAAGACCTCTGGCTCACCGTGCTGCGGAGCGAATGCCCCCCGGCCCAGGTCGACCGGCTGATCCGCCTCAAGGAACTGAGCGGCCCCCTCAATCCGCCCGAGATCAGCCCCAGCGATGAGGAGGCCGGCTTCCGCAGCGGCGACAGCGAAGCAATTGTGGCGGTGATCCGGGAAATGGACCTGGCCGATGGCATCGCGGCGGCCCGGGCCTTCTCCCTCTACTTCCAACTGGTCAACATCCTCGAACAGCACATCGAGGAAGACACCTACCTCGAAAGCCTCCAGAGCGCCCACCCCGCCCCGAACAGCGACCCCTTCCTGCCCCCGCTGGCCAGCCAGAGCGATCCGGCCACCTTCCGCCAGCTGTTCGAGCGGCTGCGCTCCCTAGGGGTTCCGCCGGCCCAGATCGAAAGCGTGCTGCGCGACCTCGACATCCGTCTGGTCTTCACGGCCCACCCGACGGAGATTGTGCGTCACACCGTGCGGGACAAGCAGCGCCGGGTGGCCAGCCTGATCCAGAAGCTCGAGGAGGGCCAGGCAACCAACCGCGACGATCACGACCGCTGCCGCCACCAGCTGGAGGAGGAAATCCGGCTGTGGTGGCGCACTGACGAACTGCACCAGTTCAAGCCATCGGTGCTGGACGAGGTGGACTACGCCCTCCACTACTTCCAGGATGTGCTCTTCGATGCGTTGCCCCAGCTGCAGCAGCGCGTCCGCTCGGCCCTGGCGGCGAGTTATCCCGATGTGACGCCCCCCCGGGATGCCTTCTGCACCTTCGGCTCCTGGGTGGGCTCCGACCGCGACGGCAACCCCTCGGTGACCCCCGAAATCACCTGGCGCACCGCCTGCTACCAGCGGGACCTGATGCTGCGGCGCTACGTGAAATCGGTGGAGCAGCTGCGCGACCAGCTCAGCATCTCCATGCAATGGAGCCAGGTGAGTCCGGCGCTGCTGGAATCGCTGGAGATGGACCGGTTGCGGTTTCCGGAGATCTACGAACAGCGGGCCGCCCGTTATCGGCTGGAGCCCTACCGCCTCAAGCTGAGCTACATGCTGGAGCGGCTGCGGCTCACCCTGGAGCGCAACCAACAGCTCTCGGATGGGGGCTGGGAGTCCCCCGGCGATGGGGCCACAGCCGCCGCCGCCGCCCCCGACGGCCTTGCCGGCCCCATGCCCGCCGCCGAGCTCCACTACGGATCCGCCGACGAATTCCGCACCGACCTGGAGCTGGTGCGCGACAGCCTGGTGGCCACTGGTCTGAGTTGCGAAGCGCTGGGCGACCTGCTCAGCCAGGTGCACATTTTCTCCTTCTGCCTGGCCAGCCTCGACATCCGCCAGGAGAGCACCCGCCACAGCGATGCCATCGATGAACTCAGCCGCTACCTGCAGCTGCCAGTTCCCTACGGAGAGATGGACGAAAAAAGCCGGGTTGCCTGGCTCCTCACCGAACTCAAAACCCGCCGCCCCCTCCTGCCGCCGGCGGCCCGCTGGAGCCCGGCCTCGGCTGAAACCTTTGCCGTGTTTCGGATGCTGCAGCGGCTGCAGCAGGAGTTTGGCTCCCGGATCTGCCGCACCTACGTGATCTCGATGAGCCACACGGTCTCCGACCTGCTCGAGGTGGTGCTGCTGGCCAAGGAGGCGGGGCTGGTGGATCCGATGGCCCGTCGCTCCGAGCTGCTGGTGATCCCCCTGTTTGAAACGGTCGAAGACCTCCAGGGCGCCCCTGCGGTGATGGGCCAGCTGTTTGCCGATCCCTTCTACCGGGAGCTGTTGATCACCGGCAGGGAGGGGGGGGAGCCCCTGCAGGAAGTGATGCTTGGCTATTCCGACAGCAACAAGGATTCCGGCTTTCTCTCCAGCAACTGGGAGATCCACCGTGCCCAGATCGCTCTGCAAAAGCTGGCAACCCAGCACGGCGTGGCCCTGCGCATCTTCCATGGCCGGGGCGGCTCGGTGGGCCGCGGCGGCGGTCCTGCCTACCAGGCGATCCTGGCCCAGCCCAGCGGCACCCTGCGGGGCCGCATCAAGATCACCGAGCAGGGGGAGGTGCTGGCTTCCAAGTATTCCCTGCCGGAACTGGCTCTCTACAACCTCGAAACCGTCACCACCGCCGTGCTCCAAAACAGCATGGTGAGCGCCCCCATCGACGACACCCCCAGCTGGAACGCCCTGATGGAACGGCTGGCTGCCCGTTCCCGGGACCACTACCGCGCCCTCGTGCACGACAACCCCGACTTGGTGGCCTTCTTCCAGCAGGTCACCCCGATCGAGGAAATCAGCAAGCTCCAGATTTCCAGTCGGCCGGCGCGGCGCAAGAGCGGTGCCAAGGACCTCTCCAGCCTGCGGGCCATCCCCTGGGTGTTCGGCTGGACCCAGAGCCGCTTTCTGCTGCCCAGCTGGTACGGCGTGGGGTCCGCCCTGCAGCTTGAGCTCGAGGATGACCCCGAACAGATGGAGCTGCTGCAACTGCTCTACCAGCGCTGGCCCTTTTTCCGGATGCTGATCTCCAAGGTGGAGATGACCCTCTCCAAGGTGGATCTGGAGCTGGCCCTGCATTACGTGCGCTCCCTCGGGAGGCCGGAAAACCGGGAAGCCTTCGAGGCGATCTTCACGGCCATCGCCAGCGAATTCGCCCTCACCCGCGACCTGGTGCTGCGCATCAGCAACCACACCCGGCTGCTGGATGGCGACCCGGCCCTCCAGCTCTCGGTCGACCTGCGCAATCGCACGATCGTGCCCCTGGGCTTCCTGCAGGTGGCCCTGCTGCGGCGCCTGCGGGACCAGAACCGGCAACCGCCGATGAGCGAGGGTCCCTCGATGGGCAGCGGCAATAGCGACGGCCGTACCTACAGCCGCAGCGAACTGCTGCGGGGCGCCCTGCTCACCATCAACGGCATCGCCGCCGGCATGCGCAACACCGGTTGATGCCACCACCGGCGCGCCTCCCCTCCCTCTTGATCCCCTTCCGCCCCGCCAGTGCCCCCCCCCGTCTGCCGGAGGGTTACGTCCTGCACCAGGGTCCTGGCGGGGATTTGCCGGCCGCCTCAGCTGAGAACACCGCCGAAGCACTCAACCGCCTGCTGCTGGCCTGCGGAGACCAGGCCCGTAGCGGCCAACGCTGGCAGGCGACCCTGGAACGCAGCGCCTGGCACCTCAGCATCACCGATCCCGAGGGACAAACGGTGGGTTTCGTCAGAGCCACCAGCGACCAGGCCCTCAATGCCAATCTCTGGGATCTGCTCAGCGATCCGGCCGATCCCGAACGCCAGGAGGTCCTCACGGCGCTGGTGCGTACGGCCCTTGGTCGGCTGCGGCGGGATCTGGGGGGCTGCAGCATCTCCCTTTCGGCGCCACCGGAGGCCCTGGAAATCCTGAGCCGCGCCGGCTTCGTGGTCGACCCTGGCGGTATCCGTGCCATGGGTCTGGCCCTGCGGCGCCCTTAGGCCGCCAGCGGGGCTTCGCCGCGGCAATGGGGGAATGGGCGGAGAGGACGCCCAAAAAGAAAGCCCCCGCAGAGCGGGGGCTGGATTCAACGGGCCACTGGGCGGAACTACGAGCATGGAGGGACTCGAACCCCCGACCCTCAGAACCGGAATCTGATGCTCTATCCAACTGAGCTACATGCCCAGCCCGAGTCCGACACCAGGGCGATGTGCCAAGAACGGGGGCGGACCCAGGGAATCCGGCCGAACCTGATCGTCGTACCTTAACCGCTCACCGCCCCAGATCCATCCGGCTGCATCGCCTGGAGCTATTGCACTTCCGCAACATCCGCGGACTGCAGCTGGTCCTAGAAGCGCCACGGCTGCTGGTGATCGGCGCCAATGGCGAAGGCAAGTCCAACCTGCTGGAGGGGGTCGAATTGCTCACCAGCCTTCGCTCGCACCGCTGCAGCAGCGACCGCGACCTGATCCATCATGGCGAGCCCCTCAGCCGACTCCGGGCCATGACCGACGGAGGCGATCTGCTGGAGCTGGAGCTGAGGCGCCAGGGTGGTCGCCAAGCACGACGCAACGGCCGCACCCTGGAGCGCCAGCTCGACCTGATCGGTCCGCTGCGCTGCGTGGGCTTCAGCGCCCTCGATCTGGAGCTGGTGCGGGGCGAGCCGGCCCTGCGGCGCCAGTGGCTTGACCGGGTGGTGCTGCAGCTGGAGCCCGTCTACGGGGCCCTGCTCAGCCGGTATGGGCGTTTGCTGCGGCAGCGCAGCCAGCTGCTGCGCCGGGGCCTTGGGGCGGGGCAACGGGACGCCGTGCTGGATGTCTTTGACCAGCAGATGGCCCTGGTGGGAACGCGGCTGCACCGCCGCCGGCGACGGGCTCTCGCCCGCCTCAACCCCCTGGCCCAGGCCTGGCAAGCGCAGCTGGGGGGCGGGGGGGAACCCCTGGACCTGGCCTACCGCAGCGGCACAAGGCTGGAGCCGGTGGCGGAAGACCAGGAGGAGGAAGCCTGGCGCCAGGCCCTCACCGAGCAACTCCAGCAGCAACGGAGCGACGAGGCGCGGCTCGGGCAGTGCCTGGTGGGGCCGCAGCGGGATGAGGTCGCCCTGCTGCTGGGGGGGACCCCCGCCCGCCGTTATGGCTCTGCGGGCCAACAACGCACCCTGGTGCTGGCCCTCAAACTGGCCGAGCTGGAGCTGGTGGGGCAGGTGGTGGGGGAGCCGCCCCTGCTTCTCCTCGACGACGTGCTCGCCGAGCTCGACCAACGCCGCCAGCACCTGCTGCTGGAGGCCGTGGGGGAGGGGCACCAGTGCCTGGTGAGCGCCACCCATCTCGATGCCTTCAGTGGCGGCTGGCGGAGCGCCGCCCAGGTGGTGCGAATGGACCAGGGCAGCCTGCAGGAGGCATGAAGGCAGGGGAAACCCAGTCCTGGGGAGCCTGGCAGTAGCCCGCCAGATGGGGCCAATGGATCACAGGCCACACCACTTGGAATGGATCTCTGCAGACCTAACCACCTTTGCCCCTATGGTGAGATGCTGTTTGCCTGGATTCGATGAACCAGAGCCTTTCCTGCCTCCACCCCAATCCGGGATGGAGTGGAGCCGCTGCCCAGCCCACCTCCTGCACCACGCCCGACATCACAGACGCGGTAGGGAAACACTGCATCCTCGAGCTTTACGACTGCGACAGTTCGCGGCTTGACGACGAAGCTTTCCTCAGGGACACCATCACGACAGCAGCCAAGCGTGCCGGTGCCACCCTCCTCAACCTGATCACCCACCGCTTCGAGCCCCAAGGCGTGACCGGCCTGGCCCTGCTGGCCGAATCCCACATCTCGATCCATACCTGGCCCGAATCGGGCTATGCCGCTGTGGATGTGTTCACCTGTGGTGACCACACCATGCCGGAGCTCGCCTGCCAAGTGCTGGCCGAGGAGCTTGGGGCCACGGGCCACAAGCTCACCAGTTTCCGGCGGGAAACTCCCGGCTCCATCGCCAACAACGAACGGGAACCGCAGCTGGCCCCTGCCTGATCCACCGATCACGATCACCCGCAACCTGGGGGGCTACGGCCCCCTTTTTTAATGGCAACTGTTGGAGCCTCGGTCGCTGGCCCCTGCCTGCGGGGGTTTAGGGAGCCGGTAGTGCCAGGTCACGGTTGAGCTTGCCACTCACCAACCCTTCCAGGTCCAGCGCCACCGCCGTGAAGCCGAAGCCGGTGAAGGCCCCCACCAACTGCCCCCGCAGCGGCCCCCTGGCCAAGCGCTCCAGCACCCCTGGAAGGGCTTCCGCAACCAGTTCGATGCGGGCCGTTTCCCCCTGGCTGCGGACCCGAAGGGCTCCAAAACCCTGCTCCCGCAACCAGGCTTCAGCGGCGGCCACCCGCTGCAGGCGGCCAGCACTAATCGGCTCGCCGTAGGGGAAGCGGGAGGCCAGGCAGGGCTGGGCGGGCTTGTCCCACCAGGGCAGGCCAAGGGCACGGGAGAGGCGCCGAACCCCCTCCTTATCGATCCCCACCTCGGCCAGGGGGGACACCACACCCTGCTCCCGCGCTGCCCGCACCCCGGGCCGATGGTCGGCCAGGTCGTCGCGGTTGAGCCCATCGAGCACCACCGCGCCGGGCACGGTGGCGGCGATCGGTGCCAGGAGGCCATGGAGTTCGCGCTTGCAGGCGTAGCAGCGGTCGGCGGGGTTGGTGGTGTAAGCCGGATCGGCCAGTTCGGCCGTGGCCACTTCCCGGTGGGCCATCCCCAGCCAAAGGGCCTGGGCCCGGGCCTCCTGACGCAGATGGGGGGCTAGCGCCGGCGACACGCCGGTCACCGCCAGGGCCCTGGCCCCCAGCCGCTCCACCGCCAGGGCCGCCACCAGGGCGCTATCAACCCCGCCGGAATAGGCAACCACCACCCGGGGGAAGCCATCCAGCCGTCCACAGACCGCCTCGAAGGCCGCCTGCAGATCATCGGGGAGGGATTCAAGCAGGGTGAGGGGAGGTCGCACCGGCCGGTTGGTGGTGATCGCCTTGAATCCTGGCAAGGCAACGCCAGCCCTGGGGTCCACAGGCCTCGGTAGCATCCGCCCATGGCCAGCCGCCGATGACCCCGACCCCCAGCCGCACCCAAACGCCGCAGCGGGGAACCGGCCGGGGCATCGGCATTCGCACGGCCGCCGGCAGCGACGAACGGGCCCACGGTCAGCTGCACATCTATGACGGCGACGGCAAGGGCAAAAGCCAGGCCGCCCTAGGCGTGGTGCTTCGCACCATCGGCCTGGGCATCTGCGAACGCAAACGGACCCGGGTGCTGCTGCTGCGTTTCCTCAAGGGTCCTGGCCGCTCCTACGACGAAGACGCCGCCATCGAGGCCCTCCAACAGGGCTTCCCCCACCTGATCGACCAGGTGCGCACCGGCCGGGGCGACTACTTCAACGCCGAGCAGGCCACCCCCTTCGACCGCCAGGAGGCCCAACGGGGTTGGGACATCGCCAAGGGGGCGATCGCCAGCAACCTTTACTCGGTGGTGGTGCTCGATGAACTCAACCCCGTGCTCGACCTCGGCCTGCTCGACACCGCCGAGGTGGTGCAAACCCTTGGGGCCAAGCCCGCCGGCATGGAGGTGATCTGCACCGGGCGGGGAGCCCCCCGGGAGCTGGTTCAGCTCGCCGATCTCCACTCCGAGATGCGGGCCCACCGGCGCCGGGGAGCGGCAGGGGCGGAAGGAGCTGAACCCGATCCGAACAGCGACCCCCAGGACAGGGGCCTTGATGGCATCGAGATCTACACCGGTGAGGGGAAGGGCAAATCCACCAGCGCCCTCGGCAAGGCGCTCCAGGCGATCGGCCGCGGCATCAGCCAGGACAAGAGCCACCGGGTGCTGATTCTGCAGTGGTTGAAGGGCGGCAATGGCTACACCGAGGATGCGGCCATCGCCGCCCTGCGCGAGAGCTACCCCCATCTGGTCGATCACCTGCGCTCGGGCCGCGATGCGATTGTCTGGCGGGGGCAGCAGCAGCCGATCGACTACGTGGAAGCGGAACGGGCCTGGGAAATCGCCAGGGCCGCGATTGCCAGCGGGCTCTACAAGACCGTGATCCTCGATGAGCTCAACCCCACCGTGGATCTCGAACTCCTACCGGTGGAACCGATCGTGCAGACCCTGCTGCGCAAACCGGCCGAAACGGAGGTGATCATCACCGGCCGCTGCAAGAGCAGACCCGCCTACTTCGACCTGGCCAGCGTCCACTCAGAAATGGTGTGCCATAAGCACTACGCCGAGCGGGGTGTGGATCTCAAACGGGGCGTGGATTACTGAGGCGGACCAGGCCGCCTTGGCCGCTTCCCGACCATCAAGCCAGAAATCCGCTTCCCAATCGGGCTCTGGGGATCCTCCACCTCATCGACGAGGGCATCAACCTCCAGTTCCACCTCCTGGGTGGCAATGAAGCGCCCAATCAGCAGACCCATCAACAGGGCAAGGTAAAGGGTCCCGGAGAGGCTGAGCAGAATCACAAAGCGTTCGCCAAGCGGGTTGAGCGGGATCACATCGCCCAGACCCAGGCCCGCCAGCACCACGAAACTGAAGTAGGTGAGGCGATCGACCAGAAGCTCATGCCGCGCAGCGGCTCCCAGGGCAAAGGTGCCCGGCACCAGCACCTGCATGGCCGCAGCCACCAGCCCACCGGTGAGGCCAAGGTAGATGTAGCCCGCCGCGGCCCCGGCCATCACCTGGGCGTTCACCCTGGGCACCCGGGCGAGCATCATCACCAGCCGCACCGATGCCAGCAGCGAAAACAGACCTGACAGCAACAGCACCGCTAAACGCAGGATCAAAAACGGAGCCTGCTGTTCCACCAGGGCCAAGATCCACATCGACCCAAGGGCACCAACGCCCAGCCCCCGCTGAAGAGCCCATAACACCTGGGAAAGGCGATGGGGAGATAGGGCTGGCAAGGCCCGGAGAGACTGCACCACCAAAAAGCTGAGCATCAAAGGCAGAAGCCAGTGGACGATGCCACCCGAAACCACCGTCACCGGCAGCATGATCACCAACAGCAACACGCTGCACAGCAGGGGTACAAACTGCGGCTCCAGCTTCACCAACCGCCGCTGGAAGCTGCTATGCCTTTCCGGATCCATGGAGGGAGATCAGTAGCGGGGTACGGAGGGATCCACCTCCTGACTCCAGGCATCGATACCGCCAGCCACGTTGATCCCTTCGATGCCGTGGCGCTTGAGGGCGATCAGGGCCTTGGCACTGCGCCCCCCGAGCTTGCAGTGAACGTAGAGGCGCTTGCCCTCCGCCAGTTGGCGCACCCGCTCGACGGCCGTGCCGTTTTCGATCTGATCGAGCGGGATGAGGATGGCACCGGGGATCACGCCGATCTCCGCCTCGGGCGGATTGCGCACATCGATCAGCACCAGGCCGCTGCGATCACCATCGAGCAGGGCCTTGAGGTCGGTCACGCTCACGCTGTCGACCGCACCGGCCTCCTCCTGGCCGGGGGCACTGCCGCCAACCCCGCAGAACTCCTGGTAATCGATCAGTTTGTCGATCACGGGGCGCTCGGGATTGGGCCGCAGCTTCAGCTCGCGGAAGGCCATCTTGAGGGCATCAAACAGCAGCAGGCGGCCGCTCAAAGTGGTGCCGATTCCGGTGATGATCTTGACCGCCTCGGTGGCCTGGATCACGCCGATGATCCCGGGCAACACCCCCACCACGCCCCCTTCGGCGCAGGAGGGCACCATGCCCGGCGGCGGCGGTTCAGGGAAAAGGTCGCGGTAATTCGGGCTTTCGGCATCGAGGTTGAACACCGTGGCCTGGCCCTCGAAACGAAAGATCGAGCCGTACACGTTGGGCTTGCCCAGCAGCACACAGGCGTCGTTGACCAGGTAGCGGGTGGGGAAGTTGTCGGTACCGTCGCAAACGAGATCGTAGGGACGAATGATCTCCAGGGCGTTCTCACTGGTGAGGGCGGTCTCGTAGAGGTCCACCTGGCAATGGGGATTGATCTCGAGGATCCGGGCCCTAGCCGATTCGATCTTGGGTTTGCCGACCCAGCTCGTGCCATGGATCACCTGGCGCTGGAGGTTGCTGTGGTCCACCACATCGAAGTCGACGATGCCCAGGCGCCCCACCCCGGCGGCGGCTAGATACAGCAGCAGGGGCGAACCCAGGCCGCCGGTGCCCACGCACAACACGGAAGCCGCCTTCAGCCGCTTCTGACCCTCCATGCCCACCTCGGGCAGGATCAGGTGGCGGGCAAAGCGGGCCACCTCATCGGGGCTGAGCTGAACGCCGCTGGTGTCGGGGGGAAGCATGGGGCAGCAGGGAGGACGGGGCGCGGCCGCAGATGCGATCGCCTCAGTCCTCCATTCTCCACGGCAGGAGCCGCGGCTCCATGGCCTCCTCCATCCACCAACATCCCAGGGTTGGCTGCCCGGTCCTGGTGCTGTCTGGGCCTGGAAGACCACCGCGGATCAGCATCAGGGTGGGAAACACCGCCAGAAAGCGGTCGGTGGCGGAAGGAATGGGCTCCCCTTCGGGATGGCTGTGCACCGAGGCCAGCACCTCCAGGCCATGGGCCCTGGTCCATTGCTGGGCGTGGAGCTGCTCGCGGGGATCGACCAGGAAGCGACGACGGCGCTCGTCCTCAGGCTCCCAGACATTGCGGCAGGGCCAAACCCGCCGCAATCGCCAGAGCGCACCGGCCCGGAGCGGCCCGGCCGGCCCGTTCGCCGCCGTTTCGCGGCACCCCAGCAGCAGGGCGCAGCCCTCCTCGGGGGCGGCGGCATCGAGCACCCGGTGCAAAAGGGTCAGCGCCTGACGACCGATGCAAATCTCCGCTGGCATCCCGTTGAGCATCCAGGTACCTTATGGACCATTGCGTTTCTACCTCCCTCCATGAGCGACCTCAGCACCGAAGCCAAGGAGACGGTGGAATCCACGGTTGAATCCGTCAACAATGCTGTCGAGGATCAGGGTTTCGATTTCAGCCAGCGCTATGACGACGTGATCGGCAAGGTCAACGAAACCCTCGACAAGGTCGACTGGAGTCAGTTGGGCAAGGCCGGCAAGGTCGCCGGCATCCTGCTGGCGGTGATCGTGGCCCAGATTCTGATCAAGGGTGTCCTCGACACCATCAACCTCCTACCGATCATCCCCGGCCTGCTGGAGCTGCTCGGTTTGGTGGTGGTGGGCACCTGGAGCTGGGAAAACCTCACCACCAGCGAAAAGCGCAACGCCGTCGTGGATCAGCTCCAGACCCTCAAAAAGGAATACCTGGGCTGAAGGTTGAGCTGCCCTTGAGGCAAGCAAACCAGCTTGAGCCCATGCCGGCCTGATTGCTCTTCAGGCCAGCAAACATTTGATCAGCCTGCCGGCTTGGGCCCCATAGCTGCCACCAAAGAGGTTGGCGTGGTTGAGCAGGTGGTACAGGTTGTAGAGGTCAACCCGCCGCCGATGGTTCGCCGGTAGGGGCCAGGTTTCTTCGTAACCGGCAAAGAAGTCGGGCGGGAAGCCGCCGAACAGCCTGGCCATGGCCAGGTCCACCTCCCGGTCGCCCCGGTAGACCGCCGGATCGAAGATC